>JBJSXJ010000278.1:0-7253 GCA_046086325.1 Planctomycetota bacterium | reverse complement strand
CTTTCCAGGCCCTGGTGGTGGTTTTCCTGGTGGCGGAGGTGGTTTTCCTGGTGGCGGAGGTGGTTTTCCTGGTGGCGGAGGTGGTTTTCCAGGTGGCGGTTTTCCTGGTGGGCCGGGTGCGTTTCCCGCAGGTCCGCCCACGCAGATGCTAGCCGGTCACTTGCTGCGACAGGCGGATAAGGATCAAGACGGCAAACTGAGCGCCGTGGAACTCACCACATTTTGGGACCAGCTGCTCCGGGCCCACGATCAGGACCGCGATGCGAAACTCGATGAAGCCGAAATGGCCATGTTGCTCGAGAAAATTCTGCCGGCTCCTGGCTTGGGCGCTGGAGTTGGAGGTGGGCCACCGGGTGGATTTCCTCGAGGGGGAAATCGCGAACCCGCCAAGCCTGGTGAGAAGTTGAGTCCTGCGGATGTGAAGCAATTTCAAGACGAGCCGTGGTTTGACCATCAGGTGCTGAGAACTTTGTTTTTCACGTTTGCAGAAGACGACTGGGAGGCTGAGCTGGCCGAATTTCACAATACAGATGTGGATGTAGCGGCGACATTGCAAGTTGATGGTCGCGAGTATCCGCTGGTGGGAGTGAGTTTTCGCGGCATGTCGTCCTATGGGATGGTACCGGCTGGCTACAAACGATCGTTTAATGTGGTGATAGATTTGGTCGATGGTGAGCAGCGAGTGCAGGGACAGCGAACGCTCAATTTGCTCAACGCTCACGAAGATCCCTCGTTTCTCAGTTCGGTGCTTTACTCCCATGTCGCCCGGCAGTATCTGCCGGCACCGCGCGCCAATTTTGTGCGCGTGGTCGTCAATGGTGAGAACTGGGGTATCTATGTGAATGTGGAGCAGTTCAATAAGGATTTTCTCAAAGAGAATTATCACACGACCAAAGGTGATCGCTGGAAGGTGCGCGGGAGTCCAGCGGGCGGCGGTGGCTTGGAGTACTTGGGCGACAATCTGGATGATTATCAGCGACGCTATCAGCTGAAGTCGGCCGACAAGCCGGAAGCTTGGCAGGCGCTGATCAAACTTTGTCGGACCCTCAATCAAACTCCAGCGGAAGAGTTAGAACGGGCCTTGGAGCCGCTGTTGGATTTGGATGGAGCGCTGCGCTTCTTAGCTTTGGATGTGGCCTTGATCAATAACGATGGCTACTGGGTGCGGGCGAGCGACTACAGCCTGTATCGAGATGCCAAGGGGAAATTCCATCTGCTGCCGCATGACATGAATGAGGCGTTTCATGGACAGATGGGCGGACCGGGAATGGGCCCACCGGGTATGCGCGGTGGTCGAGCTCCCGGGGATGCCCCTGCCATGAACCAACCGGCGCGACCCTCCCCGGTAGCTCTCGATCCCCTAGTCGCCCTTGATGATCCGCGCAAGCCGCTTCGTAGTCGACTGCTGGCGGTGCCGGCGTTGCGCGAGCGATACCTGCGCTACGTTCGGCAGATCGCCCAAGAACAACTCGACTGGAAGCAGTTGGGACCGATCGTGACTCACTTTCGGCAGTTGCTGGAACCCGAGCTAGCGCGGGACACTCGTAAACTTTCGTCTGTGGAAGCTTTTTTGCGAGCCACGGCGGATGAACCGGCCGACGGATCGCTACGTGGCTTCATCGAGAAGCGCCGCGAGTTTCTGCTCAGTCACCCTGCCCTGGGAGCATTGGACGGGAACACAAAAGAACCGCGTGCATCCGAACCGCGTGCCTCCGAACCGCGTGCATCCGAACCGCGCGTACCGGGAAAGCCGGCGCCATGATGGACGACGTGGAGGTTGGCAAGGAGGGATTCGTGGTGGATGCGGCGCGGTCGGGTGAGGTCCGTTTTTTATCGCCGTCGTTTCGCGCCGCCAGCGATGAAGGTGGCGAGGCGTTCGAGCTGAAGTTTCTCATTCACGAATCGCAATCCTTTGCGGTTCGCGACTGGGCCCGTGCCCATTTGCTACCCGATCCTCACGGTAATCCCGCGCTCGGCGGCGCTTATCTCACTCATAGCCTTTACTCCGATACGCTAGCGGGCGATGTCTTGGAGCGCCGTGCTGGTTATCAGCGCCGCAAATATCGAGTGCGTCGCTATGGCGATGCCGACTGGGTGTCGCTGGAACGCAAGACGCGGGTGGGACGACGGGTAGCCAAGCGTCGCGTGGTGGTGGCCGAAGCAGACTTGATTTGGCTGGAGATGAGCTCCGGGGGAAACGCAGAGGTCAACTCGGGGAGAGACGCGGCGTTGAGCACGGCGCTTGCGGGCTGGGAAGGTAACTGGTTCGCACGCAGACTGCGGAAGAGTCACTTGCTACCGATCTGCCAAGTTACTTATTTGCGGGAGGCCTACGCCGGTATGCTCGAAGGACCCGTGCGACTCACCATGGATAAAGAAGTCCGTGGGCAGTCACAGCGCGAGTGGAAGTTTACGGGGGAGGGAGCTGCGGTTCCGCTGTTGCCTGGTCAAGTCATCTTGGAATTAAAGTATCGAACTCGATTGCCTACGCTCTTCAAACAGCTCATGGGTGACTTTGACTTGTCACCGACAGCGGTTTCCAAGTATCGTCGTTGCCGGGAGGAGTGTGATCACCTGGAGTTGTCGCGGGAGAACGAGGATGCCTGATTGGTTGCGAGAATCGGCGTCAGCCAGTGGTGAACTGTCGTGGTCGTTGATCGGCGTGCGGCTGCTGGTCGCACTGCTATTGGGCTGTGTGGTGGCAGCGATCTATTGGTATTCACGCCGCACCCCGGTGACCGATTCCGCTCCCAGTTTAGTTCCCACGCTGGTACTCCTTACGGTCATCATCGCCATGGTGACACTGGCGATTGGCGACAGTGCGGCTCGGGCCTTTGCTTTGGTCGGCTCATTGGCCATCGTGCGATTTCGAACCGTGGTCGATGATACTCGCGATACGGCGTTCGTGATTTTGGCAGTGGCGGTGGGACTCTCGGCGGGCGCGGGATTCTTACGAGTGCCGCTGCTGGGAATTCCGATTGCCGCCATCGCTGCCTTTCTGTTTCAGGGACGTCGCTTGACGCTGCATCAGACTTCGCACCGCCTGTCCATTCGGTCTGACAACTCGAGCCGCCCGGCCGACTCGCAGACCTATCAGTTGGTGCTGCGCCTGAGCCTGGGCCAAGCCGACTCGCAGCGCTGGCAGAGCCTGTTGCAGCCGTTTGTGACGGACTGCAGCGTGGTCCAAGTCGCTACCGCTCGTCAGGGTAGCGTGCTGGATTTGACCTATCGCGTGGTGCTGCTCCCCACGGCCGATCCGGCGCTCTGTGTTGCCACGTGCAATCGCCAGGAGGGAGTACAGTCGGTGGAACTGCGGCGAGTTGCGGCGGACGAAGAATAGGTCCAGCCGGGATATCCCAGGTTGGACTGCGTGGCCCGCAGAGCGAGCTGATGTTTGCAGGCCGTTCTCGGCCCCTTCCAGGTGTGGAATTCCGTTCACTCCTGCCAGTTGACTGCGCCGCGATATAATGCCCTGTTCGTCACCCATGGCAGCGCTCGCGTGAGGGGCTATCTGCAAGAGGACAGCCATCCACAACCGTTTTGGGAGGTCCCCGATGGCAACTCGATGCCTCAATTCTCTAATGGCACTGATCTGGTACGGTTTTTTGTCGCAGCTCTTGGTCGGTGGCGTGAGCGGGTTGCCGGCGCAGGAGCTACCGGACGGCAACCAAGCGGCGATTTATCGTCCGAGCGTGATTCTGGCGAGTCGCAGTCCCAAATCGCTGAAGCTGAAGGTCCTTGTTGAAACGCCGCGGGAGGCGGGGGCGACAGCGGGTGAAGAGCAGACCGCTTGGGAAGGAACTCTGCGACCGGGCGCGGTGCAGGCAATCGCGGGGGTCACGACAGGCGTTGTGGTCGTGGAAGTGAATGGCAAAACCACGATTCATCAATTGCAAGGTCGGCGTGCTTACGTGCTGCGGCCCGCGAAACAAGGTGGGGCCATCGAGCTGGTGGAACTCGCGTTTGGCAATGTTCCGGAGCTGAATCGAGAGGCTTTGGAAAAAGTTGTACGCGCTCCATCTGCGGCGCTCGCTGCCGGCAAGTTACCCGTGCTGCTCTGTATGGATTCGCGGGAACCCGATAAGCAGAAGCTGTGGGAGCCGCGCCTGCGAGCTCGCTTGCAAGCGGCCACAACACACTTCAAAGCCGTGACTGGCATTGAACTGGAGGTGGTCGAAGTTCGGTCTTGGACTCCCAACCGCGTCACTCAGGATATTAATTTGGGGAGAAAAGACTTTCAGCAGTCCGTGGAATTGGGCGAGGCACAACTGGCCATCGGCTTCAGTCGACAATTCAGTGTTACACCTGAGGAGTATCCGCGCGCCGCGACGCCTCCGGCGCTCTTAGCCACCCATTTGCTTATACCGGAGGTGAATGTGGGCGTGAGTTCTGAGCAATGTTCCGCGATGTTGTTACATGATTTGGGACGTAGCTGGGGGGCCGTCTTGGTACCGGAATCCAATTCACCCTTACGGCCTGATTTGGCGGAGCCCGCTCGGCCCTGGCCACTCGCCTACGATCCTGCGAACGCCCTGATCATGTCGATCGTGGCGGGTGAAGTTCGCAGTCGTGGAGTGCGAGAATTAAAGGAACTCAGCGCACCCAATTTAGAATATGTGACCGCCATTCACCGACGACTCGATGCCGCCCTTAATCAGGCGATGCAGGATAAACTGGTGGCGGGGCGCGATCCGGTGAATCCGGTGAATCCGGTGATCGATCAACCGCTACCGCCCCTCGCCGGAGCTCCCCTGCCCCGCCCTGCTCCACCCGGACGACCGGATGCTGGGCTACCTGGAATGCCAGCGGCGACCGGTGTTCGGCCCGCAGCGCCCAATTTCGAACCCTTACCAAGCGGCAATCAATTTACGGTTACCGAGATCAAGTTGCCGGACGTGCCCGGTGGTGATTCCATTCGGACGGGTACGACCTTGGATCGTCAGGGTCGAGTTTGGTTTGCGATTTCGAGCAGCAATCAGGAAGTTGGCTCGGCACAGCTCATGGTGCATGATTCCGAGAAGGGAGAAACTCGATCGCTGGGCAGCGTGGCAGACTGGTTGCAAAAAACGCGCCGCTATCGCGAAGGCGAACTCTCCGGACAGATCGTCACGCCGTTGGTCGCGGCCGCCGATGGCAAAATCTATTTCGCATCCTTAGGCGAAGATCTGCCTCGACCTAATCCTGAGCGTCGACCTCCTTGGGGCTCGCGACTGTGGCGCTTGGATCCGCAGTCGGGTGACTGGGAGCATCTGGCCGTGGTTCCGGATGGCGTCGTGTCGCTCGCCGTCCGCGGTGATGCACTCTTCGCCCTGGCCTATCCCGGCCATGTCGTCTATCAGCTTCAACTAACCACCGGTGAACTGAAAAAACAGGATATTGGATCACTGGCGGGCCACTGTTGTCGCACGCTACTCGTCGATCAGCGTGGACATGCGTTTGTGCCGCGAGTACAGAATCTGGCTGGCAAGTCCGTGGAACTGATAGAACTGAGCGAATCGCTGGAACCACTGGCAACCACATCCATTGAGTACTTTGGTACGGGACCGACTCCGGATCTGACGGGCGTGATCGGTAGCTGGGAACAGGGTGATGGAACGGTCGCCTTCCTCACCGCTGCCGGTGCGTTGTATCGAATTCGAGAACGACTGGCACAGAACGAACCCACGATCGTCGAACTGGTTTCGCGGCAGCCAGCGCAAGCTGCCGCCAACTTGTTAACCGCTACCGCTCAGGTGAATTCTGATCTGATCTTTCTCGCTCAGCAGAGTTCGGGGGCAGCGACGGAACGCCTGCAGTTAGTGATGACGACATTGCCCCAGACGGCTCGCTTTGGCAGTGCATTTCCTGGACTCGCGAATTTTCCGGGTATGGTGGTTCAGGGAACTGCCGGCTGGAGCACCAAGGGCGAGATCTATCTGGCGGGCACCTATCCCCGTGGCACGCTCGAAGTCTCTCCCACCTTGGTCGAGAAACTGCGGCAAAGCGGCTGGGACGCCGAGCGGATCGGGCGTCTCAAGGAAAACGCTCGGCGGCTGTCACAGCCCGTGCTATTCAAGGTTGGCTTGCCAGCGGGGGCCGAGTAGATGAAACGTCGAGAGCAGTGCGCGGTGATCGCGAGCTGGAAACGAACAGCGAAGAGTGGCATGGCTGTGCTGGGAATGCTCGCGCTGCTGGTGCTCGCTGGCTGCGGTGGTTCCTTCGCGCCTTCGCGCTACATCATCTACGATTTACGGGTGGGTGATCATAGCGAGCAGCTATTGACCAACAGTGGTGCCCGGCCTAAATCGATCTTGAATCTGGGCGACAGCTTTTCTTACTCGGATTGTTTTCTCTGGCCCGAGCGAACGCGGGTGGGGCAACCTCGGTTGCTGTCCCGTGATGGTTACATTTTCTATCCAAAAACGTGGAGCACAGCTCCTGAGGCCACGTCGGCCTGGGGGCGTGAAATCTTACCCGACCTGCTGGCGCGGACTCGCCCCGAATTAGTCACTGTCTTTCTCGGCACTCACGATCTGCTGAGTGGAAAAGTGAAGCTGGAAGAATATCGCGACAACATGCGGGCGATCATCGAAATCTGTCTCGAACACCAAGCTTTACCGGTCCTCTTTACGATTCCACCAGCTCAAGGAATTGATTTGGAGAAGCTGGCCGATTTCAATACCAACTTGCGCTATCAGACGCACGTTTTTCATGTGCCGATGATCGATACCGAGCGTTTGTTTTTTGATCATGGCAGTTGGCCCATGCTTTGTCGGGACGGGATCCATCCCGAATCACTTCCCGATGGCAGCGGTGGCTATGACATGATTAATCAGGCGTTCCGTGGTCTCTATCGACGGATCGAACTGGACGTCTTTGTACGTGAACCTGGGGGACAGCAGCGAACGACATTATCGAGTCATGAGCGAGCTGATCATCTGATCGAAACTTGGATCGATTCGAATCAGGATGGCGAGGTTGATGCGTGGCGCTTCGAGTCGCCGCTGACCGGTAATTCTCGCGAGGAATACGATAGTGACTTTGATGGCCAGATCGACGCCATCTGGCTCTTTCGCCAAGGTCATCTTCGTCGGGGGCGCGAGGATCTCGGTCGCGACGGCAAATTCATTCCGTTCGAAATCAAAGATGGTTGGAAGAACGAAACGCCCTGAGTGCTGCCTGGTATCGAGCGCATGGACAGGAAACCGATCGGAAACAGTCGTTATTCGACTGACGAACATTCGGCTCGCATGGACTAGGAAGGGATGTTGCTG
>JBJSXJ010000277.1:0-14877 GCA_046086325.1 Planctomycetota bacterium | reverse complement strand
ACCGACGATTACTATTCGCTCTACGGAGTCTTCGCGAGCTGTCATGAACCGGCCGAGCTGCCGCTGATTGGCACACCTGAGCAGAATGACGCCTATCGTCAATTTGAAGCGGAGCTGAACAAGCTGCGGGCCGCTCACGATCAATACAAAAATGATCGACACGCGGCACTCATCGACGTTGCACGGACGAAAACTGCTGACTATCTCGCCCGAGTCGTAGCGGGCAAGCAAGAAGGCCTGCTCGGGAAGCTCGCATTTCTCACTCTGAAATCAGATGATCTTCGACCGAAGATGGTCGAGCGTTGGCGCGATTATCTCAAGGTGCACAGCAAACCGGATCACCCCGTGTTTGGTCCTTGGAGTGAGTTGCTGGCGATTGAGGGAGAGTCGCTGGAGGTGCCGGATTATGCAGCGAAAGCGGCGCCGATTTTGGAACGCTGGCGAGCGGTGACGGCAGGAACGGGCACCGGCCAACTCAACCCACTCATCAAACAGGCGTTGGAAAAAGAAACACCACCCAGCAAACTCGACCTGGCCCGCGTTTATGGCACGGTGTTTGCCACGGTTTATAGTCGCTGGAAGGAACTGGGCGGCAATGCAGAGGCAGAGGGAAAATTAGCGGAACCGGAGCGGCAATTGGTGGTCATTTTGGTCGCCAAGGAATCGCCTACCAGCGTACCGCTTGATGATGTCAAAAACTATTTCAATCGAGCCGAACGAAATCAGCTTGCGGAATTGAATAAGAAGGTGGAAGCGTTTCAAGCCACGTCGCCGCACGCACCAGCTCGTGCGATGGTCGTGGCAGAGAATGGTAATCCGCACAATCCGCGCGTGTTCATTCGGGGCAATCCAGGGCGACCGGGCAAGGAAGTGCCGCGGCAGTTTTTGTTGGTGCTGGCGGGCGAGAATCGTCAGCCGTTTCGCGAAGGCAGCGGGCGGATGGAACTGGCTCAGCTCATCGTCGCTCCCGAAAACCCGCTCACGCGACGTGTGCTCGCCAACCGCATCTGGATGTGGCATTTCGGCGAGCCGCTTGTTTCTTCGCCTAGCGATTTCGGAATTCGCACAGCGGCACCGGTCCAAGTAGAGACACTTGAACATCTCGCCATGACCCTGCTGGAACAGCAATGGTCGCTCAAGGCCGTGCATCGCGAAATCATGTTGTCGGCAACGTATCGGCAATCGAGTGACGATCGGGCAGAGAGTCGAGCGGCTGATCCGGAGAATGCACTCTACTGGCGGATGAATCGGCGGCGCTTGGAGTTCGAGGTTCTGCGCGATGCGATGTTGGCGGCGGCCGGCACGCTCGATCATGCCCTCTTTGGCCGTCCCGTAGAATTAACGCAGTCCCCAGCTACTCGACGCCGAGCGATCTATGGATATGTGGACCGCCAGGATCTGCCGAATTTATTCCGCGTGTTTGATTTTGCGAGTCCTGATCAGACGAACGAGCGTCGACCGCGCACTACGGTACCTCAGCAATCGCTCTTCCTGATGAACTCGCCGTTCCTGTTGGAGCAAGCCAGGGCCCTCGCGGGGCGACCGGAAGTTCAAGGGCAGTCCAGACCAGAACAGCGTATTCAGGCACTGTACCGAGTCGTGTTTGCTCGGGAACCGGCGGCGGATGAATTGGAACTTGGCAAGCAGTTTATCACGGCGGCCGAGCAGGGTATGAATCCCGAAGTGAAGTTAGATCCCTGGCAGCAGTACGCGCAACTGCTGCTACTCACGAATGAAGTTTGTTTTGTCGATTAAAGGAGTCGGCGGAACCATGACGAAGCAACACGAACAACAACTGAATGATCTGGCAGCGCCCCTGACCCGGCGCGAACTGCTACGACGCAGCGGTGTGGGACTAGGCATGCTGGGGTTAGCCGGTGTGCTGGCCGACGATCGTCGGCTCACGTCGACGGCTGCAGCGGCGGAAGGGACCGATATCTATCGCAATCCGCTCGCCGCCAAACCAGCTCATTTCCCCACGAAGGCGAAGCGAGTCATCCATCTGTTTATGAATGGTGGTCCTTCGCATCTTGATACCTTCGATCGCAAGGTCTCCCTGGAAAAGTATGCCGGTAAAGCCTTGCCCACGCCGAATCTGGCGACGGAACGAAAGACTGGCGCGGCATTTCCTTCGCCTTATAAATGGCAGCGTTATGGTGAGAGTGGGATCGAGGTGAGCGAGTTGTTTCATCACACCGCTCAGCACGTCGATGACATGGCGATCATTCGCTCGATGCATGCGGACGTGCCGAATCATGAACCATCGTTACTGCTGATGAATTGTGGAGAGTCGCGATTAGTACGCCCCAGCATGGGCTCATGGCTGACCTATGGACTTGGGACCGAGAATTTGAATCTCCCCGGTTTCATCGCGATGTGTCCGGGTGGCTATCCGATTCAGGAAACGCAGAATTGGCAAGCCGCATTTCTGCCGGGCATCTATCAGGGCACACATATCAACACTCAGCATCAGGACATCAACAAGCTGATCGAAAACGTCCGCAACGCGGCGCTGCCCAATGATGCTCAGCGCCGACAGCTCGATGTTCTCGCGCAGCTCAACCGCCGCCATTTAGAGCAGCGCGGCGTGGATCCAGCACTCGAAGCTCGCATCCATTCGTTCGAGCTCGCGTATCGAATGCAGCAAGAGGCGGCCGAGGCGTTTGACGTGAGTCGCGAACCTAAGCATGTTTTGGATGCCTATGGCGAGGGTACCCAGGCACGACAGATCTTAATCGCTCGGCGATTGATTGAACGTGGAGTGCGTTTCGTGCAGGTGTGGCATGGCAACGGGCAGCCCTGGGACAATCACGATGACATTGAAGTGAACCATCGTCGGCTAGCGGGTCAATGTGATCGCGCCATTGGAGCGTTGATGACGGATCTGAAGCGCTTGGGGCTCTTCGACGAAACGCTCATCATCTGGGGCGGCGAATTTGGCCGCACACCGACGGTGGAATTACCGCAAGCGGGTGCCAACGCGGGCAAGATCAACGGTCGCGATCACAATCATTGGGGCTTCACGACGTGGCTCGCGGGTGGTGGTGTCAAAGGTGGACAAGCCTACGGTGCGACGGATGAGTTTGGGTTTCAATCGGTCGAGAAGAAAGTTCACGTTCACGATCTGCATGCCACGATTTTGAAACTCATGGGTTTCGACCACACCAAGTTGACTTACCGGTACTCGGGTCGCGATTATCGTTTGACCGATGTGCATGGAACCGTCGTGGATGATTTAATCGCTTAGTAGTTCGAGTGCCACGATGATTTTATTGACGGTTGATCAGGTACGAAAGCATTTTGGTCCCGAGCCGGTGCTGGATGGCGTTACGTTTGACGTTCGTCCCGGCCAGCGCATCTCGCTGATTGGACCCAACGGCGCAGGCAAGACCACGCTGATGCGCATCATCGCTGGGCAAGAAGAGCCGGATGCGGGCACGGTCAGTCGGCATCCGTCGGCACGTCTTGGCTATCTCGAACAGCAACCGGACTTCGCACCCGGACGGACCGTGTGGGATGAGGCGAGCGCTGCACTGAGCGATCTCGAAGAAATCACTCAGCAAGTAGAACAGGTGGCTGTCGCCATCAGTGAAGCGGTAGACGAAGATGAGCGGCGCCGTCTGGAGACTCGATTCGATCACCTGCAGCATGAATTGCAGCATCGTGATGCGTACAACATCAAGCATCGCATCGAGCGAGTGCTCAATGGGCTCGGCTTCAACTCCGCCACCTACCAGCAGCCCGTAACGCTCCTCAGCGGTGGCCAGCAGAATCGTTTGCTGCTTGCGCGCCTGCTGCTAGCCGAGCCAGACTTGATGCTGCTCGACGAGCCGTCCAATCACTTGGATATCGAAGCGACCGAGTGGCTAGAGGATTTTTTGGTCTCGTCCCAGCAAGCGATTCTGGTGGTGAGTCACGATCGATATTTTCTGGACAAAGTCACCAATCGCACGCTGGAGCTACTGAACGGGACCGTCGATGCCTATCCCGGAAATTTTACTGCTTATCGTCGGCAGAAAGCCGAGCGACTAGAGGTGCAGCGGCGCACGTTCGAGAAGCAGCAGCAAGAAATTGCCAAGATGGAAGACTTCGTCCGACGGAATACCTACGGACAGAAGAGTGCTCAGGCGGAAGATCGCCGCAAGAAACTGGAACGCATTGAACGCGTTGATCGGCCCCGTGAAATCGTGGCACCCTTGATGAGCTTCCCGCCCGCCTCGCGCACCGGTGACATCGTCATGCGAGTCGAGAATCTGTCGAAGCGCTTTGATCGACCGCTGTTCGACAAGCTTTCGTTTGATGTCTTACGCGGTGAAAAGTGGGGCATTCTCGGTCCGAATGGCTGTGGCAAAACAACACTGCTGCGCTGTCTCGTCGGTCAACAATCGATCGACTCGGGAACAATCCACCACGGAGCGGGCGTTAAGGTTGGTTACTTCGATCAAATGCTCTCGTGCCTGCGCGATGAAGCGGAGGTTGTAGAAGCGATTCGGCCGGATCACAAGGAGTTTAATCTGCAGCAGCGCCGTGACCTGCTCGCGCGCTTCGGTATCACTGGTGATATGGTGTTTCAGCGAGTGGATAGCTTGAGTGGCGGCGAGCGCAATCGCTCGGCACTCGCCTGGCTCTCCGGACTCGACGCGAATCTACTGATCCTCGACGAGCCGACGAATCACCTGGATCTATGGGCTCGTGGCGCACTCGAAAAAGCGATGCGCGATTTTGATGGATCGGTGATTCTGGTGAGTCACGATCGTTACTTCTTGAATCAGGTTTGTGATCGACTGTTGGTGGTGGAGCCAGGACGATTTCGAGTCATCGAGGGGAACTACGAGACGTATGTGCGACTGGTCAAGCAGGGGTTTGCACGGGGAGTCTCGACAGTCGCGACGAATAGTTCGCAAAAGACAACAACGGGTGCAAGTGGCACAAGTGGCAGTGTAAGTGGCGGCGCGAACGGCGGCGCGAGTGGCAACGGGAGTAGTCGCTCGGGCCAGCCGACAACGGGTGAGACGAGTGGCAAGCCAGCAAAGCGGAAACGAAAATTTCCTTATCGGAAAGTGGCCGATATTGAGGCCGAGATTCAGCAAGTGGAAGGTCGTGTGGCTGAGCTGCACGACATGATGACCCAGTCAGACGTCTTGCGCGATGGTCGACGAATGAAAGAAGTGAATGATGAGTTAACGGCGGCGGAGGCGACGATTGGTCGACTGATGGAACATTGGGAAGAGGCGGTCGAGCTTAATTGATTGCTTGACTGCGAAACTGATAGGCGGTCGCGCCGAGGGTGATGAAGGCGAGACCAGCGAGGGCTTCGATCGGTGCTGTGATCAGCATGCCGGCCAGGAAGCAAGAAGAGATGCCGACGAATAAGATCGGCACGAGTGGATAGCCCCAGGTGCGATAGGGTCGCGGGCGATCTGGTTCGCGTCGTCGCAGTACGAAAACGGCGGCTACGGAGAGCAGATAAAAAATGAAGCTGCCAAAAATCACGTAGTCGGTGAGGACGTCAAAGAGTTCCTTGCCACGCATCTGATTGAGTGATTTGGTGAGCGGCGTAGCGAGCCAAGCGGGCCAGCTCTGTAGCCACTGCGGTGCCTGGACATACTTGAGCAGATTACCCCCGCAAATGAGCGCGATCGCCCAGCTCGCTTCCGCACAAATCGCGGCATAGGGAGTGCGAAAGCGGGGATGGATCGAAGCGAATGGAGCGAGAAACAAGCGATGCCTGGCCATGGCAAAGATCACTCGCGGGCCACAAAGCAAGTTCGTGTTCAGGGCACCGAAGGTCGAGATCATGACGGCCGCCGAGGCGATCGCGGCTCCGTGATTTCCCAGCGTAAGTTCACACGCGGTGGCGGCGACGAACTTGCTGGCGGCGATCTCCGCCATCGGCAAGGTCACGTGGTAACCGATCGTCACGCAAACGTAGAGGATGATGAGGATGAGGGTGCCGAGGGCGAGGGCGAGCGGCAGATTACGCTGTGGGTCGCGCACCTCTTCACTTACCAACGACACATTGGCCCAGCCGTCATAGGCCCAAAAGGCAGCGGTCATAGCGGCGGCAAATCCCGCCCAAATGCCAGGTTGTTCGGCCGGATGCCAACGACTGCTGAGATGGGTGTGATCCACCTGTCCGGTGACGAACGGTAGCAAGATCAAGGCGGCCAGTGTTGCGGCTTTGAGAATCGTGGTGATGTTTTGCACCAGTCCGCCCCATCGTGCGCCGACAATGTTGACCATGGTGAGTAGCAAGATGGCCATGATCGCCACTAGGCGCGGCACCCAAACCGCTCCGATCGTCCAGTCACCGCTGATGACGAGTTGCGAGGGATCTTCTTGGAGCGGTACGAGCCAGTGATGAGAAGCGAGCCAGCCGCTGGCGGAGCGTTGAAATGCGTTGGCAAAAGCGACTGCCAAAGCGGCGATGGAGCCGGTGCGCAGAACCCAGAATTCGCCCCAACCCCAGAGGAATCCCGCAAGCGGTCCATAAGCTTGTCGCAGGTAGACATACTGACCACCGGCATGTGGCATCAGTGCCGCGAGCTCTGCGACCGTCAAGGCACCGCAGAGACTGACCAGCCCGCAAACCAGCCAGACCAGCAGAATGAGGTCGAAGCGCCCCAGGGCTTGCGCGATCACATTGGCTTTGAAGAAGATCCCTGCTCCGATGGTGCCGCCGACGACAATCGCCGTGGCGCCGCCTGGTCCCAGCACTCGCAGCAGTCCCTCGCGCGGTGTGTCGGCATTCATCCGGAACCTCCACGAGAAACAGTTGGGACAGCTCTACAATTCCAGAAACACTTTGAGTGGAAAGCAGAGGATGGGGATGGAGAGTGACAGGACTCCCAGGACAGTCCGTGGGAAACCGAGTGACACCGAATCATCGCGTGTCGGCGGATGGGTGGGTCCCATGAGCACCAACAAAATCATCATCACGACCCAGGTATAACTGTCCGTGGTCACGATGTAGATGATGGCGATCAGCATGAAGGCATTCGCGATGTAACGCGACCAGCGGCCAAAGAGACCGTGAATCACATGGCCGCCATCGAGCTGGCTGACGGGCAGCATATTGAGTCCGGTGACGAGCAGTCCCACCCAACCCGCCATGAGGTACGGATTCAAATGGTTCTGTCCCAGGCCAGGTACTTTGCCGACCAACTGCAAACCTTGTTGCTGGATCATCCAGCGTAGTGCGAGCGGCAGATCGAGTGCGAAGGCACCGCCCGCTGGTTCCGCCAGATTAAGCTGACTCACGCCGTACCAGAGAATGGGGAAGGCGATGCAGAGTCCGGCAATTGGTCCCGCCAATCCGATATCGAATATTTCCCGCCGATCTGCTCGCCTGCCATCCATCGCGATCACGGCACCCAGGGTGCCGATCGGTGAAATCGGTAGCGGCAGGAAAAAGGGAAAGCTGGCGGGAATGCGGTAACGCATCGACATGAGGAAATGCCCCATCTCATGCGTGAAGAGGATGGCCAGCAGGCATGCAGTATAGATGATCGCATCGCCGCCAAAGGCGAGCACCGCGATGCGTAGTCGCAAGCCAAACTGATCGGCTGGATCAGTTCCCACCGAACCGGCGGTGGCGAGCAGGTCGAGTGCATCGGCAGGAAACCACCGACAGACTCCAACAAAAAAAATCGAGAGACAGGAGAGTCCGAAGAGGATGACGGGCAGTCGCCAGCGAGGAACGCGCGGGCGCGAGCGCATCAACCGATCCGTCGGGAAACCATCACCAGTCTCGCCGGTCGATGGCATCCCGTCGCTGTTGTGCTCCGCTGTCATCGGATTTCACCGCTCAATGCTTATTTCTTGCGGTGACGAATACGGGCCCGCATGCGACGCTTCTTACGACCAATCTTCCGACGCCCCTTACCCGTCTTCTTCACACCCACAGCCAACCTCCCTCAAATGATAACGTCACGGACCAAGCCACGACTGACCAATAAACCAATCACCGGGACCTCGTCGCCTGACTAAGGCCGGTGCATAAATTCTGCGAATCAGGTAGGGTACCAGATAGCATTTCCAAATGACAAGGCAGTGTGGACAGGTTGTTTCCGTTCCCAAGGAAGATTTGGGACGCTAAAATCCGTTTTTCCCGCAAGGGAACTGTCTGGAATCCATGTATCGGGAGCTACTGGCGTGATGAATCGGCCTGCCCACGGACCACGTTTCCACTTACTCAATACAGTCCTAACTCTGGGGTTTTTCGCTGGTACAACGGCTGCCATCATCGCTTGGCCCGGGCCGACGACCGCCGTTGCCGCAGACGATTATCCGCTCACCGCCGACTCGCAGCGCCAGGAGGGAGTGCCCCGCGGCGAGGTGACTACCGCCCAATGGACGAACTCGAAAATTTTCCCGGGAACTGTTCGCGATTACCTCGTTTATGTCCCCAAACAGTACGACGGCAGCAAGCCTGCCTGCCTGATGGTCTTCCAAGACGGCCCCAGCTACGCCAACGAAGGTGGGCAATTTCGAGTGCCTGTGGTGTTCGATAACCTCATTCATCAAGGGGCCATGCCGGTCACCATCGGAGTGTTTGTAAGTCCGGGGACCGTGCCCCCAGCCGTGCCCAACGCCAAACCGCGATCCAACCGCAGCTACGAATACGACAGCGTCTCGGACCTCTACGCTCGCTTCCTGCTCGAAGAACTCCTGCCCGACTTGAGCCAGCGCTGGAAGATCTCGACCAACCCCGAGTGCCGTGGTGTGGGCGGAATCAGTTCGGGCGGTATTTGTGCGTGGACGGTCGCATGGGAACGACCAAATGAATTTCGTCGAGTGCTCAGTCATGTGGGCAGCTTCACGAACATTCGCAGCGGCTACGTCTACCCAGGCCTCATTCGCAAAGAGCCCAAGAAACCTCTGCGAGTGTTCCTACAGGAAGGTGAAAACGACCTCGATAATCTCTTTGGAAATTGGCCCAAAGCCAATCTCGAAATGGCCGCCGCGCTCAAGTTCGCGGGCTATGATCACCAGCTCGTCATGGGCGACGGTGGTCACAACGGCAAGCATGGTGGTGCGCTCATGCCCACCGCTCTTCGCTGGCTCTGGCGCGACTGGAAAGATCACCAGCCCTAAGCTGGTGACGCTCGCCGTTTTTCCCTCATGCCTTTGACGCGCGCACCAAGCAGCAGTAGTGTCACGTGCAAGTCGGACCCTGGTGGTCACCGCACCTTGCACGGAGTTGCCTGTCATGACACCGCTCAGTTTTGGTCGTTTCGTTGCGCTGGCGATCCACGTTGCCATCTGCCTGCTTCTCTCACACTCGTCGTTCGCGCCCGTGGCACAGGCCTTACAGTTGCCGGATGAACACGAAGCGGATCGAGTGGCAATTCGGGCGGCGGCGCGTGATTATTTGCAAGCGATTCAGGCGGGAGATCGGCAGCGAGTCGCAGCAGCCTGGACACCAGAAGGCGTCTTCATAGATGCCGCCGGTCACACCACGATCGGTCGTGAACTTGCCCGGCGCATGCCCGCCACACCACGTGATCAACTCGCCAATCCACTTACCACAAGTCGCGCGCCGGATGCGCGACCGAATCTGCAGCGACCAGCCAACGAGAGTGTCATTCGGTTCCCAACGCCGGATGTGGCAATCGAGGATGGCCAGTCGCTCGACACGGCCATCGATCCGACCCAGGAAGCGATCGGGCGCTACACAGCCGTCTGGGTGCGACGCGATCAGCAGTGGCTCCTCGATAGCGTGCGGGAATCGCAGCGTGTGAAAACGGTTCCGCAAGATTTTCTTCGCGGTCTGAATTGGATGCTGGGGCAGTGGAGCAACGAGGCGAGCGACACGTCTGGTATGCAGGTATCGATCACGAGTCGCTGGAGTCTTGATCAGAATTATCTGCTGCGCGAAGTCGAGTTGCAGCTACCCGACTCGACGCCCGTCACGGTGACTCAGCGGATCGGATGGGATGCTCGACGCCGCCAGTTGCGCGCCTGGACGTTCGATTCCTGGGGTGGGCACAGTGAAGCAGTGCTGACCTTCCAAGGCCAGCAACTCCTGTTCACAGGCACGGGCACAACAGCCGAGGGCGATGAAGTGCTGAGTCGCAACAGTTACACGCTCAACAGCGACGGGTCCGTAACGTGGGAATCGCAATCGGCCACCCGCGATGGCAGAAAGTTTCCCAATCAAAAACTGCGACTCGTCCGTCGCTCCACCAGTTCCATCAATCCGGCCTCCGAAAGTACCCCGCGATGAATGCTCTAACAGATGTAGCGAATCGTCACCGTGAATACTCGTCAGCCCGACTCAGCCCGACCAGCGCGACATTCATGATGGCAGTTGTATGGTTAAGTTTGAGTGCCGTGCCGCTCGCCGCCGCTCCACCCTTGGATGCTCATTCAAAACCACATCGTAGCGAGGCTGAGTTGCGATTGTGGGCGCAGCATGAACTGCTCCATGAATTCGACAGCTGGGCAGCCGTCCAGCGTCTCTACGACTCGACGCGAATTCAGCAATTGCGTGCCGAGTTGGCGCAGCGTCTACAATCGCTTTCTGGTGATGAACTGGAAGACTTTATCGATGAAGCCGACCAGAAGCTGCGCATACTCAATAGTGCCGCCGCACGAGAAGCACGACATTGGCTCGAGGAGACGCTGGCCGTTGCCTCTCCGAAGCGCGCGGAACGGGTGCGTGCTCTATTACCCGATGTCGCCAAAATGAATGCCCAGGAACTAGAAGAATCGCTCAAAGATTTTGAGGAACAGCGATCACACGTACGGCGAGATAGTGAAGCCTTTGCTCACGAACGACAAGATGCCGTGGCGGCAGCGCGAGCTCAACGACAACAAGAGCTGGAATGGAATGAGCAGGCGGCGAGCAGCGTGAGTTCAGCGAGCGGATATGAGCCGGTGATATCGGGAACCAATCGCCCCTTTGGTGGACAGATGGCTGGACGCTACGGACGCTCGCAAGTTCATGTTTACTGGGGCAGCTACCGCTGGTAGCGGCGCATCACGCGTTGGCAATCACTGCCGCTGCTTGCTGACACAGTTGAGCAGCGGTGGCAGCGTGGGGCGCTTCCGCAATGATCCGTACAATCGGTTCCGTATTGCTGGCTCTTACCAGCAGCCAGCGATCGGGCCAGTCGAGCCTCAAGCCGTCCAGCTCATCCGCCTGAGCATCCGAGAAATGCTGGGTGAGTGCCGCGAGTGCGCTCGCCAGACGATGACGACCTAACGTCACCTTATCTTTGTGAATCGCATAGCGTGGCAGTTCCTGGATCCACTGGCTGATGGTCAGGGGGCGCGATGCGAGTTCATTCAGGATCAAAGCCATACCCACAAAACTGTCTCGTATGTAGCCCACTCGTGGATCAATCGGCCCACCATTGCCTTCACCACCGAATACCGCTTGCACTTCCTTCATACGCGCGGTGACATTCGCTTCGCCCACGGCGGATCGATAGAACGGAACTCCATACTTGGCCGCCAGATCTTCCGACATGCGACTGGTCGAACAATTCGTAACGACCGCTCCACGACGCATCTTCAGCACATGATCGAGACACATCGCCAGCGTGTATTCTTCGCCTACGTAACGTCCGTACTCATCCAGTATCGCCAGTCGATCGGCATCGGGGTCCTGACAGAAACCGACATGGGTGCGCAGTTGAGTTGCTTGCTGAGCGACCTGTTCGAGGTTTTCGGCGGTCGGTTCTGGACGATGCGTAAATTGGCCAGTGGGCTCTTCACCCAGCAGAGTAACTTTGCAACCGAGATGTTCGAGCAGTCGTCGTCCCAGCTTTCCGCCCGCTCCATGGTTGGAATCCAACAAGACATGGAAACCCTGCTCGCGAATCCGCTCCACGTCAATCGTCTGGAGCACTAAACCCAAGTGGTCGGTAAGCGTATCATCGCATTCGACCAGATCGCCAATTTTCTGATAGCTGCGCCAACCAATCGGTGACGGATCGCGATAGCGATCGATGACTCGTTGACCAGCCGCTGCCGAGATCACTTGGCCCGTGGAGTCGAATAGTTTCAGACCGTTGTATTCGGGCGGATTATGGCTCGCCGAAACCTGCACTCCGCCAACTGCCTGATAACGTCGTACGAGGACACCGGCGGTGGGAGTGGCTGCGACACCGGCATCGATGACCGTTCGTCCTACGGCTGATAAGCAACCCCGCACGAGATCGGCGATCATGCGTCCGGTGGTACGACCGTCTCGCGTGAGCACGATGGGACCGGGTGGTAAGTCTGCAGCAAAAGCTGCCACGTAGCGCAACGCGACATCGGGTGTCAGCGAATCGCCGACGACTCCCCGGAGTCCCGAGACGCTGATAATCAATTCACTGCCCATGTGGTTGATCTCGTTTCGAGCGCATTTTCGTGGTTGTAATCCAACGGTCTGCTAGTGTGGCATTCACATGGTTTCTTCACAAGCGGACGCACTTGTGCCTTTGCCGCCTCTCCCCTTCAGTTGTAAGATTGCAGTCACAGCGGCGACGATCACCCATTATTTTGTGGGCGATGAATACTCCCATGAGTACTGACATGAAGGAAGATGAGCATGACGGGCAAGGCAGTGGCGACGACGGATCTGGCAGCGATCTCGGCCCAACTCGACGCGGCGGCCTCCGCCGGTCACCTCACCGCTCTAGCGGTGGCCAACATTCGTGATTGGCTAACACAGCCGCGATATGCCAGCTACGCCGCTCAAGTCATCGAGCACATTCAAAACGGTAAATGGCGTGAACTGGACGATGCGTTCTGGACGGTGATTCCATTTGGAACCGGTGGGCGACGCGGACGCATGTACCCCATCGGCTCGAACGCCATCAATGATCGCACGATCGGAGAAAGCGCCCAAGGACTAGCCGATTACGTGCGCGCTTTTACTCAGCAAAGCGGTGCCGCTGGAGCGGCTCCCTTGGCTTGCGCCATCGCCTATGACACCCGCAACAACTCGCGACATTTTGCAGAACTATGCGCCGGCATCATGGTCGCGAACGGCTTTCAAGTATTCTTTCTGGATGACTATCGCAGTACACCAGAGTTGTCATTTTTGGTGCGCTACAAAAACTGTGCCTGCGGCATCATGGTGACAGCCAGTCACAATCCACCCAGCGACAATGCAGTAAAAGTATATTGGTCCACGGGTGGGCAGATTCTGCCGCCGCACGATCGCGGGATTATCGATCGCGTGATGAACACGGATGCGATTCAGCAGGTCGATTTCGCGACCGCACTGAAAGACGGACGAGTCACCATTTGTACGGCGGAGGTAGATGCCGCTTTCTTGAGTGCTCTGCAAAGTGCGCGGTTTCCCGGCCCACGGAACCTCAAAATCATTTACACACCGCTGCACGGTGTCGGCGCCTCCGCTGTCCTGCCTGCACTCGCCGCCGATGGCTTCCAAGAAGTTGAACTCTACGGTCCTCACGCCGAGCCGAATGGTAACTTCCCCAACGTACCCGGCCATGTTTCCAATCCTGAAAACCCTCAGGTGTTCGCTCATCCCATTCAGCATGCCATGTCGACCGGCGCGGAATTGATACTGGCAACCGATCCCGACTGCGATCGTATGGGCTGCGCGGCACCTCTCACCACCGCCCCCAGTAGCCCCTGGATGACACTCAATGGAAACCAAATCGGTGCACTACTCACCGATTTCATACTGGAGCAACGAGGACAAGGGCGACGACTGACCAGCGATTATTACGTGGTGAAAACGCTCGTCACGACGGACATGGTCAAGCGCATTGCCGAATCGTATGGCGTTCGCACAGTGGGTGACCTGCATGTGGGATTCAAATATATCGGTGGTGCCATGGACGAACAGGGAGCGGATCGCTTTCTGTTCGGCACCGAGGAATCGCACGGCTACCTCGTCGGCCAATATGCTCGCGATAAAGATGGCGCCGTCGCCTGCATGCTGATGGCGGAACTGGCCGCCGCAGTCAAAGCCAAAGGCCAAACGATTCACCAGAAACTAGACTCGCTTTACTGGCAACATGGCTACCATGCCGAAAAACTACTGAACCTCACCATGGAAGGCTCCCAAGGCATGGTGCGCATGAAGGCACTCATGCAGCAGCTACGCACCGCGCCTCCACAAACTCTGGGCGGATTACCCGTCGTCGCCGTGCGCGATTACCTCCACAGCACCCGCACCGTTTTAACCAAGCAGCCCGAACCAATGGCCGCTCCAAAGGGTGACATGATCGTTTTAGAACTAGGCGAAGAAGGAAACTACATTGCCGTTCGTCCGTCCGGTACCGAGCCGAAAGTGAAGTTCTACATGTTCAGCTTCGTCGCTGCCGAACAGCTCCATCACCTCGAACGCACCAAGCACGAGATCAGTGAACGATTGAGCCACATCGAGTCCGACCTGCGCCAACTCGGGGCTTGAAGACACGGGGTTGGATTGCGCACGGAGACACGGGATTTGTTTCGCGCAGAGACACGGAGACACGGAGAGGAGAAGATAGGAAAGAGGACAGGCTAAAAGTTGGAAGAGAAAAATCTTCAGAAAGAACAAGAAGAAGAGACAATCGAAGTATTCAAATGAACGTTTTTTTGTTCATCCAATGAATGCCAGCAGATAAATCATGTTCGTCACCCAAACATTAAATAAAACGAGACATCAAACAAAATCATTTTCTCTCTCATCCCCCTCAGTGTCTCCGTGTCTCTGCGCGAAACAATTACCTGAGTCTCCGTGCGAAACAATTACCCGAGTCTCCGTGAGAAATCCGACAATCGAAAGGAATTGTGATGGGTATGTGGCCCCGGTTTGATCCGCAGCGGTTGATCATTAAGCCGCTCCAAGAACGCACCCATGATCTCAGTCACAACACGTTATTGCCACTCGACGCGCCCATCGCAGCGCCCGCATCGTCG
>JBJSXJ010000276.1:0-12427 GCA_046086325.1 Planctomycetota bacterium | reverse complement strand
GGCCCGAGTTCGCGGGCAACTAGGTGGTGTTTGATCCGGCGGCGACTGGATTGTCCGTCGCCGTTGCCTGACCGGCGTCACTACCGGCGTCACTGCGGAGCGCCGTGTCAGTCGCTGTGGGGTCAGCTGATTCACCTTTCTTTTCGTGAGCGGTGGACCAAGCCGGTGGCTCGGGTTCCAGCTGCACGATTTCTGCCGCCTGCAGCACTCGCAACATGTGATCCAGGTGCAGTTCGGCCTGGGTCATGCGTTTGGGGTCGAGCAGTCGGCGACGAATCAATTCGCGCACTCGATTCACGTCGGGAGATAGCTGGAGCATGTAAGCGAGCATGCGCCACGGAAGTTCACCTTGACTAGTGAGATCTCGGGGGGCAGCGGTGATGAGTCGTTGAAACTGGGCTTCATTCCAATATTGCCGCTGGGAACTGCGCGTAGGCATTTTTTTCTTGAGTGCTTTTTTGGCCTGCAGCAAGGCCGGATCGCGCGTATCCTCTGGAATCTGGTCATATTTTTCTTTCCAACGAAAAATACGCACATCATCTTCGTGAGGCAGCGCATAGACAAATCCTTGCTGATCAAACTGTGGTCGACCCGCTCGACCAAAAATCTGCTGGGCGTCACTGGCCTCGATGAGACGCTGTTTACCGGCAGGGCCTTTCATGAGTGCCGGCACGACGACCGAGCGAGCAGGCAGGTTGATACCGGCTGCCAGAGTTTCCGTGCAGACGCAGATCGAAAGCAGCTTTTCTTGAAATAGCTCTTCAACGATGCGTCGATAGCGCGGCAGCAACCCGGCATGATGCACGCCCACTCCGCGCATCAAAATGCGTTTTAGTTTCGGACCTGCTCCCCGTGACCAGTCGTGAGCTTCCAGTCGCTCGACCAAGCGATCTTGCTGACCGCTGGCGAGCAGGGCCTTTCCCTTCAGCTCCTCGGCCACTTGCCAGCATTCCTCCCGATTGAAACAGAAGACCAGAGCCGGAGTGCGTCGAGTCAATTCGTCGCCCTGTGCCATGTACTCCAGTTGCTCATTCAGAAACTGATCGGGAACCCACTGAAAGGAGAGCGGCACTTTGCGGTCGCTGCTTTGCACTACCCGGACCGCTCGCTGGTAGGCGCGTTGCAGCCAGGAGCTGAATCCCACGGCGTTACCGACGGTGGCCGAGAGGAGGAGCACGCGGACATGTGCGGGGAGTAACGCCAGCGCGAATTCCCAGACGATGCCCCGTTCCGCATCGGAAAAACTATGAAACTCGTCCATCACGACCGACGACACCTGATCGAACTGAAAGTGGTCGGGCTGCAGGAGGCGGTTGAGTAGGATTTCGGCGACGACCACCAGCACTTTGGCCTGCGGATTCACTTTGCGATTACCGGTGACTAAGCCGACGTCGTGGGGAGAGAATCCCCAGCGTGTGGCAGCGGCCTGCATCTCCACGAACTTTTGTTCGGTGAGGGCGATGAGGGGCGTCGTGTAATACGTCACCTTGCCGGTATGCAGGGCTTCGTAGGCGGCGGCTTCAGCGATAAGCGTCTTGCCGGTGCCGGTGGGAGCACAAACCAGAACTCCGTCATTGTCATCGAACCAAGCTGCCAGCGCCTGCTCCTGAACCGGGTAGGGAGCAAACGGCAGTTGCTCCAGATAATTCAGAGCGATGTCGTCGCGCGAGAGCTGCGCGGCGGCGGTGGTGGGGGGAACAGATGCATCAGGGGCGGCGTCGGGCGACATTGGATCAGGGTACTCCTGGAGGGAATCTAGAGTTTTCTGCTGGCGATCGCAACGCGGTCCGAGCTGCCGTGGCCCCTCATCGCTTGCCGAAATCCGGGGGAACGAGTAGGTTGCAAGGAGTTTCTACAAGCTTTTTCGAGTCTCGGCTGAGTGGAGCGCGAGGGGAATTGATATGGTCAAGGCACGTGAAAAGACATTTGAATATGTGGAGCCGATCGGGGCTCGAGTCGTCGTGCGGAAAGACGAACCGAAGCGCACGACAAAAGGTGGCATCGCTCTGCCGGATCAATCGGAAATTCCAACGATTACCGGACGCATCGTCGCCATCTCGACGCAGGTGGAACGCGATGAAGATGTTCCGCTGCGACAGTACGACAAGATTCTATTCCATCCCAAGAACGCGATTCCGGTGGATTTCGAGCAGGACAATCAGCTGTTTGTCGTGCCAGTAGAAGACGTAGTTGCCGTCTTCCGCCGCGAAGCTCCCGCCCCAAAATCGCTCGAAGATTAACTGCTCCCGCTAGCGGCCACGGCTCACCGCTAGTCGCAGCAAATCACCACTCGACGCCGCCAATCACCGCTGGCACTAGCGGCGACCGCCTTCAAACAGGTTACTGATGGATTGGTCTTGGTGGATGCGCTTAATCGCTTCGGCCAGGAGCGGGGCGACCGTGAGCACTTTGACCTTATCCAGTTTTCGTTCGGGGCTGAGCGGAATGCTGTCGGTGATTGTGACGCTGGTGATCGGTGCATCCTTCAGCCGCTGGACGGCGGGACCGCAGAACACGCCGTGCGAGGCGGCCACGTGAATTTCGCGCGCACCGGCGGCATGCACAAATTCAGCCGCTCCACAGATCGAGCCGGCGGTGGTGATCATGTCATCGAACATGATCGCAACTTTGCCATTCACCGAACTACCGATGATGTTTTCTTGTTTCGTTTCGAGTGCATTTGCGCGGCGTTTGTCGACGATGGCGAGTTGACCGCCGAGTCGCTGTTGGTGACCGACGGCCCGTTTGATGCTGCCCGCATCGGGACTCACCACCACCACATCCTGCTGCGGCCATTGCTGAGCAGCGAAATGAGTATTCAGCACGGGGGCGGCGTAGAGGTGATCGACGGGAATGTCGAAAAAACCTTGGAGCTGCTGGGCGTGCAGGTCCATCGTGAGCACTCGATCCGTCCCCGCTCGAGTGATTAAATTCGCCACTAATTTAGCCGTAATCGGCACTCGACCTTCATCCTTGCGATCTTGTCGAGCGTAACCGAAGTAAGGAATCACGGCGGTGACGCGGGCAGCGCTGGCGCGCTTGCAACTGTCCACCATGATCAGCAGCTCCATCAAATTATCATTGACGGGTGGGCAAGTGGACTGTACGAGGAAAACGTCTCGTCCGCGCACGTCATCTTCAATCTTGCAGTAGTTTTCGCCGTCGGGGAATTTGCCGAGCGCGACATTTCCCAGTTGCAAATTGAGGAACTGGCAAATTGATTTGGCCAGCGGAACATTGGCCTGACCACTAAAGATTTTTAATTCGCGCGCTTGCATGCTCATTCCATTCGCCGTAGCTCGGCTTCGACAAGTGCTAATTCTTCAGGCGTGTTGACGCTCAGGGACTCGCAGGGTTTGAGTACGGGGAGTGCCGCAACTTCTCGACCTGCCGCCAATAGGATACCCGGACAATCGGTGAGATAGTATTCGCCTTGCCGATTGTTGTTGGTGAGTTGTCCCAGCGCCTGCACGAGTGACTCAGCATCAAACACATACGTGCTCATGTTGACTTCCGTGATGGCGCGCTGCGCCGGGGTGGCATCCTTCTCTTCCACGATGCCCGTAAATTGCCCACGGGCATCGCGCACGATGCGTCCCAGTCCGGTGGGATCGGGCTTGTGGAGTGTGCCAAGTAGCACGGCGGCCTGGCGACGACGAAATTCAGCGAGCAGTTCGCGGATCGAACTGGACTGAATCATGGGAGAGTCACCGGCGACGATCACCACGGGTCCGCGATGTCGAGCGATTTGTGGGAGGCAGCAGCGCACCGCATGCCCTGTCCCGAGTCGCTCGGTCTGTTCCACGCATTCGGTTTGTGGGCGTTCAGCCACCGCGGCACGGACTAAGTCGCCGCGATATCCCACGACGATTACTTGCTGTGTGACACCGGCGGCAGTGAGGGCGTCGAGCACATAATCGAGTAGCGGTCGCTCCGCCGCTCGACACAAAACTTTCGGTAAATCGGTTTTCATGCGCGTGCCCTGCCCGGCCGCTAACACAATCCCCAAGACCTCATCCACTCGCTGCCCCTTCCACAAAAAATTTGGCTGCCATTTCCCGGAGGCTTTGAAAAAGCCTGTGGTCACTGCTGACCTCGGACGCTCCCGCGGGCACCCAGATCTTCAGTAAGATGAAGTCCGGGCAAGTTGCGGGCCGACTATCTTGCCATGAAGGCGAGTGGGAAAATAGGGTAGAACAGTCACTGCGGCGCCGGAATCCTCCGCTGCACCCCAGCTGTGCGCCGGCCACGGCAGCACTCGGGAACTAAGGAACTCACCATGATCGCACGGACTCATCTGCGCCCGCTGGTCGTAGTTTTTCTGGTGGTGGTGCTGCTGCCAACCAGCCGGCCCAGCTTCGCACAGCGGCCATCGACGCCGCGCGATCCCAAAGCGGCCGCCAACGCTCGGCCAGCCGCCGCCCGCGTGGAACTGGAACTTTGCACCGAGCCGGGTGTGGCCCCCACGGCCGCACAGCAGTGGCTGGCCGCTCTGAAAGATCTGGATGTGGCGGGACTGCGTCTGCGCGGCGCGACCGGGGTTGATCGTCCCGAGATTCAGAAGAAAGGCACGGAAAAAAATCCGGCCTATTTAGTGATTGGGGTGATCACGCCAGGTGGCAAGCTCGTTCTGCCCGGGGCCACCTTCACCATGAATGACGCTCGCAAACTGACTGCTTGGCTCGACAAAATCAAAGTTGGTGGGGAAGAGGAGCTGACGACCAAACGCGGCGCTTTCGGACTCACCGCACGCCAATTCATCGAACTCAATGAACGTTTATCGCCTCGAGTGAATTTTGAAACGCGGGATCAAGCACCGCGCACGACCGCGCGCAAAATCACGGACCTCATCGGTCTTCCTCTACAGGTCGACCAAGCTGCGAAAGATGCCCTGGCCGGCGACGACTTGGTGGCCGACGAACTGCAAGGCGTGAGTGCGGGGACGGCGCTTGCAGCGGTGCTGCGCCCCTTTGGGCTCGTCTTCACGCCGACACTCAGCGGCAGCGAGATCACGCTGCGCGTGACAACCGTGCGGCAGGCGAACGAGTCTTGGCCGGTGGGCTGGCCGACCGATGAAGGCGCCGGCAAGACCGCTCCACAGCTGCTGAAAACGATCGAAGTCGAAATCAAAGACACGCCGCTCGACGAAGCACTCGAAGCGATCGGCGGCCGGCTGCAGATTCCTCTGTTACTTGATCACAATGGACTGGCCCGGCAGCGCATCGATCTGTCGGCCGCCCGAGTGAACCAGCCGCAGGCGAAAACTTTTTATGGCAAGATTCTCGATCGAGCGTTATTTCCGAACAAACTGCGCTGGGAAATCCGACTTGATGAAGCCGGTGCGGCTTTTCTCTGGATCTCGCCGCAGGTGAGGTAGCGGCGCGGGTGAAGTAGCGGCGCAGGTGCGAAAGGCGAATTGAACAAGCTGCTGAGCGCGAGCCATTTCCGGGTCCATCCGGACGCTGTTATCTCGGACGCTCGACGCGCGTCAGGTCGAAAAGCTGAGTGGCTTGGGGACCGAGAAAGCCTTCGAAGCGTTCCGTGAGGCCGGTGATGGGGTTGAGCCAAGTGCCACGTTCCGCCAACTCAAAATAGGCATAAGTCCAGGGCATCGAGCTCTGCAGTCCGTTTTCGGCGACCGGTACGTCAATCACAACGGCTTCGGTGGCCGTCTGTCGCAAGCGACTACCGATCACACCTTCCATCTCCGCCTTCATCGGCACTCCAGCCGCCGCTAGTGCCGCCGCCGTCCGCTCAATGTCACTCAGCGGGCCTGGCCCATGCGAGTTGATAAGACCGGTGAAATGATTGACGTTATATCCGTGCACCAACACCCAAGCGGCGTATTGCGACACCTGATTTACCGCCAGGACGTCAGCCTTCTCAGGCAAGTTCCAAGGTAATTCGTGAAATTCCGCGACCACGCGCTGCAGGAGCGCCGCGCCGAACGGCTCGGCTTGGTCGTCCAGGTGAGCGAGGGTGGCGAGCGTTTCGTCGGAGATCGGCAGCCGCTGCGTGCGGACGGTGCGCAGAATCGTTTCACGGGTCACCGTGGGCAGAGCTGCCAACTGCAATTCGCTGATAAAGATCTTCGGTAAGTTTCGATTGGGATGTTCGAAATGCACCGCACTCAAAAATTTGTCGGGGAACTGGTACGTGCCGGCCGCGTAGTAGCCGAGCGCTTCAAAAATGCGGGCCAGGGTAGCAATGCCAGCCAGTGGCACTTGACTGGCGATGGTCCGCAGCGCGATGTGATCGTTGACAAACGTCGCTCGCGCTTCGTGTACGAGCCGCTCATACAGGGAGACCCAGGTAACGCGATTTCGATAGCGCTGCCAGAGCGACTGAAACAGTTGCGCAAGAAACTGTTGACGAGGCGAATCATCGACCAGGGTGGACAAGATTTGATTCATATCGGTTAGGGCAGCAAAAGGAGGGCCAGCAGGGCAATGACGGTTCCCCACACCATACGACCGGAGTGGTCCAGTGAGTAGCCGTCAGCCAGCAGCACGCCCGCAAAGAGCAGCGTGACGATCGTTACTGCGCCGGCCATGAAGGGTCCCGTGATGGCAGGTCCCGTGATGACCGCGCCCGTCTCGGCTCGTAAACGGCGCTGGGAAATTCGCGACTGGCCGGCGAGTCCGCTGCCCGCGACGAGCGCCAGGCCTGCGATTCCCACAAACAGCGACGGACGGTTCGCCACGATCGGACTGAGTGCCAGCGCGACGATCAGTCCACCGCTGGCGGTGAGCGCCAGGGCGGTGAGCAGGCTTTGACCGGGCAGAAGCGGCTCTTGCAGGAGTCGAGGCCGCCAATGTCCCAGCAGCGTCATGGTCACTCCACCGATCAGCAGTCCGCCGAGAGCGGCGACGGCTCCCAGTGCGGCGCGCAGATCGGGCTCCGTCGGTAGTTCGACCGTGAGTGTCCGCCAAGCGTTATGGAGCAGGAACACGGTGGCGACCAAGAGGAAGAAGAAAAGGTGCGGCTGCCAGCGTTCGCTCAGGGGCCGACTCAGACGCTGAATCGATGGCTCGCTCTGGGGCGAATTCAAGGGCTCGCTCTGGGGCTCGCTCTGGGGCGAACTCAATAGCTCGCTCTGGGGCGAACTCAGACGCCGACGCCGGCCGAGCTGCCACTTGACCACCGTCAGCGCCGCGATGAGCCCCAAGCTCACGATCAACAGGGGAGCTCGACTTAAGCGCCACCCAGTCGACCGCGCGGCAGGGGACCGGTCACCGGCGGCGCGCAGGAATTCGTCAATCTCCGGTTGCTCGGAGTGGTCAGCAGTCGTGTGGGTGTTGTGAGCATGACCGGGGTGGGCGCTGGCAGGTCGCGGTATGAACAGGTTCGAGAGATCGAATTTCGAGCCGGCGGATCGGCTGACGGCGGAGTGTCGAGCTGAACTGTGGGGCAGCAGGCCGAGCAGGTGACACGCCAAATAGAACAACAGACAGCGAGTCAGCAGACAGCGACTGAGCCAGAGGGTTGGACCGGCGCGTAGACATTCACGCCACCGGCTCGCGAGCGGTCGCGAGGATCGAGGTGACGGCGGCGATGCGGGGGCGGCGGGAGTGGCAGGGGAGCTGGGGAAGTGCTGCATGGTCGCTAGTTTACCAAAGCTCCCGGGCTCGCGGAGCCGAAAATCACCGAGTACGTCCCTTGCTGACGGCTAGCGTTGTCGGTAAGATCGGTCGTTTTCCCGTCTAGGTCGAGGCGTCCGCAGGGCAGTTCGTCGACTTAGCGTTCGCTTGGTTTGCATTTCGCGGAGGGTATTCAATTGGCTGGCACCTCGACTTACATCGCCCAAACTGGCGCGGTCCAACAGCAGTGGTGGCTCGTCGATGCTTCCGACAAGGTCGTGGGGCGATTGGCGAGTGAATTGGCTGTCATTTTGATGGGCAAGCACAAGCCAATCTACACGCCGCATGTCGACACCGGAGACTTCGTGGTGGTGATCAACGCCGCTCAGGTCAAGTTCACCGGTGCCAAGTGGCAGGACAAGAAGTACGCCTGGTACACCGGCTACACCCGCCAACGAACCATCTCGGCCGAAAAGCAGCGGGAAAAGAAGCCGGAGGAGATTTTGCGGGAAGCCGTTCGCCGGATGTTGCCCAAAAATAAACTCGCCCGCCAGATGCTGACGAAACTGAAGATCTTCCCTGGTGCCGAGCATCCGCATCAAGCTCAGCAACCGCAACCGAAAGAAGTTGGAGTGAGCTAAGATGCAGACTAAGAAGGACAAATTGACCGGCGATTCGCTGGGTGTTGGTCGTCGTAAATCATCCGTCGCTCGCGTGCGCGTCCGCGCCGGTTCGGGCAAAATCTTGATCAACTCCCGACCACTCGAAGAATACTTCAAGACGGTTCGCGAACAGAGCCTCGTACTCGAAACGCTCGAGATCACCGGCTGCCGCAACACGGTGGACATTTCGATCCGCGCGACGGGTGGCGGACCGGTTGGTCAAGCTGGTGCTTGCCGCATGGGAATCGCTCGAGCCTTGGTGGGCTTCAATCAAGACAATTTCCCGCCGCTGCGTGACAACGGTTTCCTTACTCGCGATTCCCGCATGAAGGAACGTAAGAAGTACGGTCTGCGTGGTGCGCGTCGAGGCGTGCAGTTCTCGAAGCGTTAATCGCCTGACTTGCCGACATCACGAGCCACCCTTCGATTGGCTCGTGATCTCCGATCAAACTCACCAAAACTCGCCTCCGATAGGGGCGAGTTTTTTTGTTTCCACAGGAAACGGCCGGGGGCCTGAAGCGTCTTGGGGACCTGAATCAGCTACTCACGAATTGAGTCGCGATGGAATCGCCAGGCGCCCGTAGTGCGATCGATCTGGATCTAAATCGCCGCGTTTCCTGATTTGACGTTAAGTCCACTCGGAAAGCTGCGGTGCCCGATTGCAACAGCAACACGCTGCGGCCTATCATGACCGCATCGTTAATCATTTTTATGGGGAGTAATTGTCGTGGCCACAGCTGCTATCAGTCGTTTACCGTACAAAGTCAAGGATATGAGTCTCGCGGAGTTGGGGCGGAAAAAGATCCAGCTCGCTGAAAACGAGATGCCGGGCCTCATGGCACTTCGCCGTAAGTACGGATCCAGCAAGCCCTTAAAGGGATCCCGCATCGCTGGCTGCTTGCACATGACGATCGAGACCGCCGTGCTTATCGAGACGCTTGTGGAGCTGGGAGCCGAGGTGACTTGGAGCAGCTGCAATATCTTCTCAACGCAAGATGAAGCTGCCGCCGCCATCGCCGCTGCGGGGGTTTCCGTCTATGCCTGGAAGGGCATGTCGAACGAAGAATTTGATTGGTGCATCGAACAAACATTGTTCTTCCCCGATGGCCAGCCGCTGAACTTGATCTTGGATGACGGTGGTGACCTCACCGCCATGGTGCACCAGAAATACCCCGAACTTCTGGGCGGCATTCGGGGCCTATCGGAAGAGACGACCACCGGCGTTCATCGACTCGATCAAATGCACGCTCGCGGTGAGCTCAAAGTGCCCGCGATCGACGTCAACAATTCGGTCACCAAGAGCAAGTTCGATAACCTCTATGGCTGCCGCGAATCGCTCGCTGACGGCATCAAGCGAGCGACCGACGTGATGATTGCGGGCAAGGTCGTGGTCGTCGCTGGCTACGGCGACGTCGGCAAGGGCTGTGCTCATTCGATGCGTAGCTATGGTGCTCGCGTGATTGTGACGGAGATCGATCCGATCAACGCACTGCAAGCTGCGATGGAAGGTTTCGAAGTGACGACGATGGAAGATGCCGCTTCACAGGGCAATGTGTTCGTCACGACGACCGGCTGCTGCGACATCATTCGTGGCGACCACATGTCCCAGATGAAGAACGATGCGATCATCTGCAACATCGGACACTTCGACGTGGAAATCGACGTAGCTTGGCTGGAACAACTCGTGAGTGCCGGCAAGGTGACGAAGGTGAATATCAAGCCGAGTCACTTGGGGGCCGTCGATCGCTACACCTTCAAGGATTCCGGCCGCAGTGTCATTCTGCTCGCCGAAGGCCGACTGGTGAACCTCGGCTGCGCGACTGGTCACCCGGCATTCGTGATGAGCAACAGCTTTACCAACCAGGTGCTGGCTCAGCTTTCGCTCTGGACGGAAACGGATCGCTACGAGGTAGGTGTCCACCGCTTGCCCAAGCAGCTCGACGAAGAAGTCGCTCGCCTGCATCTGGAGCAGTTGGGTGTGAAGCTCACCAAGCTCACCAAGCAGCAGTCTGACTACCTGGGAATTCCTACCGAAGGCCCATACAAGCCAGAGTACTACCGTTACTAAGCGGGCGGGCGGCGGGAACGCTGGCGAGCGGAATTCCACCGCAGCCTGCGGCTGGCTGCCGAGCTGAAAACGGTCGGTGATTGATTCGAGACCACGCGTGTGCCCGGCACCGCGTGGTCTCTTTTTTTATAGGGACTTCGATCCAGCGAGCAGGTTTGGTATCGTCTGCTTTTGCTGCGCGGCAGCTCGCTTGCGCGATGTTCTTGACGATGGATTAGCGCGGCCTGATCAGGCCGGGAAGGATCTTGAAGATATGCCTCACATCCAGGCTTTCCGAGGATTGCGTTACGACTTGGGACATGTGGGTTCGCTGAGCGATGTGATTGCTCCACCCTACGATGTCATCGACCCCGCTCTGCAGGATCAGCTCTACAAAAAACATCCCGCGAACATTATTCGCATCGAGCTGAATCGCGACGAACCGGGAGACGATCAGACCAGCAATCGGTACAGTCGAGCGGCTCGGTTCCTGCGTAACTGGCGTACTGAAGGAGTGCTGCAACTCGAATCGGACCCCGCGATCTATGTCTACCATCAAGTGTTTCAAGATGGTGGCCGCGAAGTGGTGCGGCGCGGCTTCATGGCTCGCGTGCAACTCGAACGCTTCGGTGAAGGCAAGATTTATCCGCACGAGGAGACGCATGGAGCGGCGAAGCAGGATCGACTGCTGCTCACCCGTGCCTGCCGTGCGAATATCAGTCAGATTTTTGGGCTCTACCCCGATCCGCAAAATGCGGCTCAGGAGCGACTGGAGCGGGCGATAGTCGGCCAGCAGCCGCTGCAAGCCACTGACCATCTGGGCGTCGTGCATCGCCTTTGGGTCGTGACCGACGTGGCCACCATCACGGAAGTGTCGGCCCTCGTCGATCCGCAGCCGATGTACATTGCCGACGGTCATCATCGTTACGAGACCGCTTGCAACTATCGCGATGAACTCATCGCCGCAGTGGGACCGCTACCTGCATCGCACCCCGCCAATTTTGTGCTCTGCATGTGTGTCAGCATGAGCGACCCGGGAATGGTTGTGCTGCCCACGCATCGGCTCTTCCGGGGAGTGACCGCGCGGACCGCCGAGCAGCTTGCTGAACAGCTCGGTGATAACTTCACGACCACGAACGCCGGCGAAGGGCCCGCTCAAGCAGTCGCCGTCTGGGATGAGATCGCGGCGGCCGGGAGGCAGGAAACGATCGGCTTCTACACCGCTGCGGACAATCGCTGGACACTCGCCACCGTCACGCCCCAAGGACGTCGACGCATGGCGGAACTGGCGACGGAACACAGTGAAGAGTGGCAAGGGCTGGGAGTATCTCTGCTGCATCGACTCGTGGTTGACAACCTGTTGGGCTGCGTCAATCTGCCGAAGCCGATGTACGTGCATTCGGTGGCCGAGGTAGAAGCGGCGCTCGTCGCGGGTGACACCGTAGGACGCGATGCCACGGGACAAATGGGGCAGGGTGGTCGCTTCGAACTGGCAGCACTCGTGATGCCCGCCACGGTGGACCACGTGCAAGCGATCAGCGAGCATGGCGAGCGGATGCCAGCCAAGAGCACCTATTTCTACCCGAAGCTGCTTAGCGGCCTCGTCATCCACCCGCTAGAAAGTTAAGCGACGGATGAAGTGACCGATCGTCGACTCCCGGCCCGTTTTGTAACGGCCGGGGCTTATTTAGCGGCGTGGGAGTTCCGATCTTTTTAGCGGCCCGGGCGATTCCGATTTTTTTAGCGGCCCGGGCGTTCCGATCTTTTTAGCGGCCCGGGCGTAAGCCCTCCGGCAGCATTCGAGAGCGGCCAGGACGTTCGGTTTTTTTTAGCGGCTTGGGCGTAAGCCCTCCGGCAGCACTCGAGAGCGGCCGACACTCGGCGGTGGGTAGCGTTCTCGAAAATCCCGAGGCCGGACGGCTGACGCCGTACCGCTACTTTTCGGCGCCCGGGCGATTCCGTTTTTTTAGCGGCCCGGGCGTAAGCCCTCCGGCAGCATTCAAGAGCGGCCGACACTCGGCGACGAGTAGCGATCTCGAAAATGCCCGAGGCCGGACGGCTGACGCCGTACCGCTACTTTTCGGCGCCCGGGCGATTCCGTTTTTTTAGCGGCCCGGGCGTAAGCCCTCCGGCAGCAT
>JBJSXJ010000275.1:0-17613 GCA_046086325.1 Planctomycetota bacterium | reverse complement strand
GACGCTGCCGGAGGGCTTACGCCCTGACCGCTAAAAAACTTAGCGGCACGGCGTAAAAATGTAGCGGCACGGCGTAAGCCGTCCGGCCCGGGATGCGAATGCGTTCTCCACCGCCGAGTGCCGGCCGCACTTTACCGCTACCGGAGGGCTTACGCCCTGACCGCGGCCGGAGGGCTGACGCCCTGACCGCTAAAGAAGGTAGCGGCACGGCGTAAGCCGTCCGGCCCGGGGGCGCGAATGCGTTCTCCACCGCCGATCGAGCTGCGCGGCATGATGGATCCCCGAATGCGGTAGATTCCCGTTTTCCAGCTTCCTTTTACTGATCTCTCGTCGGAACCCCTGAGAATCGATAGGATACGGAGACTTGGCTGGGGGAGGGGCGAGAGTCAGCGCTGGCTGCTCGGGAAGAGGCCCGCGAACTTGGGACCTGGTTGGGAACGTGGTAAACGGCTGTTAAGTAGCTGGGGAGCTCTGGTATGTCGAAGTCGGATGGGCTGGTGGATCTGCGGAGTGACACGGTAACGAAGCCCTGTGCGGCCATGCGACAGGCGATGGCTATGGCGGAAGTGGGCGACGACGTGCTCGAACGCGATCCGACCTGCGAGCGGCTGCAGCAGCGTACGGCCGAACTGCTCGGAAAAGAGGATGCGATCTTCATGCCCAGTGGTTCCATGACGAACCAGATCGCACTCCGCCTTCATTGTCGTCCCGGCGATGAGTTTCTGTGCGAAGCGGGTTGTCATATTTATAACTATGAACAGGGAGCGTTCGCGCAGCTCAGTGGCCTCGTGGCACGAACCATTGAAGGCAAATCCGGTGTGCTGCGCCCCGAGCAGTTTGAGGGACTGGTTCGTCCCGATAACGACCACCTCGTGCGCACTCGTCTGGTCGCTCTGGAAAACACGCATAATCGCGGTGCGGGACGAATTCAGCCGTATGAGTATGTAGAACAGATCTGCCTCTGGGCAAAAAAACACCAGCTCGCCACTCACCTCGACGGTGCCCGGCTCTTTAACGCTGTCGCCGCCACGGGCATCGCGGCCGACCGCTGGGCCAGTCACTTTGATACGGTGAGTGTCTGCTTTAGCAAAGGTTTAGGGGCTCCCGTTGGATCGGCTTTGGCCGGACCACGCGAGCTGATTCGCGCAGCTCGCCGTCATCGCAAACTGTTTGGTGGCGGCATGCGACAGGCGGGGATCCTGGCCGCCGCCGCACTCCACGCACTCGAACATAATCGCGCGCGTCTGACCGTTGATCATGAGCATGCTCAGCGCTTGGCGCAAGCGATTCGGCAGACCCCAGGACTCACGTTGCAGCCCGACGAAGTGGATACGAACATTGTGATTTTTCGAGTGGAGCCGGAATTGGGGACGGCGGCGGAGTTTGTGGAATGGTTGCAGCAGGCTGGCGTGCTGATGATTGCCATTGGCCCGCAGCTCATTCGAGCCGTCACGCATCTCGATGTGAACTTGGCCGGAATTCAGCGGACCGCGCAGGTCATCGAGGAATTGGTGGAACGACATGGGCGTCAGGCTCGCCCCCGTGCAGTTGGCGTCTAAGCGAATGGGAAAGTAGTTATGCCCGTGAACTCGATGGCGGAATTCTGGAAGCTGGCGGTCGATAGTCGATTGCTGGCGTTGCCGCAGTGCCAACAGCTATTGCCCGCGTTTGAAGCCGCCTATCCGTCGTGCATGAACGGAGTCGGTGCGCCGCAGTTGCTGGCCGATTGGCTGGTATCGGTGCAGGCGATCAGTCGCTATCAGGCGAATGTGCTTCTGACAGGTCGGCCCGGTCCGTTCGTCTATGGCGACTACCAGGTTTATGAACGACTGGAACAGGGGCCGCTGACCGGGCTGTTTCGCGCCTTCCACATGCCCACTCGGCATCCCGTCTTGTTGCAATTCGCCACCGGCACGATCACCCAAGATGCGGTGCAGTGGAGTTACGTTGCCAGTCGAGTGCAGCGCTGTTTGTCGGAGCCGCAGTTGCATCATCATCGCTGCTACGAAGCCGTAGATCTCGGGCACTACAAATTTTTTGTGTCGGAAGAGTTGAATGGCGAGACGGTGGCGGATTTGCTCGCGCGCACGGGACGACTGGCACCAACCGCCGCCTGCTTTCTCGCGCGGCAAGCCGCCCTGGGACTCGCGCACCTCCAGCGCTGGAGTCTCGCTCACGGCGATGTTCGTCCGGCGAATTTATGGGTGGAGTCAACGGGGCGATTACTGCTCTTGTCGGACCCGGCGCAGTTACCGATGGCCTGGTCACCCAGTCACGATGATGCGGCGGGCGTTTGGCAGCAGCGAGCGGATTTTATTGCTCCGGAATATGGGGCGGGGAATCGGTTACCGGATGCGGCGAGCGATATCTACAGCCTCGGCTGCACGATCTATCAGCTACTCACCGGCCAGCCGCCTTTTCCCGGTGGTGATTGGTCAACGAAGGTGAGGCGGCATCAGGGGGAAGTGCCAGCTTCGCTGGCCGCTTGGGGTGTGCCGCAGCAGTTGGAGCAGCTGTTGGCTTACCTGCTGGCCAAAGATCCAGCGGTGCGCATCAGTTCTGCCGCCACCGTCGCCGATCACTTAGCCGCATATGTTGACCCGCAAGCACTCGCCCAGCTCACCGCCGCTCCCGCGCCGACATTGCCTCTATACGAGCAGTATCTGGCGCAGCGTTACGGTGGTTCGACGGGAGGCGCTGCAGCGGTCCCGCCGACGCCGCAGTTCCCGGTGACCTCGCCTGCGCCAGAGCCAACGCCTGCGCCGACGCAAGTATCGCCTGCGCCTACGCCAGTCGCGCCAACGCCAACGCGAGTAGCGTCTGCGCCGACGCAAGCAGCGCCTGCAGCCACAGCCGCAAATCCTGCGTCTGCCACTGCGTCTGCACCTGCCCCTGCGCGGACGACGAAGTCGGCAGCCGCGGCCACAAAAGCGGTTAACGTAGCAACGGCCGCCGCAGCGACAGCTGCCCCAGCGACGAAAGCCGCCGCCAACACACCGCTGACGGGCATTCCACCGCTGGCACCCACCGTCACTCGAGCCACCAAGCATTCGACGCCGCAGAACAATCAAAAACTACTGCTGATCGGCGCCGGGGCCGTGGGAGTGGTCATCGTGGGCTTGCTGGCAGCGATGTTTTTGGGCGGCGGCCCTTCGCCCACGAAAGTGGAAGACGATTCCGTGGCGCAGGCTGATCCAGCCGCTGACTCGCAAACGTCCAGTGACACGGAGGCCAGTTCGACAGCCGTCCCCGGCACCAATTCTCCCAGCGGTAAAGCTTCTGAGACGCAACCGCCGGGGACCGATAAAACGGGAAAGAGTACAAACAAAACTGCCGCCGAAAAAACTGCCGCCGAAAAAACTGGCGCTGCAAAAACTGCCGCTGAAAAAAACGCCGCCGAAAAAACGGCAGGAGCAAAAAACAGTACCGGTAAGACTGCCACAGGCAAGACGCCAGCAGGCAACTCGGGGAATACGACCGAGTCGAAACCGAGCAGCGATGGACCTGCAGTACGGCAAGAAGTGATTGCCGACAACGGACAATTACTCTGGGCCTCACCGACCCAAGGACCCGCCGTGGAACTCGACTTCGTTCCGCCGGGAGGTCAATTGTTTCTGATCGTGAGACCCGCCGAAATGTTGGCGACCACGGAAGGTCCACGCGTGCTCCGCGGACTCGGACCAAATGTAGAGCTCGCAATCAAGGAATGGGAAACCGCGGCTGGTGTCCGGCTCGCCGATATCCGTCAGTTGATTTTGACGTTGCATGACAATGGCGAGGAATTTCCGCGATCGTCGCTGGTAGTTCACCTGAACGAATCTGTTCCAGTCGAAGACTTGACGGCGCGGTGGGGCAATGCTCAGCCGCTGGGGGACGCGGAATCGCGTTTGTTTAAGAATGCGTCCTGGACTTATTACGTGCCAGCAGACAGCGACGGGCGCGTGTTCGTCATGGGGGCGACCGAAGATGTAGAGAAAGTCGCGAAGGAAACGAAAGGTGCTCCCCCAGCACTTCGTCGAGAAATCGATAAGCTCCGTCGAGTGACTGATGCGCAGCGACATGTATCTCTGCTGCTGGCTCCGAATTATCTCTCCAGTAATCTGTTTCGCGACGGACGAAAGTATTACTTCGGTGACGGCAAGAAGGCTCGTGAGCCACTGGATTGGTTCCTGAAGGACGAACTACAAGCGCTCCTCTTCAGTTTGCACTGTGATCATGATTCGTTTTGGGAACTGCGCTTAGCCACCAACATCGGCAAAGAGAAACTGCAACTGGCGACCGAACTACGTGATCGTCTCGCGGAGGTGCCCGATCAGGCGCTCGATTACATCGCGACGATCGGTTCCAACCCTTACTGGGAACGCGTGCGACTACTGTATCCCAATATGATTCGCATGTTGCACAAGATGACGCGCGTGGGAGTGGAAGAAGATATGGCCGTGGTGAACTGTGTGCTGCCACCATCCGCCGCTCACAATTTAGTGTTTGGCTCGGAGATGGTTTTGGCCTCCACACCCGGCGCTTTGCCGGTGGCGAATACGCCGACTGCCAGCAGTAAATACACACCAGCCACCATGACGCTTGACGATGTGGTCAACAAATTTGAAACGACTCTGATGTTTGAAGCGCAGTCGCTGGAGTTCGCGCTCCAGGATATTGCCAAAGATGTGAATGAATCGCTGAAGGGGTTGCCCTTCGAGTTCAAAATCAAGATTCTGGGTGACGATCTGCAGCTTGATGGCATCACTCGTAATCAGACGATTCGTGATTTCCAGCAAAAAGGAAAAACGGTTGGCGAGGTACTCACGGCCATGGTGCGTAAGGCCAATCCTGTGACGACGGTCAAAGAGGCCTCGGAGAAGGATCAGAAGCTGATTTGGGTGCTCGATAAAGATCCCGCTGATCCTGCCAAAACGATTGTGCTCGTGACGACTCGAGCTGCTGCGGATAAACGCAAGTATCAACTTCCCAAGCCCTTTCAATTGAAGGAATGAAACGCGTACCTACAGGTCGTAACAGGTTCGCGTGGATGTTCCTCGAGACGCAACGGTGAATGCCGTGGACAAATTTCTCGCGATCTGCCAAACCTGTAACGCTCGGATCATCGTGTCTGATGTGTCGCGCCTGGGTACGATCGACCAGTGCCCAACCTGTCACAGCATGGTGCAGTTGGTTCCCGCGCCGGAGACCGAACCGGGTACCGAACAACGGGAGCACATGGGGAGAACGACCGTACTGCCACCGTCGCGGCCGCCTCCCACCGAACTGGATGCGATGAATAATTTGCTGGCTGGACGCGCACTGCCGAAGCCTGGCCAGCGTGCTTCAGCGGGACGCGCTGCTGCCCCTGGCGCGAAAGCTCCGGCAGTTAAAAATGCCGGTTCTGTGGCTCCTGCGCCTGGCCAATCAGCCACGACTCAGGATCCAAAAAAAACGCCGCGCACGGCGGCGCAGCCACCCGCGGGGCGAGCCCCCACGACCACTTCTTCAGCCGGTCACAAGGTCGGCGTTACGGGAGCGGAACCACCCGTCGCGATTCCCGATGCAGGTGCCATTCCCTGGACTGAAGATGCGGTGTCGGCCGCGACCAATCCCACAAACGCTCCTCCACCACTCGTCAAACGGCTATTCATTCCGCTGGTGATCGTCATCGCGATCCTAGCGGCGCTGTTGACGTCTTTACTCTGGCCGCGCAGTGGCGATGAAGAGAAAACTCCCGCACCCAAGGAGAATTCAGCGCCGGTTGTCGACCCCAGCATGCCAGCGGCGCAGCAGCCCCAGAATTCCTCGGAATCTCAGGAAACGAACGCCTCCGATCCACCTGCCCCTGATTCCGCTACCGAACCGGCTGAGAAGTCATCCGATCCTGACACGTCCCGTTCGCCCGAGAAGCCTGCGCCCGCGCCTCGCAGTGAATCACCCGACCCAGCTCCTCGCTCTCCCGACCCTGCTCGCTCTCCCGACCCAGATGCTTCGCCCGACGAAGGTTCGGCCGCACGCAAACCGGTAGAAGCAAACACGGCGAGTAAGAAAGATGATGCAGCGACGGGGGCCAATCGAGTTTTACCGGGGCCACCTGGTTTGAAACCGAGTGAACCTGGATCGACGAGCAGCCCGGGCCCCGAGCCCGTTGCGGGCCGGTTTGCCAAATTGATTGGTGGAGCGGTCGCCTCGGCCGCCGATACCACACCCGGCCCACTCACTCCGCGTATCGCTGCGCCACGCGAGAAAAACGTTGTCACTCCCGATCAACCTACGCCTGATCAACCGACTCCCGCTTCTTCCGCATCGCCCCTCAAAAACTCGACGTCCAGCGACGGGGCGGCGGCGGAGATGCAACGTCCTGCTCCCCGTGAAGTCGACGTGAAAGCTCGGCTGGCTGATAAAGTTGCCGGCTTAACTTTTGAACGCGTGCCACTGATTGATCTCTTGCAGCTGGTATCCGACCTGACGACGATTCCGATTTCGATCGACCTGGACGCACTTGCCCTGCGCGGCATTTCGCCGTTGACTCCAACTCCGGTGCAACTGGAAAAGACCACGATGGAGCAGGGGCTCGATGCGATCCTCAAGTCGCAGCAACTGGGATATCGGCAGCTCAACGGACAACTGGTGATTGTGCCTCGCGAACAACTGATGCCGCGGCGCGAATCACGCAGCTACGATGTTAGTGACTTGGTGGGCAAAGAGCCGGAACTTGCACAGACTCTGTTACGCTGGATTCGCACTGCCATTGATCCCAGCGGCTGGCAACCAGACGCGAATCCGGATGAGCTGCGGCTGGATGGTGGCCAACTGGTCGTGGAGCAAACGTCCGCCGTGCATCTTCAGGTGATGCGACTGTGTGACCAGTGGCGCGCGGCACGCAAGATCCGTCCCAAATTTCCCTTGCCGGCACCGCTGGTCGAAGTAGGCGTCAATCTGGAGCAGTCGCAGTCGCTGCTCGATAAACCGCTCACACTCACCTTTCAGCAGCCGGTGCGTCTAGCGGTGCTACTGGAGCGGCTGGGCAAGAGCGCGGGCACGAAGTTTCTGGTGGACTGGCAAGCCTTGGCGGAAGCCGAGTGGTCGCCCGATATGACCGTTACGCTGAGCGTCGAGAATCGTCCGCTGAGCGAAACGCTGGCCAAGCTGCTCGGTCCGCGGGAGCTGACCTACCGGTTGGTGGATGCTTCGCTGGTAGAAATCACGACTCCAGGTGCCCTTGCCAGGCGAGTCGAGTTTCGGCTGCATGCGGTCGCAGGACTAGCCGCTGCTGCTGACGACTCCGCACGGGTGAAAGATGTGTTGCAGCGTGTGCGCACGGTGTTGGGGCTGGAGGATGCGGCCGAGTCGACAGGTGGAGTACCGAGCGTGGAATGGGATGCGCTCAGTCGGCATCTGGTGGTGATCGCCTCGCCGACGCAGCAAATCGACGTCGCCCGGGCGCTGCGTCCCGAATCGACGACGGTGGCTCCGTGAGTCCATTCATGGCCGGAGCGCCGCCGGAGCAACGCTTGAGCGACTCGGTGGCGCTCTAACCAACTGAGCTAGCCGCCTAGTTTCTGTCCCAGTGCGCTGGCGATCTTGCGACATCGATCCATCGTGGCTTGGAACTGGGCCACGTTCAGCGTTTGATAACCGTCGCTGAGCGCCTTCTCGGGATCTGGATGAACTTCCAGGATCAGGCCATCGGCACCCGCCGCCACACTCGCCGCCGCCATGTCGGGAACTAAATAGGTATGCCCGGTGCCGTGACTGGGATCGACGACGACCGGCAGATGCGTCTTATTGTGCAGGTACGGCACGGTCGCCAGTGGCAACGTGAACCGCGTATGAGCTTCAAAGGTGCGAATACCGCGCTCGCACAACATCACGCGTGAATTACCTTCGTTGAGAATGTACTCAGCGGCCAGCAGCAGTTCTTCGATGGTGGCGGATGGACCGCGCTTCAGCAGCACCGCTCGGTCGGTATGTCCGACCGCTTCCAGCAAGCGATAGTTCTGCATGTTACGCGCACCGATTTGCAGAACGTCGGCGTAGCGGGCGACCAGTTCCACATCTTCACTGGCCACAACTTCGGTGACGACGGCCAAGCCCGTTTCCTCGCGGGCTGTCGCCAGCATCTGCAGACCGGCTTCTTTGAGGCCCTGGAAACTGTAGGGACTGGTACGCGGCTTGAACGCTCCCCCGCGCAGTGCGGTGGCTCCCGCAGCTTTTACGGCGCGGGCTGTTTCCACAATTTGTGCTTCGTTTTCGACGGAGCAGGGACCGGCAATCACGCCAATGACCCCGGCACCCACGCACAAGCTCCCGGCGACGACTTGAGTAGGTTCGGGTTTGACCTCGCGACTGGCAACTTTATACGGCGCCAGAATCGGTACCACTTCGGCGACTCCAGGGCCACTTTCCAGCGAGCTGCGAGTATCCTCGCGCTTGGTGCCGATCGCGGCGATCACCGTCCGTTCCGTCCCGACAATAACGTGTGCTTTCAGCCCCAGTCCTTCCACTCGGCCTACCATGTGGTCGATTTGTTCACGAGTGGCATTGCGTTCCATAACAACGATCATGGCTCACGTTCCTCTACAACCAATTTTTGCGTCGGGGGGCCACGAATCGGCCCGCAGAAGTGCGAATTATCTCGTAGCGTCTGGGGTTTGCAAGACAACGTCGGCAAGGTGATGGGATGCGAAGAACTATCGATTTCATAAACTGGGCAAGAAAACTCGATTTTTCGGCCCGTTATGCTCGATATCATTTCCCGGTACCCATTCGGGATTTTTCGTGATCTGACGATTGACACGGCAGCTTGTTCTTACGTATAAGAGTGTTTCGATGCGGCCGGCCTATGGCCTGCTAGCATCGGTTAATAGCATCCAAACGGGGATCGATTTTCATTTTTTTCGAGGGAGAGCGAGCGATGATGAAGCGAGTTTTGATGGCGTTGGTGGTGCCTGCGTTGTTGGTGAGCGCTGCGTTTGCTGCAGACGTGAGCCTGAAGGGCGTGAATTGCTTGGTCGCCGGCAGCAAGCCAGCCAAGGAAGCCTCCTCGGCCGAATACAAGGGCGGCAAGGTTTTCTTCTGCTGCGATAACTGCCCCAAGGCGTTCAAGGCTGACACCGCCAAGTTCGCCGTGAAGGCCAATGCTCAGCTCGTCCAGACCGGACAGGCCAAGCAGAGCAAGTGCCCACTGTCGGGCGGTCCTTGCAAGGAAGACAAGGCTCTGGAAGTGGTTGGCGCCAAGGTTTTCTTCTGCTGCGATAACTGCAAGGGCAAGGTTGCCGAAGCCAAGGGCGATGAGCAAGCCAAGTTGGTTTTCAGCGATGCTGCTTTCGAAAAGGCTGGCTTCAAGGTTGGCAAGTAGTTCCAGCTGCGATAGCTAGCAGGCGATGTTAACTCGCCGCCTGCACACGACAAATCCTAAGAGCCTCCGCATTGCGGAGGCTCTTTTTGTTTGCCCAGCGCAGCTGGCAAACCCAGTCGAGGTGCGCGCGAGCTGTAACTCCGCCACACCTACCGACCCATCCATGCCCTTAACGTTTCGTCGTGCTGTTCGGACTGATGGCGTAAATCCAATCAGGATCCGCATGTCCCCTTTTCTTCGAGCCCGCGTACGCTTCAGTCGGAAGGATCTGTTTTTTTGCCGGGTTGCTCTGGTCCGCCAAGCTGGTTCCTGACCATACTGCCGCTCATGCGTATTTTCTTTTCGGTGGGTGAGCCGAGCGGTGATTTGCACGGCGCGAATTTGATTCGACAACTGCGTGCTCGATGTGAGCAGGTGGAGTGTGTGGGATATGGCGGCCCGCGGATGGCTCAGGCTGGTTGCCAACTGCAGACCGACTTGACTCAGCTAGCGGTGATGTGGCTGTCGCGCGTGATCTTGAATCTGCACAAATTTCTGCGGCTACTCTGGCAAGCGGATCGATACTTTCGCGATCAACGTCCGGATGCGGTGGTACTCATCGACTACCCTGGCTTTAACTGGTGGATTGCGCGGCGCGCGAAAGCGCGTGGCATCCCCGTCTTCTACTATGGCACTCCCCAGCTCTGGGCCTGGGCGGGGTGGCGTGTGTCGAAGATGCGACGATTTGTGGATCACGTGCTTTGCAAGTTGCCGTTTGAACCGGCCTGGTATGCGCAGCGTCAGTGCCGCGCGACCTATGTTGGTCATCCCTATTTCGATCAACTCGCCCAGCAGCAACTCGACGAGTCTCTCATCACTCAGCTCCGGAGCGATCCGCGACCTTTGGTCACGCTGCTGCCCGGTTCGCGAACGCAAGAAGTTGTTCACAACTTACCGGGGCTGCTGCGAGCGGCGGCGCTGGTTGCCGCTCAGGTACCCGAGGTGCGCATTGCGATTGCGAGTTTCAATCAGCAGCAGGCGGAGTATGCGACACCGCTGGTACGCGCGCACTCAGCCGATTGGCAGATTCATGTTGGACAGACTCAGGAACTGATGGTCGCAGCGCGGGCCTGTCTGGCCTGCTCGGGCTCTGTCTCTCTGGAGCTGATGTACCGCGCCAAGCCGACGGTGATCTTGTATGCGGTGAGTCGCTGGGGATTGTGGCTGCAAAGTTTCTTTCGCAGCTGCAAGTACATCACGCTTGTGAACCTGCTGGCGCACGAACGGATCGAACAAGTGGGACGCGCGGTGTATGACCCCGATGCACCGGACGCCGAGCCGGTGCCGTTTCCCGAATACTTAACGGCCCAAGATCGCTCCGCCGACATGGCGCGCTGGATCGTGCGCTGGCTGCGGGATGAAGGAGCTTGGCAAGAACGTGTGCAGGAGCTGGTCGAGCTGCGGTCACGATTTGGTCATCCGGGTGCATCAGAGCGAGCGGCCGAGTACATTCTGCGGTGTCTTTCGGCTTGCTGATCGACGTTTCATTCCCGCTTTTTCAACTTCAGGATCTGCCCCGTGTTTCTGCAAGAACCTCCCGCTAGTCCCTGGGAACTTCGTTTTCGACTGGGGCCGTTTCCGGTCCGAGTGCACCCATTCTTTTGGTTGCTCGCGCTGTTACTTGGTCAAACGTTGCGCGAGCCGCTGCAGTTGGCGAGCTGGGTGGGTGTTTGTTTTGTGTCGATTTTGATTCACGAGTTGGGGCATGCGCTGGCGCATCGTTATTTCGGTTACTCTTCGCGCATCGTCTTGTACTCGATGGGTGGTTTAGCCATTCGCGAAGGTGGTTGGGCGCGGCGACATTTAGTGAATGGTGGTCCGCGCGTGAGCGAGTGGTTGGAGCAGGTGATTATTTCTGCGGCCGGACCAGTCGCGGGCTTTCTACTGGCGGCCTTCGTCGCGGTACTGGTACTCGTATCGCATGGTCAGATTGTGGTGATGGGCTCCAGTCTGCTGAGTTGGACATCACCGCGCGTGCAATTGCCGCAGCCTGCACTATCGCTAGTCGGTAGCTTGCTTTTGCAAGTCAACATTGGCTGGGGCATTTTGAATTTGATGCCGGTGTTGCCACTTGATGGCGGACAGATCATGCGCGCCCTTCTTTGTCGCGGTGATTCGTGGACGGGCAATCGTCGCGCGCACTTAGCGAGTGCTGTGATGGCGGGCGTGTTGGCATACGCCAGTCTTGTGCTTTGGAAGCAAACGGGGATGGGCGTGATGTTCGGTTATCTCGCCGTGAACAACTACCTCGCGCTGCAAGGCACTGGCTCGCGCTGGTAGTCGCGCGAAAAAAATCTTTGACAAAGCAACACTTTTTTTGTGGAAAACCTGTTGCATTTATTTTTCAGATGCGTACAACTACGCCCTAAAGAGTGGGTAACTACTCGTGGTTGTCGACTCACAACTGCGGATCTGTTGTGAAGGACGACAACCCAGAGCTCAACGCGACATCGCTTGTGATGGAATGCCGAGTGAGTGATGGCCGAGTGGTTTAGATTAGTTGGGTGAAACGGAAGTCACATTTGCAGGCGACTGCGAATTAGAACCGCCGAATCACAGAGTCATTTTTTTTTGCAACGGAGGTTACCGTGGCCAAGAAAGCTGCTAAGAAGGCTCCCGTAAAGAAGGCTGCCAAGAAGGCGAAGAAGGCTGCCAAGAAGTAAGGCGCCTCGCGGCAAGTGATTGATTCTGCGGAATCAGTCGCGCAGGACTATAGCGAGAGAGGGCCGCCGGAGAGATCCGGTGGCCCTAATTTTTTGCGCTCGGTGGCTCGCGCTACTGTGTGTCGTCGAGTTGTTCTGCGAGCAGGCGGTGACCAGCGACGTTCAGATGATGATCAAACTGATAAAAAAGGCTTGTTTTAGGCTCTTTTTCCCGTTGTTCTCGCAGCGGTTTGCGTAGATCAAGCAGCTCGATCCGCAGCTCCTGAGCCAGCTTCGCCACTGCGTCACACGCGCGTTCATCACACTCCAGCGACTCGTCCGTCAACTGCAACGTCGTCCGCGTCTGGTCCAGCGACGCTTGATCCGTTTCGGGATGGATTTGGCGCAGCGTCGGCAGGATGAGCAAGGTGAAACGGACCTGTGCTTGTTGGCAGTCGTCGCGTAGCGCTGTGAGTACCCAGCGCTGGCGCGCGACAGCTTCGTCCCAATCCTGTGGGTGATGCTGAAAGTAATAGGCTTGATTGAGTCCTTGCCAAACGGGACCGGGATGGAGTTCCTGCGCGGCCACCAAGCGATCTCGATACTCGTCCACCGAAGCTTGACGCACCAGCCGCCGCAGAAAAGTTACTCGCCGCAAGCCTGCATACAGCGCCAGATGTTCGCGTGCCCAAGCGCGGCAGCGACCGACAAGCCCGCGCGCCGGTGGACTGATCTCGTTACCACTCACGGGTTCCGCATGCACATAACGCTCATCCTCGCGTCGCAGATGCACGCGGTCATCGGTGCGCAACAGTTCCAGCAGATCGTTGCCCGCGTAAAACGTCATCACCACGTGATCAGGTTGGAACCGTTTGTAGACTTGCGAGTATGCCCACCACTGCTGGTAGGGCGAAGACAATTCAAACCCTGCGTTGATCACGTCATCGCCCGTCCGTTGTTCCCAGCGATTGGGAAAACTTTCGTCGTTAAAACAAAAGCCATCCGTGTGACTATCACCTAACACGACCACGCGACGACGTCCTATCGGTTTTTCCAGTGGAGTGGATTGATCTTCACGGCAACTCACATCGTTCCGTCGCATTTCAATTCGACCTCGTGGATGCTCCGCCACGGACTCGATGACGCGAGTCTCCTGGGGCCAAGGAATCCAGCCTTGCCGCTGCGCCTGGGCAATCCAGGGCAGGGGATGCAGATCACTCTCGGATCGTTTCACCACCGCACTTACCGCTGGCTGAATACCAACGATGCGCAGAGCGACTTCGAGGAATAATCCGGTAAGAGTGAGTGAGAAGAGCAGTTTGAGTGGCACGGCGATCCAGGGTGAGCGGCGGCGACGGTTCCGTGAGGACCGAGTACGCTGCGCGGGAACTGCTTGTTCCGCATGGGGACCAGAAGTGTCGAGCGGCATGCGGTTAGTTTCCGATAACAAGTGAGTAGGAATGAACCATGGACGTGCGAAATCGAGCGATCAACGGTTATACTACGCCGGAATTCATTTCGGTAAAGGAGCAACATGCATATCCCGACTGACCCTCGCTATCGGATCGACGATACCTCTCAGATCATCACGCCGGCGCTGATCGTCTATGCCGACTTGGTCGAAAGCAATATCCACGAAATGATTCGGATTGCGGGAAATCCAGCTCGACTGCGCCCCCACTGTAAAACGCACAAGATGCGCGAGGTTGCCGAACTGGAACTGGCGCGCGGAATCACCAAGGGAAAGTGCGCTACGTTTGCCGAAGCAGAGATGCTGGCGACGGCTGGCGTCACCGATATTTTTCTGGCCTACAACTTGGTGGGACCAAATATTGGCCGCGCCGTGAAGTTCGTGCAGACGTTTCCGCAAGTGCGTTTTTCGTGTACTGCGGATCATCCCGAGCCGCTACGCCAACTTGGTGCGGCCCTCACTGCCGCCAACTGTTCCCTGGAAGTGTTGCTCGATATCGATACGGGACAGCATCGCACCGGGTTAGAAGCGGGGCCGCGAGCGCATCAGTTGTATGCCGAGATCGCCCGGACACCGGGTATTCAGCCCGGCGGTTTACATGTTTATGACGGTCAGAATCATCAGCGAGCACTGGATGAACGCACGGCCGCCGTACAAGCCGGATGGCAGCGCGTCATGGACTTGCGCGAACAGTTATTGGCGGACAAGCTGCCGGTGCCGCGCATCGTAGCGGGAGGCACGGGATCGTTTCCCATTTATGCGGCGATCGATCTGCCGGAACTCGAACTCAGCCCCGGTACCGTTGTCTTTCACGATTCTGGCTACTCCGAAACATTTCCTGATCTGAATTTTCAGCCGGCCGCCTTGGTACTCACCCGCTGCATTAGTCGTCCTACGCCCAGTCGAGTCACCTTTGATCTTGGCTACAAGGCGATTGCTTCGGACCCACCGGCTGGTAAGCGACTGGTATTTCCCGCACTGCCTGATGGCCAAGCGGTGTTACAAAATGAAGAACACTTGGTGATGGAAACCGAGCGTGCGGCCGATTTCAGTCCCGGTGATGAGCTGCTCGCCATTCCCCGTCACGTCTGTCCCACCTCTGCACTGCACAAACAGGTCTACGTCGTGCGCGACGGTCAGGTAATTGGCCGCTGGGATGTCGTCGCGCGCGACCGCTGGCTCACCATCTGACTTGTTCCCTCGGAAAGCCACTTACGATATGCCGCCGCTTCGTTCCTTCATCGTCTTTAGCTTCTGCCTCGCTCTCCTCCGAGGTACGACCTTGCAGCTCGGCGCCGAGCCACCGACACCGCTGACTTTCGAGCAGCATATTCGCCCACTTCTGAAGGTCTACTGCTTGGACTGCCACGGTGGTGGCGACGAGTTGCAGGGTAAGCTGGATTTACGTTTGCGACGATTTCTCGTGCAGGGCGGTGAATCCGGAGCGGCAATCGTGGTGGGGAAAGCGGACGAAAGTCTGCTGCTGCAGCGCGTGGAATCGGGTGAGATGCCGCCGAGCGAAAAGAAAATGCCGGCCGCCGATGTCGCCCTCATCCGCCGCTGGATCGCCGCTGGAGCACCAACCGCTCGAGCAGAACCCGCAACACTCGATCAAGGAATTGGGATTACCCCCGAGGAACGCGAGTTCTGGGCCTTTCAGCCGCTCGAGCAACCCACCGCTCCTGCACTCGTAGCTGACGCTCATCGGCTGCGAACACCGATTGACCGCTGGATCGCCTGGACCGCTCAGCGCCAGGAATTGGGTGGATTTTCACCCGAGGCGAGCGCTGAGGTGCTTCTCCGCCGCGCGACCTTCAATCTCCTCGGTTTGCCGCCCTCACCAGAGCAGCTCGAACTGCTCCCGGAACTCGCTGCCGCCCAGCAGCCGGATGCCAGTCAGCCGGATGCCTGGGAACGACTCATCGATCGGCTGCTGGCCTCACCGCGTTACGGTGAGCGGTGGGGACGACACTGGTTGGATTTAGCAGGCTACGCAGAATCCGATGGCTATACGAGTGCCGATCAGGCACGACCCTATGCCTATAAATATCGCGACTATGTCATCCGGTCGTTCAATTCAGACAAACCGTGGAACGAGTTTTTAATCGAGCAGTTAGCGGGTGATGAATTACTCAACCAGGCGACGACCAATTTTTCGGAGCGACAGATTGAGCTGCTGACGGCGACCGGCTTTTTGCGCATGGCGGCGGATGGCACGGGATCAGGACCGCCCGATCAGGAACTCGCTCGACAACAGGTCATGACCGACACCATCAAAATTGTTTCGTCGGGATTACTCGGCCTGTCGGTCCACTGCGCCCAGTGTCACAACCATCGCTACGACCCGATTCCACAGGCGGATTACTACCGGCTGCGAGCCGTGTTTGAACCGGCAATCGATCCCAAAGCCTGGAAGATCCCTCAGCAGCGGCTGGTTTCGCTGTATACCGACGCGGATCGACAACGCGCTGCGGCGGTGGAGGCGGAAGCGAACAAATTGATTGCCGAGAAGAATGCTAAGCAAGCGGAGTATCTCGCGGCGGCACTCAACAGCGAGTTGATGAAATTCCCCGAGCCGCAGCGAGCCGTCCTGCGCGAGGCTTACGACACGCCTGCAGACAAACGCACTGCCGCTCAAAACCAACTCCTCAAAGAAAATCCCAGCGTCAACATCTCTCCCGGCGTGCTCTATCAATATGATCCGAAAGCGGCCGAAGAGCTCAAAAAGTACGACGAGCGGATCGGCGCCGAACGAGCCAAAAAGCCGGTCGAGGATTTTGTGCATGCGCTGGTGGAAGCACCCAGTTCAACCAGCGTCACACATCTGCTGCATCGAGGTGATTACCGTCAGCCACGGCAGGCGGTTGCTCCGGGTGATTTGACGATTGTCGCTCCACCTGGAAAGCGATTCGACATTGCGCCCGACGATCCTCAGCTACCCACGAGCGGTCGACGTCTGGCGCTGGCGCGGGCTTGGACAAGCGGCACGCATCCACTGGTGGGCAGAGTTTTAGTGAATCGAATTTGGGGATTGCATTTTGGCCGTGCGATCGTGGGTACTCCCGGAGACTTCGGAGTGCTGGGTGATCGGCCGTCTCATCCCGAGCTGCTCGACTGGCTCGCGCTGGAGTTCCCGGCGGGCGAATGGAGCGTCAAGCGGTTGCATCGCCAAATCATGACGTCGACCGTCTACCGCCAGGTTTCGCAGCGTGATCCCAATCGTTCCAATCGCGATGATGACAATCGTTATCTGACTCGCATGTCCGTCCGCCGATTAGATGCCGAAGCACTTCGTGACCGTTTGCTATCAGCGAGTGGTTCCTTGCGCGGGGCGATGTTTGGTCCCGCCGTGGCGATCAAGGAAGATGATGTCGGCCAAGTGATTGTCGGTGGTGATGAAGCGCGGCGAAGTGTTTATGTGCAAGTCCGTCGCAGTCAGCCACTCGCGCTGCTGGCCGCCTTCGATGCGCCTATGATGGAGACGAGTTGCGATCGCCGTCAGGTCTCAACGGTCGCCACTCAGTCGTTAATGCTGATGAATAGTGAGTTCGTGTTGCAGCAGGCACTGAAGCTTGCCACGCTGGTGCGTGAGCAGGCTGGTGCGCAGAATTCGTCGGATTTCTCTCCCGAGATTGTGCAGCTAGCTGAACAAACCGAACGTCTGCGAGCCTCGAGGCAGTGGCAGTATGGAACGGGGCGGTTGGATCTGGCCAGTCAACGCGTGGTTGGTTTTGCTGACCTGCCGCACTGGACCGGTGCCGCTTGGCAGGGCGGGGCACAGCTGCCAGACCCACAGCGGAACTGGGCGATTCTTCATCAGCAAGGTGGTCATCCGGGAAGTGGACCGGAACTCGCTGCCATTCGCCGCTGGATCTCGCCCATCCGGGGCACCATCGTCATTCATGGTACGCTCGAACATCCCTCCGAGAATGGCGATGGCGTGCGTGGTCGTATTGTTTCCAGTCGTGAAGGACTGGTCGGCGAATGGGTCGTCAAAAAAAGTTCCGTGAAGACGGAAACGAAAGCGCTGGTGGTTGAACCTGGAGATACGATCGACTTCATCGCGGACTGTCGCGACACGGTCGAGTCGGATTCGTTTACTTGGAATGTTGATTTAC
>JBJSXJ010000274.1:0-8523 GCA_046086325.1 Planctomycetota bacterium | reverse complement strand
GCACGATCAGTCCGTCGCACCATTTAGCCTGTGCCCGTACGACGGACTTCCAGTCCGTCGACGACGCTGCACCGACGGACTAGAAGTCCGTCACACGATCAGTCCGTCGCACCATTTAGCCTGCCCCCGTACGACGGACTTCCAGTCCGTCGACGATGTTGCACGACGGACTAGAAGTCCATCGCACGATCAGTCCGTCGACGATGCTGCACGACGGACTGGAAGTCCATCGCACCAGCAGTCCGTCGACGATGCTGCACGACGGACTGGAAGTCCGTCGCACCAGCAGTCCGTCGCAGCGATCAGCCTACCCACCACCACCCGCTTTCACTTGCCACTGCTCGTCGAAGAAACCGGCATCGACAATCTTTCCTGGCCAGATCGTGCCTGGCGGAGTCGACAGATCGACCACTGCCCAGTCGGGTAAAACGGGAATTTGCCGAGCGTTATTCAAGTGCGTGTACTCGCGGAACGTGAAGCCGCTGTTGAGCACCACATATTTCTTGGGATTGAGTGGATTGGGAAAAATGGCGATCAGCGCGTGGCGGTCGGACGGATACGACTTGCCATTCACCACGATGGCGTCGCGTTCCCAGCGAATTGGTAAACGGTCGGCGATCTTCGCCAATACCTCGTTGCTGGACGGATCACCCCACAACACCAGATTGTGCTGCTCGATGTCCGCAGCGGCAATTTGCCGATCTTCTTTCACTCGAGCGTCACCGCGAAAATGTCGTCGCCACTGTTCGACCGCTCGTGTCAGTTCAGCATCCGACCATACGGCTGGTGGCTCATGCCAGGCTTTACCGGTCGGATGAACGAACAGGAACGAATCCATGAAAGCGTCATCGATGGGACCTTGCAGATCGTGAACCTTGCGCACTCCCTCCTCGGCACGACGTCCCACTCGCCAAGCATCGCCTACGCGGTGCAGCGACATTTGCCACGAGCGATCTGTGCCGGGACGCGGTCCCGCGATAGTCACTCCATCGATCACGACGGACACCGGCTTGGTGAGATCAAACGGGCAGTGACCGGCGGCCAAGTCCAGCGTCAACCCACGCAGGTTGCGAGTGGTCACCACGATGTTGGATCGTTCGGTGTCCAGGCGAGCGTTGATGCGAGCCGCCTCCCAGTGCTGACTCAACTCGTCCATCGTCACCCAGGCCAGCTTGTTGTACTTGAGTGTGTAGGTGACGAATTGGATATGAGCCGGAGTTCGTTCACGACCTTGTCGCGCGAGTGAAGTCATGCGACGTTCCACCTCGTCGCGCGACTGTGGGTGATACGAATGTTTCGTCTTTGGGCCGATAACATGCAGCAGCCGCAGATTTTCTTTCGTGAGTGCTGTTTCCATGATGTCGGCGGCTTGCTTCTGACTATCTTCATCGCCGCTGTAAGCGACCGTCGGGCAGTGGCGCAGATTGACGGCCCAGTCGGGGCAATCATACAGATGCCAAAGCTTTTGCTCCCACCACTTCGGCTTCAACGTTTCTTGTTGAAAGGAGCGAAGAAACTCGGGAGTCTCTGAGAACCCGGCACCTGGATTCGCGGCATACCAGCGTCCGGGATCATGCACCGCCAAGTGCCACGCACCCGCTCCACCCATCGAGAACCCACGCACTCCAATGCGATCCTCGTCCACTCGATAACGCTGCTGCACCGAGGCGAGCGCTTCCATCACATCAACTTCACCAGCCAGCTTAAACGCGTTATTCCAGCGTCCATAAGGATGCAGGACCAGCGTGTGGGGTGGAGCGAACGTGCCAGGATTTTTCATGCGATCGCGTAGGAAATTAACTTCCGTCAGCACCTCACCGCGACCATGAAACCACAAATCCAAGCGATAACCCTGAGCGGCTCGTTCGTTGTACGAGGCGGGAACGATGATGCCGTACGGTTGCACGGAGCCATCGATCTTCGAGACATACCCGCGCACGATGAGTCCCGGGGCGGCATGCCACGGCGCTTGTCCACCGAGCAGTTGTTGTCCGCGTTCGAGTCCCAGGGCGAGTAGTTTGAACGCTTCTTCCACTTCCGGTGGTTGATGGAATTCCTGATGCTTCAGAGCGTCATGGACCGCTTTGTGAAAGATGGCGACATCGGGCCAGAGTTCTTTAGTGAGCGGGTCTGTTTTTTTGCGCAACTGATCGACGACGTCGGCGAGTTTTTTGAGTTCGGTCTCCAGGGCGGCTCGACGATCGGCGGGTACTTCGATGCCCAGTTTCGGCATTCGCCGCACGGTTTCGGGATTGTTATCTGCCGGTCCATCCGCCCACGCTCGACCTGCCCCGACAACGTTCACTCGGAGCACGGAGGAACTGGAAGCTAGGAGCGCGAGCAGAGCGACAACGGGCAGCCAGGGAAGTTTTGTCAGTGGGGAACGGATCGTGAGTGGCATTGGGGAACCGCCTGAGGGGTGATTGAGGGTTGCAGGGGTGAGGAAGGAAGTCCAGCGGCAGGCGTGCCGCGGAGCAGCCCAGAGAAGAAACGACAACGCGCGCAAAGTCAACGTGGAACGACCCAAAAGCAGCTTCCAAAACGGACGAATTTTTCGTTCTTGGCGCGGCGGCGGCGGCTCCTGCGGTCGGTTGTGATTTAGGGGCAAAAATGGTAGACTCCCACCCTTCAAAAGACCGTCGTAAGCAGAATTCACAGCCGCCGTTCTTAACCCCTCCGACGCTTGCTGTCTGAAAGGATTTCTCCTTGTCCACCGATTCAGGGTCCACCGATTCAGGATCTAACACTGGCCGCCTGATCGACTTCGCGATTGAGGATGAACTGAAGGAAAGTTACCTGACGTACGCGATGAGCGTGATTGTCAGTCGAGCTCTGCCGGACGTGCGTGACGGCTTGAAGCCCTCGCAGCGCCGTATTCTCGTCGCCATGAACGATTTGAATCTGGGGCCGTCGGCGGCGCGCGCGAAGTGTGCCAAGATTGCTGGCGAGACGATGGGTAATTATCACCCGCACGGCCAGGAAGTGATTTATCCGACGCTGGTGCGCATGGCTCAAGAATGGAACATGCGACATGCGCTGGTCGACAAACAAGGCAACTTCGGCTCGATTGCCGGCTTGCCTCCAGCCGCCATGCGTTACACCGAAGCTCGTCTGTCCCAAATCGCCTCGTCGATGCTTCGCGACCTCGACCTCGATACGGTCGACTTCGTGCCGAACTACGACGATTCCCGAGTGGAACCGTCGGTGCTGCCATCGGCTTTTCCCAATTTGGTCGTCAACGGTGCGCAGGGCATCGCGGTCGGCATGGCGACCTCCATCCCACCGCATAATCTGGGTGAGGTATGCGATGCACTCATCCGAGTCATCGACGACCCGGATGTGTCGATCGATGAATTAATGGAGATCGTACCCGGTCCTGATTTTCCGACCGGCGGCATGATTTGTGGGCGAGCGGGAGTGCGTCGCGGCTATCACACGGGTCGCGGACAACTCACCTTGCGCGGCAAGGCTCGTATCGAGGAATACAAAAACGATCGCTACCGCATCGTCATCAATGAGATTCCGTATCAGCAGTTTCGTGATCGAGTGATCGAGATCATCGCGGATCTGGTGAACGAGGATCGCATCAAGGGCATTTCCGCCATTCGTGACGAAAGCGATTTGAAGGAGCCGGTGCGCATTGTCATCGAGATTAAACGCGATGCCGATCCGGAAGTGGTTCTCAATCAGCTCTACGAATTCTCTCCCCTGCAAGAATCCGTCTCGCTCATCTTCCTCGCACTCGTCGACGGCAAGCCGCGCGAACTGAGCTTCAAGGAATTGCTCACCGAATATGTGCGACATCGGTTAGATGTAATTCGCCGCCGCACTCAGTTCTTGCTCTCGAAGGCTCGTCGCCGCAAGCATACGGTCGAAGGTTTGCTGCTAGCCCTGGCGAATATCGACGAAATCATCCGCATCATCCGCTCGTCGTCCACGCAGTCCGAAGCAAAGACTGGTTTGATGGGCGTCGAGTGTCCGGCGGTGATGATGGAGCGAGCGCTCGGTGCAGAAGGATTCCAAGTCTTCGCGTCAGAACGTGGCGCGTCAGACACTTACACCCTGACCGCCGTGCAAGCCGAAGCCATTCTGCGCATGACGCTCGGCCAATTGGTCAACCTCGAACAGGAAAGACTCTCGAAAGAGCATGCCGAGTTGCTGGGTGAGATTCGCGAGTACGCGCGAATTTTGTCTGACGAACAAAACATCCTCAACATGATTAAGGATGACCTGCGCGAGATTCGCTCCAAGTACGCTGATCCGCGCCGCACTGAAATCTCGGGCGAAGAAATTGGTTCCGTCAACCTCGAGGATCTCATCACCGAAGAGACGATGGTGGTGTCGATCAGTCATAAAGGATACATCAAGCGCACGCCCTCCAGCATGTATCGAGCGCAGCGCCGCGGTGGTAAGGGGCTGAAGGGTGCCAGGACGGAAGAAGAGGATCCGATCGAGCATCTGTTCGTCGCGAGCACGCATGCCTATCTGCTCTTCTTCACCAACCTGGGCAATGTGCATTGGCAGAAAGTTTACGACTTACCGCAGCTCAGTCGCGAAAGTCGCGGCCGCGCCATTGTCAATCTACTCAACCTGAAAGATGGTGAGATGATTGCGGAATGCGTGCCAGTGCGAGACTTCAATCTGCCCGGTCACTTCCTGCTTATGGCCACGCGCAAGGGCCTAGTCAAGAAGACGCCACTGGAAGATTACAGTCGACCGAAAAAGGGCGGCATCATCGCCATCAAACTGCGCGAAGGGGATGAACTGGTCGACGTCGTGGTGTCAAAACCGGGCGATGAAGTGGTGCTGTCGACCGCGAATGGGATGGCGATTCGGTTCAGCGAATCGAACGCGCGACCGATGGGACGTAACACGTCGGGCGTGAAGGGTATCAATCTACGCTCCGGTGATGAAGTAGTCGGCATGGTCATCGCCGATCCCGACGCCACGCTGCTCACCGTGTGCGAACGAGGCTACGGGAAACGCACCAACTTCGGCCCCAACAATCCGCTCTTCGCCGTCGCCGATGAAGGGTCAGGCGAAGAGGGCAATGGAGATGAGGCGGCAGTTGACGCGGTGGTGCCCGACGTGCCGGAAGGCGATGAGGAAGGTGATGACGAAAACTCGTCCGGCGGTCGCTATCGCACGCAGCGTCGCGGCGGCAAAGGTATTCGAGATATCAAAGCCACACAGCGCAATGGCCGAGTGGTCGGAATTGTGCGCGTCGATGATCAAGATGAAGTGCTGATGATGACCTCTCGCGGCAAGATTCAGCGCATCGCTGCCAGCGATATCAACGTGATCGGACGCAACACGCAAGGTGTTCGCATCATGACACTCGACGACAACGACAACCTCGCGGCGGTCGTTCGCGTTCCCAAGGAACAAGATGTGCCGGTCGATGGCGATGAGGGATCAGGAACAGTCGCCGATGAAACACGAGATGCCAAGCCCGGGGAATAAGTGGGCGGCGGCGGCCCGGGAACGTCGCGATTTTTTGCGAGCCAGTGGGTCACTCGCGGCGAGCACACTGCTGACGCCCAGTCTGTTGGCGTCCAGACTGCTAACCCCCAGTCTGCTGGCGCCCAGTTTCGTGATCTCAAGCCCGCTGCAAGCGGCGCTGGCGACCGGCACCGACGCTACTTGGAAAGCTGGACTGGCGAAAGCGGTCATCACACCCGACGAGCCGGTTTGGCTGGCTGGTTATGGCTCCAAGCGTGCTCCCGACGGGAAGCTACACGAGCTCTGGATGAAGGCCCTCGCCGTGGAAGATCCAGCGGGGCAGCGAGTGGTGCTGGTGACGAGCGATTTTCAAGGTGTGCCGAAGGTGATGAGTGATCCGGTCTTCGCACAGGTGGAAAAGAAGTATGGCCTGAAACGCGATCAGTTGCTGATCACGTTTTCGCACAATCATTGTGGACCGCGACTGGGTGACGATCTGATCGACTACTATCCAGTGGAAGCGGCCCAGGAAAAACTGGTGGCGGACTATACCGCCACGATGATCACTCGGATGGTCGAGATGATTGGCCAGGCCCTGGCGAGTTTGGCTCCGGCAACACTTCAGCAGAATATGGGTCAGGCAACGTTTGCCGTGAATCGAAGGAACAATCGTGAAGCTGATGTGCCTGCGATGCTGGCCAACGGCACGCCGCTCGCCGGTCCCGTCGATCACTCCGTTCCGGTACTCACCGTCACTCGGCCCAGCGGCGAGCTAGCGGCGGTGCTCTTTGGCTATGCTTGTCATCCGACGACGTTGAGTTTCACGACGTGGTGTGGTGATTATCCGGGCTTTGCTCAGTTACAGCTCGAGAAGTTGTTTCCAACTGCTCAGGCGATGTTTGTGAATACCTGTGGTGGTGATCAGAATCCGCTGCCACGCCGCTCCGTCGAGCTCTGTCAGAAATATGGCCAGCAGTTAGCTACCGCCGTGCAGGAAGTACTTCGACGCGATGCGGGCTGGAAGCCGATCACGGGTAAGCTGAAATCCAGTTTTGCGTATGTCGATCTGCCCTATTCAAACGTGGTGACGCGTGCCGAACTGGTCATGTTCGCTCAGGACAGTAACGCGATAAAAGCGCGCTGGGCGAGTCGTCTGCTGCGCAAATTGGCGACAGGTCACCAGTTCGAAGCGGCCTATCCCTACCCCATTCATGTTTGGCGCTGGGGTACCGATTTTCGGTTAATTGGGATGGGAGCCGAAACGGTGGTTGATTATGCGCTGCGATTCAAGAAACAATATGGCCCCGGTACTTGGGTTTGCGGCTATGCCGACGACATGATCGCTTACATTCCCTCGCGACGAGTGTGGGAGGAAGGCGGCTACGAAGGCGGCTCGAATCTCTACGAGTACGGACGTCCGGCACTACGCTGGGCGGGTGACATCGAAGAACGCATCGCGCAGACAGTCGACAAACTGATGCAGTCGTGAGGCTCTTCGATCTCGAAGTTTGCTGTTTTCTACGTGTCCTTCGTTCGATTCCCTGTTCACTTGGTTTCATTTTCTCCCTCCACCAGGATGTCCCACCATGAGTTCTTCTGATTCGCGTCGTAAATCCATCGCTCAGCAACAGAGTCGACGTACGTTTTTGCAGGCGAGTGCGCTGTTAGCTGCCACTCAAGCTCTGCCCCTGCGACTCTTCGCCGCCTCGCCCAACGGCAAGCTGCGTACCGCGCACATTGGTGTGGGTGGGATGGGTGGAGCGGACTTGGGTTCCATTGCTTCGCATCCCAAAGTGGAAGTCGCGGCGCTGTGTGATGTCGACAAAGGCACGCTGGAGCAAGCCGCCGGTCGCCATAAGGGAGCGAAGACTTTTACGGACTTCCGCGAGATGATCGCGCAACTGGGCGACTCGATCGATGCCGTAGTCGTCTCCACTCCCGATCACACGCACGCCCCCGCTGCGATGACGGCGCTGAACCACAACAAGCCTGTCTACTGCCAAAAGCCGCTCACGCACGAAGTCTACGAAGCTCGCCAATTACGTCTTGTGGCTGAAAAGAAAAAACTCGTCACACAAATGGGAATTCAGGTTCACTCGAGTGCCGTGTATCGCCGCGCCGCCTTGATGATCCAGCAGGGCGTGATCGGCAAAGTCAGTCATGTGTACGCTTGGTCGAACAAGAATTGGGGTTACGACGGAGCAGCTCCGACCAACGAGCAGATGCCACCCGCGAACCTCGACTGGAACCTCTGGTTGGGAACCGCCGCGAAGCGCGCCTTCATCCCCGGCGTCTATCATCCCGGCAACTGGCGCAAGATGGTCGATTTCGGTACCGGCACTCTGGGTGACATGGGCGTGCATATCTTCGACACCCCATTCGACGCTCTGAAACTCACCGCCCCCAAGTGGGCCAAGACGACTTGTCGAGCACCTTCGGGAGTCGGTCATCCCGAGAAGAATGTCGTGGAGTATGAGTTCCCAGGAACGCAGTACACCACCTCATCACTCATCTGGACCTGGCATGACGGCGGGTTCGCACCGCCCAAGAGCAGCGAACTGAAATTGCCTGAAGAGCTGAAGCTGCCTGACCAAGGTTCGCTCTTCGTCGGCGAAGGTGGCTACATGCTGTTGCCACACGTGGGCGAGGCGGTTTTGTTCCCACAGACGAAATTCAAGGATTACAAGCGTCCGGATGTGCCGGATGTGAATCATTATCACCAGTGGGTGAATGCCTGCTTGGGCGAAGGCCAGACAAGTGCCGACTTCGGTTACGCCGGACCACTCACCGAAGCTCTACTGCTCGGCGTCGTTGCCAATCGCTTCCCCGGTCAGCAGTTGAACTGGAAGGCGGAAACGATGGAAGTCACCAACATCGCCGCCGCCAATAAGCTCATCAAACGCACCTACCGTGAAGGCTTCCAGGTCGACGGCCTGTAACCGTACGGGTTGTTGCGCACAGGGCACCCGGGGTTGTTTCGCACGGGGCACTCGGGGTTGTTTCGCACGGGGCACTCGGGGTTGCGCACGGAGCACACGGGATTGTTTCGCACGGAGACACAAAGACACGGAGATTGTTTAA
>JBJSXJ010000273.1:0-10826 GCA_046086325.1 Planctomycetota bacterium | reverse complement strand
TTCGTCGCTGTGGACTTCGCCGTTGCGGACTTTGCCGTTGTGGACTTCGCTGCTCCCGAACCACCCGCTCCCGAACCACCCGCTCCGGCACCACCTGCTGCTGGTACCGCTCGCGCCGGTTTCGAGATCGCCGCCTCCGCTGCCACCGGCTCCTGGAACTCGCTTTCCGCAGCGTTCGCCTCAATCCCGTTCATGCGCTGGGGTAAGTGGCTCGCATGCGCAGACTGTGAGCCTCCGGTTGAAATACTGGCTGGAGCAATCATCGTCTTGGGGCGACTTGCCATCCGCACCCAAGCCGACAACAACTCCAATTGGAGCTGTTCGTTCGCCGCAAAAACCTTCGTTTCATTTGGTCCATGTGCCTCACGCAGGGACTTAAGTAGTCGACTATCATCCGGCTCCTGTTTGTCGACGAAGGCGAGTGTTGCATGCAGATTTCGCAAGGTGAAGCGGCGGTTGGCCGTGTTGCCCAGTCCGGGTCGTACGAGGTGATAGCTGGACGTCGAATTCGGTCCGTGACAACTGTTAGCAGCACAGCGATTGATCAGTAGCGGCTGAATCGTGGCCGTAAAACGCTCCACGGCGCCGGTCGGCAGCTCCCGGTACTCGCGCTCCAGATCATCCCAGCGGGGAGCGGTCGCCGCCGGCACGGAGCTGCTCGCCCCCCCCTCACTCGGCTCGATCCTCGTAGCCTGCAGCCGCCGATCCAAATGTTTCACGCGCGGGTTTTGCGGTTCCAGCTGTAGGGCTACGGCGAGTTCCGTGGCGGCCTGCGACAGCAATTCGTACCGCAAACACCACTCCACCAGATCCAACCTCGGCCCTAAACCATCGGTGGGCAATTGAACGCGCTTGCGCTCGTAAGCCTCCGATAGCGATGCCGCCTGAAATTCCACTTCCCCGGCACCGATCCGGATCTCGTTCCCGGGGCCCAGTTTAACGCGATAGCGGTCGCCCAGCGGAGTGATCTCGCCTTGCAGCACTCGGCCGCTGCGCAGCACGAGCACGCCTTTTGCACCGGCATCTTCCGGCGGCAACGAAAATGCCACTCCCGCCCACGCGATCAGCGTGAGGAACAGAATTCCCGTCAGCAGCAGTGAGCGATCTAGCCGAATCATGGGCGGACAGTAGAAGGCCCCGGGATGCACGTCAAGATCAGCCGCGTCCCATTCCCTAGGATCACGATTTTTTTGGTCGCTGCTTTTCTATTTAGCCCAGCGGAAGTTATGATTCGACTTACAGATACGGGAACTCTCCCGCATTCTGCCAAGTTCCTTCCGAACTGTTGGCAGAGCAGGATTCATGAGCGAGGATGGCAGGCATGAACGGGTTGTTGTGGTCCGCAGTTGCTCCCTGGGTCGGTCAATGGCTGACCCCGGTTTGGATTATCAGCTTGGGCGTAACACTAGGTTTACTGCTCGTGCTGGTCTCTTCCCTGGTCGCAAGTCTGTGCAAACGAGGGCTCGGCGGCAACATTTGGGGAGCGGTCGAAGAGGGCATTCTCTGGCCCGTTTCGCTCATCGCAATCACCTTCGCGATTTTCGCGGTCTTCGGTGTATTTTTGGCGGATGATCCCAAAGCAATCGCCCGCTCGCTCACTCGTCTCACCGCTGCCGGCACGCGCACCATCACTCAAACGCTCCAGCCCACTGCCGTCTCGGATGAAAACTTTGATAACCTGCCGACCGTCGAAGTCCCGCTCAATATTCGTCGCGAAGAACTGCGACTGATCGCCTTTCAATGCGATCAAAACGTGGAGGTTCGTTCGGTACCGGCGACCGTGGAAGTGGGGCCCGGCGTGAAATGGGAACTGCTGGCCAACGAAAAGACGGCCTGGGTGGCACCTCCCATCGGCATGGAGCGGATTTTTCCGGACGACGTCATCCCGGCCGTCTACGCGCGTAACCTCAGCGACAAGCCCGCGAAACTCTCGCTGGAAATCACGGTGATGCCGCCCGTCCCCGAAGTGATAACGGTTCCGATCACCGCTCTGTGCGTGGTCGTTTTTTATTGGATTTACATCCTGCAGCGGCTGTTTTTCCCCCGCATGTCCGCCGTCGCTTTGGCGACTTTCAAATCGGAAACCGCTCAGCCCGTCTTTCTGCTGCTAACGATCATTGGTGCCATCATCGTCATCATGTTCTTGATTATCCCCTGCAACACGTTTGGGGAAGATATCAAGATGATGAAAAAAGCTGGCATCAACTTGCTGCTCATGGCCGGCATCTTGCAGGCGACGTGGGCTGCCAGCACGTCGATCTGGGAGGAAATTGAAGGCCGCACGGCACTCACCGTGCTTTCCAAACCACTCAGTCGCCCCTCGTTCATCATCGGCAAGTTTCTGGGCATCTTCTGGACACTGGCGCTGCTCTTCATCACGCTCGGTGTCCTGCTGCTCGTAGTCACCGCCTACAAGCCCATTTATGATGCGCGCGAGGGTGCCAACATTGAAGCCAGTTGGCAGCTCTGTCATAGCGAGATGACGCGGCTCATTCCCGGCATCTTGCTCGCCTTCATGGAGACAATCGTGCTGGCCGCCATCAGCGTCGCCATCTCGACTCGTTTGCCCATGATCCCGAACATGGTGATTTGTCTCACCGTCTTTGTGCTCGGTAATCTCACGCCGATGATTGTGAAGTCGGGCGTCGGCCGTTTTGAGATTGTGAAATTCTTTGGACAGTTGATCGCCGCGATCTTCCCCGTGCTCGAAAACTTTTCGGTGGAGTCCGCGGTTTCCGCAAATCAGATCGTGCCCTTAAGCTACCTGGGTGTGTCGGGGCTCTACTGCCTGCTCTTCACGCTGGTCGCTTTGCTGCTGGCTTTGATCCTGTTTGAAGATGCGGACGTCGCTTAACTGATTCAGAATTCGCTGGGCCGCCGCTAGTGCTCGTCGACCATCGTCGCCTGTCACTTGTGGCTGCCCACCGGATCGAATCGCCTGCACGAAGTCCGACTGTTCGTCCTCGATTGCATTGCGAGCCGCCACAGTCTTGGTTTCCAGCGCCAGCACATCCTGGAAGAAGTTTTCTTTGACCCGATTTTTTTCGGCCAGACTAAGCTGCTGCACATCCAGCTGGCCGGCCGTAAGCAGCTCCGAGGGACGCAAGATTCGCGCCGTACCACTGGTCAAGTCGAGCATCGCGAATGCCCGCTCGCCATAGATCTGCCAGGTCCGCTGCGGCTGACAACTCACCCGCGAGACACTGAGATTCGCCACACAGCCGTCGGTCAGCTCCAGCCGCGCCTGTGCAATATCCTCGTGTGGACCAACCACCGTCAGCGCCGACGCCGTCACCGCCGACACCTCGCCCGATGTCAGGGACAGCACGAGGTCCAAATCGTGAATCATTAAATCCAGTATGACGCCGACATCCGTTGAGCGGCATGAATAGCCGGAGGCTCGCACCGCTTCAATCGCTCGAATGCGCCCCAGTTCGGACTTGACCGCGACGATCGCCGGATTGAACCGCTCGACGTGTCCGACTTGCAAGACCACGCCACGTCGTCGTGCGGCAGCGATGAGTGCATCGGCTTCGGCGAGGGTCGTGGTAATTGGTTTTTCAACCAGACAATGCACGCCGCGCTCGAGTAGATCACGAGCCACGCTGTAATGAAATTGCGTTGGCGTAGCAATGATCGCCGCGTCAATTTTTCCAGCCAAAGAATCGACCGCGGCAACGGCCTGCGTTTGAAACTGACTGGCTAGCTCTTCGCGCGCCGCGGCGACGGGATCAACCACCGCCACGAGCTCTACATCATCACGCTGGCTGGCCAACCGAGTGTGAATTCGTCCCAGGTGCCCAGCGCCAACTACCGCCAGTCTCAATCGCTTCACGCCGCACTCCTCCTCCACCGCTACCCGCTACGGCACTCACATATCGCGCCAACTCGCGGCACCAATTTAAGAAGCCAATCGGCGACCCCAACCAGCCGCGCTCCCATGCCCCGATAACTCGGCTTCCTCGAAATCTACGATGCGATCACTCAAGCGTTCGGACTCATCCGTCTTTTGCGACAGCGGCTCTTGATCATCCGCCAGCAGGGCGCGTACGAGTTCCGCATTCAGTTTATGACCAGCTCGATAAGCACGGACTCGGCCAACTAATTCCATCCCGAGCAAACTGAGGTCGCCCACCAGATCCAAAGCTTTGTGCCGCGCGCACTCGTTGGGAAATCGCAGCGCATTGTCGATTGGACCCTGGCGATCAAACACCAGCAGATCGCGCGGGGTGACTCGATTGCCCACGCCTCGTTTGCGCATCCAATCCGCTTCTTCTTGCAGCACGAACGTGCGTGCCCCAGCCAGTTCGGCTCGAAACGACTCGGGCGTGACCGACAACTCACACGACTGTCGTCCGATCGGCCCATCTTCGCCGTAATCTAAATCGTAGCAAACGGTCCAGCTGTCATCGTTCACCGGACTGGCTTCGATCCAGCAGTCATCCGCCCCAACTCGAATTGTGCGTTTGATGACATACCGCGTTCGCTGCTCCGCTTGCTCCACGACGCCGGCGGCATCGAGCGCCGCGACAAACGCCGCACTAGATCCATCGCACCCCGGAATCTCCGGGCGATCAACCCACACTTCACAGTTATCAATTTGCAGCCCCGCCAAGGCCGCCATCACATGCTCGATCATTTCCACCGACGTACCACGAAACGACAAACTGGTGCGCCGAGGTGTTTCCACTCGATAGCGCACTAGTGCCGCGACGCGCGACGGTTGCGGCAGATCACGCCGCACAAAGACGATTCCGGAGTTTACCGGAGCAGGACGAAATTCAAGCTGCACATCACGCCCACTCCAATAGCCGAAGCCGGCCACACTGGCCGGCCGACTGATGGTTCGCTGGGGTCGCAACTCAGAATTCAATGGTTATCCTTCACCGTGTGAATCCACAGAAATCGATCACAAGCTGTGGCCCACGGGCCTAGCGACTGGTCGCACCACTGGTATTACTGGCATTGCGAACCGCAGGAGCAGTTGTCGCGGGAGTCGACTTCACCGTCGCGCCTGCATTCACTCGCTTGGCGATCTCATCCGTAATATCCAGCTTCTGCTGATACACAATCGCGCGATTCACACCTTGCATCACGGTATCGCGCTTCTGCGGATCCATCTGCACATTGTTGTGTCGCAGCACCAAGCTGATCCCGTATCGTTCCGCAAACTCGCCCACATGCTGCGTGATTTCCGTGTACGTGGTGTAGTACAACTTGGCTTCCGCTTCCGCAATGTTTTTCTGCTTGAGCGCCATCTCAACTTGCAAATCGGAGACCATGCGAGCGGCCTCTTCTTCCAGCTTCTTGTACTGCGCACTGCCTGGATTGAACGTCGACAGTTCATCGCGCTTCTGCGCCACGCGTCGCTGCTCGCCCTGGTAATACGACTCCAGGTTCTTCATCTCATCCTTCAGACCGGTGAGCTGCTTATTGAACTGAGCATGCTGCTTGAACACTTCGCCGATATCGATCACCACCACACTGGTGCCCGACGGGCGCGAAGCCGACGACATGCTGGTCGCCGAAGCTGGAGCAACCGCCCCAGCACCCGCTCCCACACCGGCAGCTCCAGCAGCAGGCCGAGTGCCCGCGGTGCCCGCTCCACCAGCGGGTCGAGTGCCCGGGGCCGTTCCCTGGGCGTAAGAAAGCGTGACACTGCACGCAACCAATCCAACGGCTGCCAAACCCACAGCCAAACGATGAGACATGCTCACGATCAGCGCTCCTTGCTCATGGTTTCGTCGTCCCTGACCAGCAACTGCGGATCCCTCGCCGTTGCTCTAGCCGAGCCCTGCAGACGAAACCTCTTCGCCTACCCTCTCGCGCCGCGAACATTCTGCCGACTTGATAAAAAAACGTAAAGAGCAGTTTGGGAAAAATTGAAGCTTTCCGCAGCTCCCCGTCCTACTACCTCGCACTCCCGCGGAAAGCTACCCTATGCGTCACGTTCGCTCCTCAACTTCGTCCCTCGCTCGCTGGACCAGCTCTCGCATGACTCGCTCTCATCTCCCAGTTAATCTCGCCGGTCGCCGTTTGACCTCACTCGGCCTCCTCGCGACCGCGTGGCTCACGGCCTCATGGTTTGCACTGTCATCGCTCGCGCTGACCTGGCTGGCGACCTCATTCCTTCTGCCCGCTACCACCCAAGCCGCCGAACCGCTGGCGAATGGGAAACTTCCCGGTTGGCAGTTCGCCGCCTCCCTCTGGATCGATACGACCAAGACCGGAGTGGAACTCGATGCCAAGTCGGTGGTAGAGGACTTCCCACTGCTCGTTCGTCTGCAGCGCGACACCTTTGATTTTCGCCAGGCACAGCCCGGTGGCACCGACATCCGCTTCACCTCACACGACGGCCAGCCACTGGCCCACCAGCTTGATCACTGGAACCCTGATGCCGGTGAAGCGGCCTTCTGGGTAAAAATCCCGCGGATCAGCGGAGCGACTCGGCAGGAACTCCGGCTGCACTGGGGAAACCCGCGTGCCACCAGCCCCGTCGCAGCACCCACCTCGACTGAAAAAGATCGCCCTGCGGATCTCCCCAATGACGTCTTCCAAGGTGGCAACGGTTTCCTCAGCGTCTGGCACCTCGAAAAAAATGTGCAAGACGCCACGGGTTCCCTGCAGTGTGAAGACCGAGGCACTCAAGATGTCGCGGGCATCATCGGATCCGCGCGTAAGTTTGCTGGCGGGCAAGGCATCTGTGGTGGTGAGAAGATCGCGAGCTATCCCACCGCTGCCACGCATCATTCCACCAGCGTCTGGTTTCGAGCGACTCGCCCGAATTCCACGCTCATCGCCTGGGGCAATGAACAAGCACAAGGAAAAGTGGTGATGCAGTTCCGCAGTCCACCGCATATTCGCATGGACTGTTATTTCTCGGGAGGCAATGTGGCCAGCGAGCAACCGCTGCCGCGCAGTGAATGGACTCATGTTGTGCACACCTACCGCGAAGGCGTCGCTCGCCTCTACATCAACGGCCAGCTCGCCGACGAAAATGCACGCCGTGATCCACCGCTCCGCATCCAAACTCCCGCTCGACTCTTCCTCGGTGGCTGGTATCACAACTACGACTACCACGGAGAGCTGGATGAAGTGCGCGTGGCGAAGGTGGAACGTTCCGCCGACTGGGTGCGACTCGAATATGAAAGTCAGCGTCCCGACGCGCGCCTCGTCGGTCATCCCGTTCAGCCGGGCGATCGTCTGGAAGTCACACCTAAGCAGCTCACCGTGAAGGAAGGGCAAGCTGCTACCGTCACCGCCCGTGCCGAAGGAGCTCAGCGAGTTTACTGGGAGCTCGTTCGCGGCGGTCAAAGTCGAATCCTGTCGACGAATCGCTGGCAACAGGAGATTGCCGCGCGACGAGTGGTGGGCGAGCAGCAGGAAACTCTGCGATTGCACGCGGTCTATCCCGATCGGGTCCGCACCGTCGACGTTCCCATCACGATTAGCGATTCATTGCCAGAGCCAATGGTGCAACTGGCGCCGATTCCCCGCTGGGATGGCCGAGCGACCTTGCGCATCGAGCCGCAGATCACCAACCGCGCGGCACTCGAAGCAGCCGGAGTAGGCCAATTAAATCTGCGCTGGACACTCGACGGCGTCGCCACTTCCACTCGCGATTTGGGCACCGCCCTGGAACTGCGGCGCGCACAAGGTTCGGGACCACTCAAAATTGAAGTCGCTGTCGACAATGGCGGACCGGCGATCACGGCTGCCACGCAGTTCGTCGTGACGCAGCCACCTGCCGAGCGTGAGCCGTGGGTGGCGAGACCATCCAAGCCGACGGAACAGCCGGTGGATGGTCAGTTCATTCCTCGCGATGGTCGCGGATCAGTGAAACAGTCGCCCAGCGGCACCCTGGTTTATAAAGGACAGCTCACCGAACAAGCGGACGCGGTCTTCGTCCGACTGTACGCTGACGACAAACTCCTGCAGACCAAAACCGCTCCGGTGGACAAGGAACCGCAGTACGAGATTACGCTTTCCGTCCCTGCGGCGCTGGTGAAATACCGCACCGAAATGGGTGTGCGACGTGGCGAGCAGGAAACGATCAGGCACCGCGCGAGCGATCTGCTGTGCGGCGACGTGCTGCTGATTTGTGGTCAGTCGAATGCGGTGGCGACGGATTTTGGTGCGGAGAATAATTGGGAGCCGAGTGAGTGGGTGCGCAGCTTTGGCGCGACGGACGGCAGCCCGCAGGGCTCGCGGCTGGAAGCCTGGCTGCCGGGCCAAGCACGCAGTCCGGGTGGCAAAGGTGAAATTGGCTATTGGGGCCTGGAACTGGGCCGGCGACTGGTCGAACAGGAGCGTATTCCGATCTGCTTCATCAACGGTGCGGTCGGTGGCACTCGCATTGATCAGCATCAGCGCAGCGTCGATGATCCGACCGACGTACAGACCATCTACGGGCGGCTGTTATGGCGAGTGCGTGCGGCCGGGCTAAGTCATGGTGTGCGAGCGATCATCTGGCATCAAGGTGAAAACGATCAAGGTGCCGATGGTCCGACGGGCGGTTATGGCTATGAAACGTATCGGCAATTTTTCCTCGACCTGGCCGCGAGCTGGCGCGATGATTACCCGAACGTCGAGCATTATTATGCTTTTCAAATCTGGCCCAAAGCGTGTGCGATGGGCATCAACGGCTCGGATAATCGGCTGCGCGAAGTGCAGCGCAATTTGCCTCGCTGGTTCTCGAATCTGACGGCGTTGTCGACCGTTGGCATCAAACCGCCGGGAGGCTGTCACTATCCCGCCGCGGGCTACGCCGAGTTCGCGCGGCTCTTGCAGCCGCATTTGGCGCGCGATCTTTATGGAGCTCGAGTAGAGCAAGACTTGGCGGCGCCCAACTTAATCCGCGCCACGTTCTCCAATGCCACGCGAGATGCCATCCAGTTGGAATTCGATTCCCCGGTCGTCTGGGACGACAAACTGCAGAACGAGTTTTCACTGGATGGCAAACCGGTGCGGATCGTCTCCGGGACCACGGCCGGCCGACAGTTAACGCTCCGGCTGGCAGCCCCTACCGACGCGCAGCAAATCACGTACCTCGACAGCAAGAACTGGAACCCCGACCGTTTGCTACTAGGCACCAACGGCCTCGCCGCATTCACGTTCTGCGAAGTCCCGCTGGAACGCGCGCCGTAGCGAAATGGGAGATGAACCAACCATTTCCGCAGCGTCTCGAGCGCCGGAGATTGGGAGCAGGAGATTGAGCGCAGAACATGGAGCGAAAAGTATCGAGCCTCGAGCCTTGGTGACTCAAGCGAACGGCGTTTTACAGCCGCCGCTCGCGCAGTAGCTGCTGCAGCTCGGTAACCCGAGTCGTTAAGGAATCAATATTGAGCTCCGCCATTTCCTCCGAGGTGGTCGGAGTGAGGTTAAGGAACTGCTCTAGAATCCGAATTTGCCCGATCAGTTCGCCGCGTTGCAGGCCGATTTTTTCACCTTCCAAACGGCCCTTTCGACGGCCCTTTCGGCGGCCCGCTCGGAGGCCCTCTTGGCGACCCTTGTTGATGGCGTATTCGAGACGAGCCGCTTCGTCCCGTTGAGCTTTCAAACGGTCCTCGTACAGTTCACGATCAGCAGGAGTTTCCGAGATCATTTCTAAGACTCCAAGTGCTATATGAAATTCCGGTTCTGGGAGCAGTTTCCGTAAATCATCTGCGTCCATGCGGTGAGCATTGAGCAACAGGAATGCCCACTGCTCTAGGGGAGTTGCATGGCTCACATTATGCGCCGTGACCCGCGATTTAGGCAACTCAAGCAGATGGATCTGAAGCGCAGGGGATAGCGAGTGCCCACTCCGCTCGCGCCAACGAAAATCCAGATGCAAACCAGGCAACTGCGGAAACATCGACGCAGTCAGCACGCAGATACTGATCGCGGGCTGCATTTGGGAATACCCCATGCCCTCGCGCATTTGGCCATTAAAGAGTCGCCCTGCGTAAAACATCAATCGATTTCTTAAACCACCCGCCACCGTCGTCTGCATCTCGATGTTGTGATACCGCCCAACGTCATCCTGGGCTTTGATATCCAGCACGGATAGCTTGTCGTCTTTTGTTTCTTTATCGAGAAACGGGTTGAGAATGACGGACTTCCGAATACGTGGCTTACCGACTAGCACCGCGTTCAAAAAATGCACCGTGACTGTGGAATACTCCGGACTCCCCATGATCCGTTTAAAAGCAAAGTCCACCGTCGGACAGATATCAATAAGCATCTCCGCACCACTGCTCTCCCTTGCCCCAAATACCAAACACCCGTTCACAAGTGTAATAATAAACAGTACACGAGAAAAGCCCTTACCCGACCAAAGGAAAAGTGGCGCTGTTGAGGTTTGAAGGAATTGAGTGGAGTTGATTTGTAAGCCGAGTTGGTTTGCGAGCTGAATTGCTCTCTTCTTTCCCGCATGAAAAAAGGGAGCCATCCGGGATTGCGCCACAACGGACTGGAAGTCCGTTGTACGGTTGGTGTCGCTGTGCGATGGACTTCTAGTCCGTCGTGTTTGCGCCGCAACGGACTGGAAGTCCGTTGTACGGTTGGTATCTCCGTACGATGGACTTCTAGTCCGTCGTGCTGGCGGCACAACGGACTGGAAGTCCGTTGTACGGTTGGTGTCTCGGTGCGATGGACTTCTAGTCCGTCATGCTGACGCCGCAACGGACTGGAAGTCCGTTGTACGGGTGGTATCTCCGTACGATGGACTTCCAGTCCGTCGTGTTTGCGCAACAACGGACTGGAAGTCCGTTGTACGGGTGGTGTCTCGGTGCGATGGACTTCTAGTCCGTCGTGTTTGCGCCGCAACGGACTGGAAGTCCGTT
>JBJSXJ010000272.1:0-4730 GCA_046086325.1 Planctomycetota bacterium | reverse complement strand
GATACAGCACTCAGTCAACTCATCCTGACACCCCGCTCCTTCTTCCGCCGCTGGCTCGCCCGATAACCCCACGTTTTACCTATCCTCCCTCCGTGCCCCCCGTGTCTCCGTGCGCAACACTCCCCAGTGTACCCCGTGCGCAACACCTGCCCCCCGCGTCCCCCGTGCGCAACACCGCCCGCTACAGCGCCCGGTCTTCCGACACGTAGCAGCACAGGGATCGATAGGCAACTCGCACCCTCCCCGTAACGGGAATGCGAGGTCCGTCGAGCTCCGGAAAGATATCCAGCGGTGACTCGGCAGCCGTGTCCACAAACAGTCGCCAGGAATGGTCCTTCGTGAGCGACGGGATCATGAACTCGCGACTATCTGGCGTGGGATTGAGCAGCAGGAGCACATCGCGTCCGTGGTGGTCGGGATCCTCGTCCTGTGCCGGAGCTTTCAGGAGGCAGATGAGTGCCGGATCGCCATCGTGCCACTCGACTGCTGTACCAAAGGAACTGTACCAACTAACGTCGGGCAAAATACCATTGGCACCGGGGCGACCGGTGAGAAAATTGAGTCGGCGCACGGCCGGTTGTTGGCGACGGAAACGGATTAGTTTTTCCGTAAAGCGGCGCAGCGTGGCATGAGTTTCGGTGAGTGTCCAGTCGAACCACGAAATCTCATTGTTTTGACAATAGGCGTTGTTGTTACCTTGCTGCGTGCGACGGCATTCGTCGCCTGCCAAAATCATAGGCACTCCTTGGCTTAGGAGCAGCGTCGCCAGCATGTTCTTGATCTGTCGTTCACGTACCACTTCCGTAGCGCGAGCGTTCGTTGGGCCTTCAACACCATAATTGTGACTATAATTCGAGTTCTCGCCATCGCGATTGTCTTCACCATTCGCGGCATTATGTTTTTCGCTATAGGTGACTAAATCATTGAGTGTAAAACCATCATGCGAGGTGATGAAATTAATGCTGCAATGGGGTGGGCGATTGGTGTGAGCGTAAAGATCGCTGGAGCCAGCCAGGCGAGTGGCGAGGCGGCCTACGGCATGTGGGTCACCGCGCCAGTAGCGCCGCACATCATCCCGGTATAGGCCATTCCATTCCGCCCAGCGACCATCCCCAAACGAACCAACTTGGTAGGCGCCCGCAGCATCCCAGGCTTCCGCAATGATTTTGGTGTCGGCGAGCATGGGATCTTCGGCAATCACCTCCAGCATGGGCGGATTGGGCACCAGTCGTCCCTGTCGATCGCGGCTTAAAATCGAGGCCAGATCGAACCGAAAGCCATCAATGTGGTAATTATGCACCCAGTGCCGCAGGCAGTGAAAAATGAGTTCACGGACGACGGGATGATTGCCATTTACCGTATTGCCGCAGCCAGAATAGTTACGATACTTTGCTCCGCCTTGATCGAGCATGTAATAGACCTGATTTTCGAGCCCCTTAAAACTGAAGGTGCCCCCCGTTTCATCGCCCTCGCCGGTATGATTAAAAACCACATCCAGGATCACCTCGATGCCAGCGCGATGCAGCGCCTTTACCATTTGTTTGAATTCCACAACTTGCTGGCCAGGGTTGGAACTCGCGGCATATCCACGATGAGGCGCAAAGAAAGCAATCGGGTCGTAGCCCCAGTAGTTGCGATACGGCAAATTCGGGTCGGTCACTTTATAGTTAGAAAACTCATGGACCGGCATGAGTTCCACGGCGGTCACGCCCAGCGATTGTAAATAAGGAATTTTTTCGATGAGCCCTAGATACGTGCCGGGTTTCGTCACATTGCTGGTGGGGCTGGCTGTGAATCCACCTACATGCATCTCATAGATAATTGTTTCGGAAATAGTGCGGCGCAAATGCCGATCGCCTTGCCAGTCAAAGTAATCATCGACCACCACACATTTTGGCGGCCGAATAAGGCCATCGTCACTGGGCAAAAAATCGCCTGCCAGGGCCTTGGCGTACGGGTCAATCAAACGAGCTCGACCGTTGAAGAGTTGGCCTTTCGCGGGATCATACGGTCCATCGGCTTGAAAATGATAGAGTGTGCCGGGGGCCAGACGCGGCACGAAGATACTCCAGATATCTCCCCAGCGATCCGTGCGCGGATGAAAGTGAATGACTTCGCTCGGTTCACGATCACCGACGTTCTGGTAAAGCAGCAGTCGCATTTCAGTCGCAGAACGACTGAAGACCACGAATTGCACTCCCTGGTCACGTACGATCGCGCCGTAGGGCAAGGCGTGCGTGAATTGGAGGATAGGATGCGTGTGTCGCATGAAAAATCAGCCGTCTACTTCATGGACCACAACCAGGTTATGAGCGCTGGCGATCAATTCGGAGCCCGTGATAAAGACCAGCCGATCACCGCGCTCAAAGTCGCCGCTTTTTTTTCCCCACTGCACGATGAAGGAGCGGAGTTCGGGACCATTTTCCACCGGCGCGTCCGCCAGCGGCTCGACACCCCAAAACAGCGACATGCGCCGTAGCGACGGCTCGCAATCACTCACGCCGATAATCGGGATCATGCTGCGCTGCTTGGAGAGCACGCGTGCGGTGCTGGCGGAGCGTGTGGCGACGACGAAGCTGCGCGCTTGCAGCTCACGGCCAATGCGAGCGGCGCCGTAGACGACTGCTGCCGTGATCGGATGCACGCCACTTAGAGAAGCTTGCGGAGGCACGTCCGTCGCCAGAGGTGGCAGAATGCGTTCGGTCGTCAGCATGATGCGATTCATCATCTCGACCGCCTCACGTGAAAACTCACCGATCGCCGTTTCCCCCGAGAGCATGCAGGCATCGGCACCGTCGAGAATCGCATTGGCCACATCGCTAACTTCGGCGCGGGTGGGACGCGGCGAGTGGTGCATGCTATCGAGCATCTGGGTCGCCACGATCACCGGTTTCAGATTGCGAGAGCAGGCGGCGATGATACGCTTCTGAGCCGTCGGGGTTTCTGCAACATCAATTTCCACACCCAGGTCACCGCGAGCGACCATCACGCCGTCGCTGGCCACGACGATTTCATCGAGTCGATCCAGGGCTTCGCGTTTCTCGATTTTGGCAATCACCATCGCTTGCGAATGGTGCGACAGCAGCAGATCTTTGAGCTGCAGAATTTCCACCGGCGTGCGCACAAAACTTAAACTCACAAAATCCACATCCTGCCCAGCCGCCCAGATGGCGTTGGCTCGATCCTCGTCCGTCATCGCTGGGACGCTCAGGTTCGCGCCGGGCAGATTGATTCCTTGGCGACTGCGAATCAAACCAGCAGCCGTGACTTTACACCGCACGGAGTTCTCATCGGTGGCGATCACGCGCAGTCCCACGGTGCCGTCGGCCAGCATCACGGTGTCACCCACGCGCAGCTCATCCACAAGCCGTTCGTAGTTGCTCACCAGTTGAGTCGCTTCCATGGCGCGGTGGCCACGAATAAACGTCAGCTCGCCGTTCAGCGGGCATTCGAGTGGGTCGGTGGAGAGTTCCCCGAGGCGGATTTTAGGGCCGGCCAGGTCGACCAGGATGCCGACGAGTCGCCCCGTTTCACGACTTACTCGCCGAATGTCCGCGACCACCGCCGACTGCTGCTCCCGACTGCCATGCGCCATGTTCAGTCGGAAGACATCGACGCCAGCGGCGATGAGAGCGGCGAGTTGTTCGGGGCTGCGGCAGGCGGGGCCGACCGTAGCAACAATTTTGGTGCGAGCGCGGACAGTCACCGGTGGAATCCTGATTGAAGGAGCAGGGGGGGGGCGCGGAAAGCCGAGATCGATTGTAATCAGGTTTGGGTTCGTCGTCGGGACCCAGCCTCGTAAAAATCCGACTCCAGACGGCGTAGACCAATTTGCCATGAGGCGTTTAGAATACCTCGCTTCTCCGCCGCCACGCGGTCGTATTAGCGGTAATTCATCAAAGGTTGGCATTCATGGACATGGACAAGTTGGTCTCGCTCTGCAAGCGACGTGGTTTTCTCTTTCAATCGAGCGAGATTTATGGTGGTTTGAACGGATTCTGGGACTACGGACCGCTGGGAGTCGAACTGAAGCGCAACATTAAAGATGCGTGGTGGCGCGACATGGTTTCCGGCCATGACGATTTGTCCGCGCTGCCCGGAGCTCCCGAAGCCTACGAAATGGTGGGGCTCGACTGCACGATCATCATGCACCCGCAGGTCTGGCGCTGCTCGGGACACTACGATCTGTTTCACGACATCATGGTGGATTGTCGCGAGTCGCAGAAGCGATATCGGTTCGATCAGATCCGTGGACGCTGGGCAGCAGTCCAGCTGTCGGCGACCGACTCCTCGCTGTCACCCGAAAAATTCGCGACCGTCGCGGGACTGACTCGAGTGTTCATTGCCTCGGATGCGGAGTCACCGGAGGCGGCTGTCGAAGACACCGTTGTACGTGCCTGCCAGGCGTTTGGAGTGAAGAAGAAACGCGCCGACGAGCACTTCACCTGGGAGTCGACTCAAGTCGTTCCGCTCGACACCAAAGCTGATCTCACCACCGTGCTGGGAGCACATGCTGCCGCTCCAGGTTCGCTCACCAATCCTCGTGAATTCAACTTGATGTTTCAAACTCAAGTGGGAGCGACGTCGGGTGAAGAAGGACGTGCCTTCCTGCGCCCCGAAACGGCTCAAGGTATTTTCGTCAACTTCAAAAATGTCTGCGATAGCTCGCGTGTGAAGGTGCCGTTCGGCATCGCTCAGGTGGGTAAAAGTTTCCGCAACGAAATCACGCC
>JBJSXJ010000271.1:0-14448 GCA_046086325.1 Planctomycetota bacterium | reverse complement strand
AGAGCCCCGGAACTCATCATTTTTCCGAGCAGATCGGAGATCCCACCGGAAGTCGCGGCCGCCGCGTCTCCGGCCGCTTGCTCCGCCGCACTTCCACTGGCCCCACCACCCGCCGCCGTGCCACCCGCCGCCGTGCCAGTCCCCGCCTTCGACTCTGCCGACGGCTCCCCGCCACTATTCTCCGTCGAGGCCGCAGCGGCCGCGCCGCCGCTAGCGGAATTTGCAGCACCTCCGGGTGCCGCCGCATCGGATCTCGCCGCATCCGGGCCAGGCAACTCCGTGGCTGCAGTCGCCGCAGCGCCGTTTTTCGCGGGTGGCACTTCGGCCGCTGCCTTCGCGGCTGGTTGCGCTAACAAAGAAAGTCCAACAATCAGAGCGGTAATACTCATACAAAACTCAATATTTAGGCCGTCACAAACCATTCACCATCAACACAGATCACGAACAACCCCGGTTGTCATCAATCGAGGGCCTTCAGGCGTGCCCAGATTACGGCGGATCGGCACTCGCTGCATCCGCTTCAAACTGCTGCAACATTTCAGGCAGCGCCAGCCGACCGCGCGCATACTTAGCCGCCTCGCTGGCTGGATAATCCCAGCGACAGCGATTGTAGCGCCGGAACGCTTCCAGATTATTCGCCGCCAAGCGGAAACTCTCGCCCGACCAGAAGAGCGCATCGGCCGCTAGATTATCGTCCGGGAAAACCTTGCCGAAGCGGTCGAAAGATTGCCCCGCCTTCAAATAGAGCTTGCCCTTGTAGTAACACTGCCCCACTCGGAACGCCATCCGAGGACCATGTTGATGGCCCGTGAAACGTTCCAAGAATTTCTCGCCAACTTGAGCCGCAATCGCATACTGCTCGGTCTTATAGAAATGATCGCTGATGCGGATCATGACGTTGGGAATGAGCGGACTACGAGGATGGGTGGCGGCCAAGGTCACGTAAGCTTCCAGTGCTAGATCAAATTCACCCGCCTCTTCATGACACTGCGCCAGTTTGTACTGCGCGTCGGGTGCCAGAGGGTTATCAGAGTATTGCCGTAGAATCATTTCATACGATTTGATCGCTTCGGCGAACTGACCGAGTTCTTGCGAGAACTGCCCGAGCAGATAAGCGATCCGGGGTGCATGCTTCGGATCCGGATAGTCCTCCATCACTTCCCGCAGAATTCGCCGGCCAGCCTCTAAATCCGCATTCTTCTCATCCGCGCGTTCCAAACTTTTGTGACTCTTAAACAGCTCGAAATAACTTTCCGCGATGCGGAATTTCGTCTCGACCGCCAAGGTTTCGTTGGCAAATGTTTTTGAGAACGCCGCGACGAGCCCATCCGTACCGATCACCACGGGCATTTCTTGCACCAGTTCCAACGTGCCCGACTCACCACTCGCCGCGTCATCCACGTAACGCACTCGCAGCGTGTCACCAAAATACGTTTCCACCGCTGGATCCGCTGCGACCAAATTATCCACGACGGGCTTTTCCAGCGCCTTGAGTGTGAACGAGCCGGTAAACACTCCGCTGTGAGCCAGCGTTTCTTCGAGTTTTACAATCTCTTTTTCACCCAGATCGCCCGTGATTTCGACCGTCACATGATCGCGTTCGTCCGTCGCGTCGTGATCGGCATCCATCACGCGCACAAAAAGTTTTTCACCCACGTGCAGCCGCTCGACCGGTTTCTCATACTCGCGATCCGTGATCGCCAACTCACCATTCGAGATGAGTCGCCCACGAGCGGTCAGAGTGGTTGCCTGTCCCTTGGGGCGGGCGGCGTCACGATACGTGGCGATAATCTGGTCTTTGCCGGTCACGTTCAGAACGCGTGTGACAAGGTTGGTGCCCAGGTTCCCGCCATCGTTATCGTCAATCTTCACTTTCCCGAGCAGGCCGCGTGGCATTTCAGCCGTGAGCGGTACCGTGGCCGGACTACTCTTGCTGCCGAGTTGCAAAATGACTTGGCCGACGAATCGCCCTTCTTCCAGCGCTCGAATATCCGCCGTATCTCCGGTTACACCACTCAGCTCACCCGAGATCACGCAGGCGACATCAACCGACGCACCGTCGGTCGTCGTGAGCGTCACGTTGACCGTGCTGCGGCTATCTTTCGCCGCATCGGGATCGATGACCTCCACCGTGAGCGGAGCCTCAAACGCGACGCCAGCAACTTCACCAGCGGCCGCCGGCGGCAGATAAACTGGCGTGCCACGTCCGGGTGTGCCAGGCGGCGGCGGAGTCACTCGCGAACGCAGAATGCGAATACGACCTTCCGCAGGTTCATTCACATAGACCGTTGTTTCACGCGGCACCGCGTGGCCGGGGAACGTATTCTGAGCGTCGATGTAACGCAGGTAGATGCGATCACCGGCTTTCACCGACAACGGCGAGTCAGCTGATGGCGCAGCGTTCGCTGCCGCCTCACCAGGCCGCGCACTGGTCTTTTCCGAACTGTCCGGCTTCGTAGTTTTTTCCGGCTTGTCGCTTGCCGGTTTTGTCGCTCGCAGCGCGATCGTATCAATTTCCTTAGTGAAAATGCCGGAGTAGTTTTCCGTCTCGGTCGCGATCATGTCGATCGGCTCGTTGTCATTCACCAGCACTTGGAAGCGAATCGTGTCGCGCTGATCCGTGCGGTCTTCGTCGTAATCAATGATTTCCACGACCACCCGTTCTCCAGGCTCCACTCGCATCAGATCTTTCCGAGTGGTCACGACGGCGCCGTTGGGCATGCGCAGGAAGTCGTAGCCGATCGACGCCACTCGAGCGTTGTGATAAGTCGCAGTAAGTTTAGCCACCAGCAACTGACTGCCACCCGATTCCGATTGCAGCAAATCGTCGGTGTAGGAAGCGGTGACGGTATCTCCGCCCGCAATCTCCAGCACATCATTATTGGCCAGCGACAACACATCCTTCTTCGTCGGAATATAGATAGCGGTCGGCTGTGTACCTCCCACTTCAAACATATTGATAGCGACGGCATCGCCGCGATACTCATGCACAATCAGCTGCGTAAAGCGCAGCGGAATCGCGGGGAATTTAAATTCCCAGTCGGTCTCAGCCACCGTCACCGATGGAGCGCTGATTGGCTTGGCGGTCGTCTTACCCAGTCCACTGGGAGCCACTCGGGCAGCGGCCTGCTTGAGGTCGAAGTCCTGGGCGCGAAATGGGGCGAGAGTGATCTGCGACGTGTTCAAATCAGCTCGAGTCCAGACGGCCGATACGGGCTGTTCGGCGGCCGCCGTGGCCGCCACGATCGTCAAATCATGGGTGCCAGCAGTCAACCAAACATCACAGGATCGACCACCAGGTCCCAGCGCCAGCTCTTCGCGTCCATCCAGCATCAGCGTGGTACGAGCACCGTCAACTTTAATGCGGGCCGCACCATCTCGAGGCTGTACGAGTTTTCCATGCCAGACGACTGTGTGAGGCTGCTTGGCTGTATTCGAACCGTCGGTCAGTGACCAGGAAAGATCCGTCACCGCTTCGTCCGCGATGGGCTGACCATTCTTGGTTAGTGCCACGATCTGATTCCAATCGGTCACTTGAGTAAAGTTCGCGGCATAGACGCGTTGCCGCATCGCCGCAAACTCGCCAGCCACCGACTCGCGCACGGCGGGTGGCGGATTCGTCGCCAAGCGGAACCAGAATTCCCCATCTTGGCTCCCCCGTAACTCGCCACGCACCGGTGCGTTTTTCGTCGCATCGGGTGTCGAGATTTTCACGCGAGCTACACTGCGCAAATCTTTCAAATCCACCGTGAGTTGTTTAGGAGTGGCACCATCGGGAGCACTCATCCAAAAGCTCTTGGGATCTCGATCGATCGCCATGAGTGGATGATGATCGATAGCGGAATCGGTGGCTCGTGCCCCCGCGGGTAATTCACCCGTGAGCGCCGAGCCCTCAAAGATGCCGGTATGAGCGCCCGTTTCTTTCAGCGTGACTTGCACTTGATCACCGCTGTCAGCCGCCAGCTTCACGACAATTTTGTCGATCTCATTTCCCAGATCGCGATCAGCATCTTTCACTCGCAAGTAAACCTGATTGCCGGGCTTGATCTGATTCTCGGGACGGAACTGCGAGACACGTTTATCCGCATCCTGGTCATCGGCAACTTGTTGACGCAATTCATCGCTGAACGAGCGGGCTTGCTTGTCCATGATTTTGCCGCTGGCCGCTTCCAGACGACCGTCGGCCGCCACTTTGATCTCCACATCCGACAGCGGAACATTTTTGAATTCCGCTTTGAACTCGGGTGGATAATCGCATTTGATGGTGTCCTTGCCGGTCAACTGCAAGACTCGATCATCCGGCGCGGCATTGCCTAGTCGAGTTTCCAAATCCACTCGGAACAAACCTTTGCCGGCACCGGCGCTGGTCAGGTAGATGAGTTCGCTATCGCCACCCGGCTCCGTCGTTACTCGTACCGGAATGCGGTTGTGACCGCGACTGATACCGAGGTCGCCATCATGGACGACGATCGACAGCGGCGTTCCCGGCACGTGACGTCGCTTGCTAGCGCGTCCTAAACGACCGACCGTGCGCAGCAGGTTGAGCTGATCCATGTAGCGTTCTTCCGCTCCATAGACCTCAGCGAGTCCGAACAGCGTTTGATTGGCGAGCTCCACGTTCGGAACTCGTTCGAGCACCGAGCGGAAAATCTCGCGGGCATCGTCACGATCGCCGCGGCGGAATGCCAGCACACCGCGCAGAAACTCTGCTCGCACCACCACGTCCACATCAGGATGTCGAGCCAGTCGCTCGAAGACCAATTCAGCTTGGTCGAAAACCTTCTGCGACATGAACGTTTCGCCGATCCCGAATTCCGCATCGATCGCGGCGGCGGTATTGGGATAGCGATTCACCACGGTGGTGTATTCGTTGCGCGCGATATCGAAGCGCTGCGCCTTCACGTAATTCTTCGCGAGCAGCAGTTGCACGCGGGCTTTCGTCGCATCATCAATCTGCTTGGACTCGGCATTTTTTACGAGCCAACCGCGTAGCGTTTCTTCAACATAGTCGTGATTCTCATCACCACCGGCAGCCATCAATCGTTCGCAAATGGCCGAAACCAGATCCACGGGCAATTCCGCTCGGTTCTCGTCGAACAGTTTGCGATTGGCCGAGTAGGTTTCAAACGCCAGCCGCTCATCGCCCAGACGCAGATGCAACGTAGCCTGAAAGAGGGGCGCGAGCGGGCTGTTTTCATCCAGGGTCAAACCGATGCTGCCCATGCGCGCGTAGCTCTGAGTCACCAGATCACGAGCGACCTTCCGCCGCCCCTCGTCGACATTCGGCAGATTCGCGATCATGCCCGTAGCGATCGTGGCAGCTACGGCATAGTCCTTGCGTTCGGCGGCCGCGACAGCAAACGTCATCACGCGATCCCAATCGTAGTACTCGACGCCCACACTGCGCGTCGCGTCCCGATAGGTCATCAGTCGCTGAATGGGCGTGAATGCAGTGGGTGGAGCCAGTTCCAGCAGCGCCAGGTTGGCGGCGGCCGAGATCGGCTGCAGTTCGATATCTCGCAGCACCGTGAGAACTTTCGTTTTCACTTCCGGCGTCGCTTTCATGTCGGCGCGAATACCGTCCAGCCATGGTCCCACAATCGACCAGTCGAGATCCCAGGCGCGGAACGGCCGTTCGTTTTGACGAGTGCGGGCGGCGCGTAGCACCTGTTCAAATTTGGCCCAATCGCCAGCCGTGTAGGCGTCACCTGCGAGCCACATCGCGTACCGCCCGTGAAAATCGGTCTCCGCCTGCATGAGTGGCTGAATGAAGGCCGCTCGCTGCGCAGGATCGGTGATGCGGGCCAGCAGACGACCGGCACATTCGCGGGATTCCAAGTGCGTCGGGTCATGCTTGAACCCTCGGTTCAGCCATTCCACCGCTTCCGCATCCAGTTTCATTTTGACCAGCGAGTCGGCGATGGCCGAAGCATAGGTCGGATCAAAACCAAACTTGTCCGCCGCTTGTTTCGTCCAGGCAAACGCTTGCTTGGCGAGCGCCGGGTCAGCGGCACGATCCGCTGCGATCAACAAACGTCGCCAGACATCAGGTGCCGCCGCGGGCGCTTCAATCTTCAGCAGATGCAGCGCCGCTTCTTTGCACACTTCACCGGGACTGTAATCAGTCGCCGCTTCGAGATAAGCAGCCGCGGCCAGAAAATCGCGTGGGAACCGCTGACAGTACTGCGCCCAGACGATCGCTGTTTTCGCGCGATCGGTGGCTGGCCCATAGCTCCGATAATAACTGGCTTGAATCGCCAGGAGGGACTTGGCGAGCGAATCATTCAGCGTGTTAAAAGTGGCCGCTTGTCGCAGCTGATCGCGAATCGGTGCACCAGGGCCGTGCGTGGCATCACGCTGATCGATCCAGGCTTTCACAATCGGATCCTGATCCGCTGTCGCTAAAGCAGCGGCGACGATATCGGCGCGGACCTTGAGATCCTTATTGGCAGCGGCATTTTTCTGCCAGTTAGCGGGGACACCACGCAAATAGACGTAGTGAATAAAGGCCTTGCGGACCTGCAGAATACGAGTCAGATCAGCGCGGAATTCATCATCATTCGGAGCACTCGTGAGCAGCCAATCTGCCGCTGCGGCAGTGTTGGGATCGTCACTCGGTGACTCCGCGAGCAGTTCGCGAATCGCCTGACGCGCCTTGGCGATGTCCTTCACTCGATCACGATAGAGATCGAACGCGAGAACATACCGCAAATAGGCGGCATGATCTTTGTTGGTGCCGAGCGCCGCTCGCAAGGCCGCTTCGCTGGCGGCCAGTTGCGCTGGTTCCATGCCGTTATTCTGCACGAACACACTGGCGTTGTTGTTCGTCACAGCATCTTGCGGCAGCAGAGCCTGTAGCAGCGCGAGTGCTTTCGGTTTGTCACCATCTCGCAGCAAAGCCGCTGCCAAGTAACTTTGCAACACAAATCGATCGGAGCGCTGCGGATACTTCTGCACATATTCATTAACGACCGGTTCGAGCTCCGTGGCTTTCACGCCGGACTGATACAGACGCACGCCAATCTGATGATGCACAAACGCATTGTCATTCAGCGTTCGAGCTTTCTTGTAGCTATCTACCGAATTCGCGTACTGTCCCAAATTGGCGAAGTTCTCGGCCATCAAGAGGTGCAGATCACGGGTCGCACGCGGGTCACCCACAATGTTTTTGGCGAGCATGGCAGTGCCGGTGGCATTCGCCTTTGCCCACTGCGACGCGCGACGCCATTCCGTAAATCCCTGCCATCCCACATGCCGAGCGAACTCGGCGGCCGGAAGTTTCGTGAGCATTTCGTCCGCCAGCGTAGCGGCTCGCGTCATGCCTTCCGCGGTGGCCAGCACCGAGTATTGCCGCATCGCGAGCACTCCGTAATTCCGCCCCAACTCATCGGGGCCACGACGTGTCCAAACCTGCGCACAAGCCTCGCCCGCCTTTAAACGATCATCCATCCGCAGCAGCGCGTTCGCCAAACGAATCTCCACGGCCGGTACCTCGGGAGCCTGCGGATACCGAGCGATGTATTGGCGACAGGTCGCGGCAAAATCTTTGTTACGCGACAGAATTTCGAGGGCATCGAGGAGCTTCAGCATCACCTCTTTGTGACGCGGATCGGTGCCATGCGTGGCGGTGAACTGCTGCGCCACTCGTGCTAAGCCATACACCCGCCCGTGTTGATGATAGAGGCCGGTAAGTTTGAAAAGGGCCTCCGCCGCTTCGGACGACGAATCCTTGTAGCGTCCCAGATCCGCTTCCCACTGAGCCGCTTGTCGATTCACTTCCTCTTCCGTCGGCATTTGAGCCGCCGCCGGAATCTGGTAGAGCAGGGCACCGCAGATGAGGAGTCCCAAGAGTGGCAGTCGAGTGACAATCGATTTCATGGTCAATTTCCCGATGGAGGGAAGAGGCAGGTGGCAAACAGGCAGGCAGAAAGGGAGAAGCTATGCAGCACTGGGAGCTATTCAGCACTGGCCTTGGCGAGTGCTTCGGCGATCTTCTTCGCGTCGGCAGCCAGCGGACTTTCGGGGAAGTCAGCAATCAATTGATCAAAACGTCGCTTGGCTTCGGCTTTACGATCCATGCGATAGAGACAACGTCCGTAGTTGAACAGAATCACATCCAGAAACTTGGCGTCGGGATGATTGGTGAGCACTGTTTCAAAGGTGTCGATCGCGCGGGCGAAATCTTTTTGCTGGTAGTAATAATTGGCCATCTTGGCCACCGCTTCACCCACTCGACCACTATCCGGAAATTGATCGTAGACCTTCTTGAACTCTTGAAAGGAACGATCCTGCAACTGATTGGCCGTTGGCCCTTCAGCAGCGGTCGCCATCTGCTCATAACATTCCGCAATCCCGAACTGCGCCTCGCCACGCAATTGGCTTTTCGGCATGTTCACGATGCGCGTGAAAATTCCGATCGCGCGATTGAAGTTGCTTTGCTTCCGTGCTACTTCGCCCAGTTGCAGCAGGGCATCATCGACGAAGCCGCTATTGGGAAACTCGTTCTGCAATCGCTGACACATGGCAGCCGCGAGGTCGAGATTATCACGTTCAAAATAGATGCGCCACAGTTGAACGTAGGTCTGCTCCAGCAGATTTCCACCGAGCCGACGAGCGTCATCCATGATCTCTTCGCAGACCTGCAGGGCCTGATCATATTTCTCTTCGGCTTTGTCCTTGAGACCAAATTCTTTGTAGCGGTTGCCGATGTTAAGTAGTGCGTCGGAAGTTTTGAGTTGCGTTTGGATGCGCAGTTCCTGATCCGTGATGACCGCCCGAGTGACTCGCACCCCGCCGATGTTACCCTCCAAACATTTGGCCGTGGTGAGCACGGTGTGAGTGCCTTCGCCGGTATTCACGTCATCTTGATAGGTCACTCGAATTTCATCGCCCGGCAGCGCCTGCAGCGTGTCATCGCCAGCAATCACTTTCTCAGACTTGACGACCGGCACCGAACCTTGAAATACGCCGCTATGAATCACCGCTTCATCACCCTGCGGCGCTTCGTTGAGTGTCACGACGATGGAATCGAGTCGCTTGAACTTATCGAGTTTCGGTTTGCCCTCCTCATCGAGTTCGACAGTCGAGGGCGTGGCGGCCGGTGTGCCGGCGGCGGGTGGAGTTGCCGGGGGAGCTGCTTGACCGGCTGCTTGACCAGCGAGGGCCGCAGCTTCGGCTTCCAATTCCTGATCCGTTTTGGGTCGGTAGATGGCCACTTCGACGGTGAGTTTATCGGCGGCGTTCGTCGTATCATGATCAGCATCGATAACGCGTAAGTTCACCGCCTTACCAAGAACCACTCCCCGCAGTGATTCGGCGAAGGCACCGTCAGTGATCGCCGACAATCCATTACCGACGACTTTGATCGTTTGCGTGACCGGTTTGTCTTGCGATTTATCGGCGGTGTGTCGATCGAGATAGGTAACTTCGATTGAATCTCCACCGCGAATCTCCAGCGTGCCATTGCCGGGACTGGGCTGCCCAAGTTTGGTGGGCAGTGAGCCGAGGACCAGCCGCACATTACGTCCGACGGGAAAACATTGCAGCGTCTCCTCATCGCCACTGGAAACTTTGCAGCGTACTTCTATCGCTTCGCCCGATTCGAGGACGGCGAGGTCCGCATCTTCAATTTTCACGAAGAAGCGTTTACCAGCCTCGAGCTTACGTTCCTGCGAATCGTCACCACTGAGCGTAGTGCCGACTTTTTCGAGTGCGGCGATAGCGCGGCTGTAGTGCGCTAGCTGAAAATGCCCCAGACCGATGTAGTAGTACGCTTCATTAACCTGAGCGCTGACGGGGAATTTCTCCACGACATCGCGCATCACTTGAAAGCACTTTCCGTAGTTACGAGCGTGGTAGTAGCAGATGCCGGTTTTGAGCGTCGCTTCGGCCTGCTGCGCATCATCCCGATTGTCTTCGATCGTCACCGCTTCGAAGTGCGTTCGTGCCCGATCATAAGAACGATCGCGTTCCAGGTAATAGTTTCCCAGACGCATTTGAGCGTCAAAACGAAAGCGACTCTTCGGATAACGCTCGACGACCGACTTCCAGATTTCAAGCGCCTTGGTGATCTCATCCGCATCGTAGCGTGCGTCGCCCGCTTCGATCAGCTTCTTCGCTGCTCGATCTTCCACGATGGAACCGCGCACCGCCCCTTCACCCGCCGGGGCGGCAGCACTGGCGGGCGGTTGAGCCCACGCCGCAGCGACTCCCAGCCAGGAGGTCGTCGTCAGGGTAGAGGCCGCCAGCAGCGACTGGGTCAGAAGTCGTCGAGCGCGTGAAGCTGGGATCGTCATGTTGGGGCCCTGCACAGATCGGATAGCCAGAAATAAAAAAGCCGCTTGGCAAGACTTCAGCCAGCTTGCGTGCGTTACTGAAGACGAGCATACGTTATTTGCTGACGCGCGCCGCGTCAATGAAATGCCACACTTCCTGTGCGGCAAAGACAGATGGCGGAAGCTGGACGGAGAAGCGCTGGGCAGGATCTAGGACGACGCGCTTGCTCGTGACTCAGCCAGTTTCGCGACTCGTGACTCGTCGTCCCCGTGTTGATGCAAGCGGATTGGACGGAAGGATTGATCATCCAAAACGCAGCAGTATTCAGAATCATCGGGCTGGTTCACTCTCAGCGGTGAACCAGCCACTCAGAAACTTTCATCGACCTCAATTAGCCGAAAAGCTCGTCAATCGGCTTGCCTTGATCCACTAACTTCAGCGGACGTTGCAGCGGGGTCATTACTTCGCGGTTGGGATCGATCCCCAGCGCGTGACAAACCGTGGCATGGAGATCTGCCACCTGCACCGGTCGATCCTGCGGTTCGTAGCCGTCCTTATCGGAGCTACCGATCACTTGGCCGCCGCGGAGGCCTCCACCCGCCATGAAGCAACTGAATACTGGCGCGTGGTGATCACGTCCCGCATCCTTGTTGACGTTGGGCGTGCGTCCGAATTCGCTGATCATCATGATCAAGGTCTTCTCCAGGCGCCCATCCGCTGCCAGATCTTCGACCAGCGAGGCGAGCGCTGGATCCATCACTTCACCATGAGCACGCATGGCGGGGAAGTTGTTGGAGTGCGTATCGAAACCGCCGCGGTTGATCTGCACGAAACGCACACCTTTTTCAACCAATCGTTTGGCCAGCAGAGCACCGCGGCCAAAGGGATTGTCACCATATCGCTCGCGCGTTTCGTTCGACACTTTTTCCAGTTCGAAGGCTTCCAGGGCGGGACTGCGCATCAGTCGCACCGCATCCTCGATGGAGGTCTTGGTGGCCTTGAGCCGCGGATCATCGTTCTTGCCAGCGAACCGGTCGTTGAAGCGATTCAAGGTTTCCAAGCGGCGATTACCACGCAGTTCCGCAATTCCTTCGGGGAACGCGAGGTACGGATCTTTTTCACCGGGATTGCCGACGAAATAAGCTTCGCACTTTTGACCCAGATAGCCAGCCCGAGGAGCTTGGCCGCTGATCGTAATGTAGGCGGGCAAATCGCTGTGGTTTTCCTTCTCGTGAGTCACCACGGAACCGAGTCCCGGATGCGTCAGGTTGGGAAACGGCAAGTAGCTCGTTTGCAACTGATAGGTTGCTCGCCCGTGATCGCCCTGCGTACCGGCGATCGAGCGCACCAGCGTTGCATGATGCATTTGCTTGGCCAGCTTCGGGAAGATCTCGGAAATCTCGACGCCCGATGCCGACGTCTTAATCGGCTCGAATTCACCTTGCGTCGGTCGGCCCGGCTTGGGATCCCACGTATCCAGGTGCGACATACCACCGCCATTCCAGAACAGAATCACGTGCTCCGCTTTCGCGGCATGATCCTTGCCGGCAAACGCCAGCAAGTTTCGCACTTGCATGCCCAGCAACGTGGCCCCCGAGGCCGCCAGTAACGAGCGACGTGTCAGATGGTAGTCGTAGCAACCCATGGAATCTCCTTCACAAAGTACGAAAAACAGTGAGCGAGCAGTTAAGGTAGAAAGCGGAATTCGTTGCAGTTGAGCAGCACCCAACGCAGGTCGGCGTAACCGTCGACCGGGTTGGCTGCGGCACGAATGATTTCCCGAGCTTCGGCCAGTTCATCGGCCGAAGGCTTGCGGGTCATGATTTCCAGGTAGGCGAGTCGAATTGCTTGCTCGACATCAACCTTGTCACCCGTGAGCAGATTATGAGCTTCTTCCAGCGGTCCGACGCGCGACGCTTCATGTGTCAACTTGCCGTTGAGCATGACGAGTGCTTGCCGCATCGAAGCCCCCTCATCGCGCTGTTCGCCCAGGTCGCTCCGAGTCGGTTGACCGAAGACTCGCAAGAAGTGACCGGGCGGAGCTGGCGATTCCATACGCAGTGAACTGTTGAACTTCGGATTCGCGTCGACCACCTTTTTTACGATCTGATCGACGTATTCTACACCCTCGCCCCGCGCCATCTTCTCTTGCAACATGCGGGCCGCTTCCAGCTCTTCACGGGACATGACTTCCATTTTTTCGACGGAAACTTCCTCATCGTTCTCGTTCAAAACCTTTTTGAAATCGAGTTCGATGGCATCTTCCACGGCGTAGGTTCGATCCATGGGCCTGGCCATCATGCCTGGCATCCCCGCCATGCCCGCTCCACCCGCTCGACCGCCCAGCAGCGGTTGCACTTTGCGTTTGCCACCCTTCCCATCGTCCACCACCGGCACGCGCACTTTTTCTTCGAGCACCAGTTCGTTGGCACCCGCAGGATGCTTGAACTCAAACAGATGCCCCGCTGTCACAATGCTGTCGTAAATCGCTTCGCTGATCATGCGTCGCATCGGTGTCGCCAGGAAGGCAACTTCAAGTTCGCTCCGAGTGGCTTCATCGATGTCGGCAGGCGCTCGACTGCGACGGTAAACGTCCGTCGCGACAATCGACTTCACCAGCCAGCGGAAATCGTAGCCGCTCGCGACAAACTCATCTGCCAAATAACCAAGCGTTTCCGGGTGACTCGGAGGATTGTCCTTGCGGAAATCGTCGATCGGCTCCACAAAGCCGCGACCAATCAGCTCCTTCCAAACTCGATTCACAAGGTTCTGAGCGAAGAGGCGATTCTTGGGGCTGGTGATCTGATCGGCCAACTTCGCTCGTAGTTCACTGCGCGCGTAGAGGCTGCCATCAATATCAATCTTGCGAATCTCTTTCTTGGCCTCCGAGCTGACGTCGATGTTGGGAGTCGCAGAAGCCGTGCGAGTTTTGACTTTCGAGTCAGCATCGGACAGGAGATCATCCACGGAGGGACCCTTAGCGGCCTTTTCCCGCTGCGGGCGTGCGCGTTCTTCGCGTAGTCGAGCGAGTCGCAGGAGCACGTCGCGACTGCCGTTATCGTCGACCAGCGGGAACGGATATCGAGGTGCCATCGGCTTGCGGGGCTCCGTCGAAGGGTCACCCTCGGGCGGCCACATCACTGTCGATTGCTCGCTCTCCGTCGTGTAAATCACCTTTGTGAGCTGGCTTTCAACTCGCCGAGTTTTTCCGAAGAACGCGGCGACGCTGTAAAAGTCTTCGCGTTTCCATACGTCAAACGGATGATCGTGGCACTCGGCACAACCAATACGAACCCCGAGGAAGACCTGGGAGGTGATGCGTGCCATCGCCTTGGGATCGGCATCGTCACCCAGAATGAAGCCCACTTCGGGAGTGCGGCCCGCTTTGCCGTTGGCCGTGAGTAGGCGGCGACACATTTCATCGTAGGGCAGATTGTCGTTGACAGCCTGATGCACGTAGGCGATTAGGGCCGCTCCACCCGTGGCCTGAGAACGCAGTCGCAACATGTCTTCAAAGAAAACGGTCCAGCGATCCGTGAATCGTGGATCCGCCATCAACTGCTCCACCAACTGCTCGCGCCGCTGCGAAGTCGGCGACTGCTCGTACTTGGCAATTTCTTCCGCCGTGGGAATACGCCCGATGAGATCGACGTAAATACGGCGTAAGTAGGAGAGTTCATCCGTGGCCGGCTGCGGCGCTCGCGTGACACCCTGCGTTTTGTTTTCTTGGTTTAAGTGGACGTCGATATCGGCCGCTAGCAGCGATGCGGAGCAAACCAGCAGCACGACGGTTGGTACGACAGAACCCACTACGGCTGAGAGACGGGAGAAAGGCGTAATCGAGTTGAACATTCGATCCGCAACTCGCGTCGATGGCAAAGACAACATTATTAGGTGCTCTCCGGGACGTGCATCCGCGATCTGGGCGACCACATATTGGGCTAAGTCGACAGAAAGTAACGATAAGCAGTGGTTTATGTCAATCAAATTTTAAATTTAAGGTGGGGACAAGGACCCTTCTTCAAGGGGGGATTACTAGCCACGGATCACGCCACGGTGCTTCGGAGGCGGAAACAATCGCCGCTCAAACCATACGGCCAGACGCTGCGTAGGAAGCGGAAACGTTTCGCTGCCGTCGCCCGGGGGTAGAAAGCTGTGAAACATCGGGACACC
>JBJSXJ010000270.1:0-9146 GCA_046086325.1 Planctomycetota bacterium | reverse complement strand
GATCGATACGCCGATCAAGTGCGCGTTCAGCCTTTCGAACTCGGCGGCTCGATCTGAGAACGCAATGATTTCCGTCGGGCAGACGAAGGGGAAGTCGAGTGGATAGAAGAAGAGCACCACGTACTTGCCTTTGTAGTCGGCCAGACTGATCTCTTTGAACGTGCCATCAGGCATAACGGCTTGGGCCTTGAACTCAGGAGCTGCTTGTTGCACGAGTGAACTCATGACTATTCCCTTCTCTTCGCTGCTGGAATTGGATTGAAAAAATTGAAACGTGGAGGCGGAAACGACGTGGCGGACATGGGTCGATGCCCAAGCTCCGCCAAGGCCCGCACGGACGAGCCCACAAGGTACTCGGCTAGCGCTTCAACTGACAAGGGGCACGTCACCAGGGAGCTTTGGCGGCTCGCGATTGCCGTGAACATGCCCGTCGCCCTGCTGGTTGACCCGCTCCCTCGGTTCGCGGATGATATTGGTCCGCAATCGATTCTCACCCTTAACTACCGTCCTGGTTTTATTGCGGTCCCGGCCGCGCACCAAAATGCTTGGTAGATTCCTATGAATTCAAACCTGCGTGTAATTTGTTCCGCCCCGTTTGCTGGACGCCGGCTGCCGCTGCGAACTGCGACGTGTCAGCCCCAGACGCTATGCGTCTTCCAGCAGCCAAAGCAGCCCAAACAGCATCGATGGCTCGGGTTGTGGATCGTGCTCTCTCTGGCGTTACTGACGGGTGAGGCGTCGCACGCGGCGGGTCCGGTCGAGTTTAACCGCGACATTCGTGCTCTCTTGTCGGACCGCTGCTTTGCGTGTCATGGGCCGGACAAGAACACGCGCGAGGCGAACCTGCGACTGGACACCGAAGAGGGGCTGTTCCGCCAGGGTGATTCGGGGAAGAACATTGTCCCGGGCAAACCGGCTGACAGTGTGTTGGTGCACCGCATCACTTCGACCGACCCGGCCGAGAAGATGCCGCCGCCGGATTCTGGCAAGGAGCTCTCTGCAGCCGAAGTGCAGCTCATCAAAACCTGGATTGAACAAGGCGCGAAGTGGGAAGGGCACTGGGCATATCAGCCGATTCGTCGGCCGGCGATTCCGGCTGGTAGCGATCCGCAGGTTGTCAATCCGCTCGATAGGTTCATTCGGCAATCGCTGCAGCAACAAGGACTGGCTCCCTCAGCGGAAGCGGATCGTCGCACCTTAATTCGGCGACTCAGTTTTGATCTCATCGGACTGCCGCCAACCGCCGCCGAAGTGGAGCAGTTTGTGGCGGATGGCAGCGAACAAGCGTATGAGAAGCTGGTCAATCGCTTGCTGGAGTCGCCGCATTTTGGTGAACGTCAGGCGATGTGGTGGCTGGACCTGGTGCGGTACGCCGACAGCGTTGGCTATCACGGTGATCAACCGGTGACGATCTATCCCTATCGCGAATATGTGATTCAGTCGTTCAACCAAAACAAGCCGTTCAATCAATTCACGATCGAGCAGCTCGCGGGTGATTTGCTGCCCAACGCCACACTCGAACAGAAAATCGCTTCGGGCTACAACCGCCTGGGAATGATGAGTGCTGAAGGTGGAGTGCAGCCGAAGGAATATCTGGCTAAGTACATTGCGGAGCGGGTGCGGAACATTGGCGGTGCCTGGCTGGGCGTCACCATGAACTGCTGCGAGTGTCATGATCACAAGTATGACCCGTTTACGATGCGGGACTTCTACGGCATGGAAGCGTTTTTCGCGGACATTGAAGAACGTGGACTTTACTCCGGTGGTGATTCCTGGGGACCGCAAATCAAAGTTCCCACTTCCCAGCAAGCCGCTCAGTTAGCCGAATTCGACTCGAAAATCGCACAACTGCGACAGAAGCTTGATACCCCCACGGCGGAACTGGCGGCAGCGCAGTCGGCTTGGGAGAAGCAGCAGATTGTCTGGCAGGTGCTCAAGCCGACCACGGCGACTGCGGCGTCCGAGACGACGCTGCAGGTCAAACCGGACCAGTCGATTTTGGCGAGTGGCAAGTCGCCGCCGACGGAAGTTTACACGATTACGATCAATGATCCGCCGCCCGGGATTACGGGAATGCGATTGGAAGTGCTGCCCGATGATTCGCTGCCGAGGAAGGGACCGGGGCGAGCGAGCAACGGGAATTTTGTCGTGACAGAATTCACGGCTCAGTTCCGCTCGGCGGGCCTCGATGAGGTCCAGCCGGTGGCCCTGCAGAATCCAACGGCGACCTACGAGCAAACGGGGGCTGCGGAAAAGAATCCCTTTAAGAAGTGGGCTGTCGCCGCCGCAATCGACGGTGATGCTCAAGGCGCAGGCTGGGGCTGGGCGGTGATGGAGCAAGTTGGACAGGCTCACAGCGCCGTGTTCGAGACAGCCGAGAACATTGCCGGTGGACCGGGCAGTGCACTCATCATCACCATCGCTCAGCGTCACGAAAATCCCCAGCATACGCTCGGTAAATTTCGTTTATCGGTCACCACCGCAGCGAGGCCGCTGAAGGCTGGTTCGGCCTTGCCGCCGCCGATCAGCGCCGTTTTGAATCTCGCCGCCGATCAGCGGACCGAGGCGAATCAGCGTGAGCTGGCCGCTCACTATCGCTCGATCGCACCAGCACTCGACGCGACTCGCACCGAGCTGAAGCAAGCCGAGGCGGGACGAGTGGAACTGGAAAAGCGAATCCCGACAACACTTGTCACGGTGTCGGTAAAGCCGCGCACGGTGCGTGTGTTGCCGCGCGGCAACTGGATGGATGACACCGGTGAAGAGATGACTCCGCGGTTTCCGGGAGTGCTCGCTTCCGCCGGTAAAGATGACCGACGACTCAATCGACTCGATCTCGCGCAGTGGCTGATCTCACCCCAGAATCCGCTCACCGCCCGCACCTTGGCCAATCGGCTCTGGAAACTCTACTTCGGTGCCGGTTTGTCGCGCAAACTCGATGACCTCGGCTCCCAAGGTGATTGGCCTACACATCCAGAATTACTCGACTGGATGGCTGGTCAGCTCATCGATACGGGCTGGGACTTGAAACAGATGATTCGTTTGATTGTGACCTCGCGCACCTATCGGCAGACCGCCGCTGATTCTCCGGAGCTACGCGAGAAAGATCCGTTCAATAAGTGGCTGGCGCGTCAGAGTCGTTTTCGGCTGGATGCTGAAATTGTGCGTGACAATGCATTGGAGGTGAGTGGACTGCTCGTCAAGAAACTGGGCGGACCCAGTGTGAAGCCTTATCAGCCACCCGGTTATTGGGCCTACCTGAACTTCCCCAGTCGCGAATGGCAGAACGGGAGCGGTGAGGAGCTCTATCGTCGCGGCCTGTATACGCATTGGCAGCGACAGTACCTGCATCCATCGATGCTGGCGTTTGATGCTCCCAGTCGTGAAGAATGTGCGGCAGATCGTTCGCGTTCAAACACGCCATTGCAATCGCTGGTGCTGCTGAATGATCCCACGTACGTGGAAGCGGCGCGCGTGTTGGCGGAACGAGCGCTTCAGGATGGCGGTGCCGAACCGGCTACTCGACTGGACTGGCTCTTCCGTCGCGTGCTGTCGCGACCGGCGACGCCAGCCGAGTCGAAACTGCTGCTGAGTGTGTTTGAAAAGCACTTGCAAGAGTATCAGCAGGAGCCGAAGTCGGCGGACGAACTGGCGACCGTGGGCGCTCATCCCGTTCCCGCCAATGTCAACAAAGTTCAACTTGCCGCGTGGACTAGCATCACGCGAGCGATTCTCTCACTGCACGAAACAATTACCCGTAATTGATCCTCGCTCCTCCAGCGACAGGAAAATCGTATGTCGAAACCCATTCCGTCAGCGGCTCGTGTTGTCGTTCCCTCCTCGACTGTTTCTGCGGGCAGGAATGCTGCCGCAGCCACCGCGTCACTGCGCACGGGAGCAGGTAGTCTGCTGCCGGCGGCGGTGGGGCGTCGGAGCTTTGTGCTGGGCGGTGGCTTGAGTTTAGGCGCGATGGCGTTCTCGGCGCTCTGGCCAAATGACCTTGCCCGGGCCGCAGAGGCCCAAGCGGCCAATACCTCGGATCGCTGGACCGGCGTGCTGAAAAGCTTTCCGTTCGCGCGGAAGGCCAAACGCGTGATCTGGCTCTATATGGCGGGCGGCATGAGTCATCTGGATACGTTTGACTACAAGCCGAAGCTGGCGGAGATGAATGGCAAGCCGATGCCCGAGGAGTTCACCAAGGGACAGCAGATCGCGCAGCTGCAAGGGCAGAAACTCATGTGCCTCGCACCCCAGCATGAATTCAAAGCGTACGGGCAGTCCGGGCAGATGCTCAGCACGGTCTGGCCGGAACTCGGCGCGCGCTGCGCCGATGACATGTGCATTGTCCGCTCGCTGTCGACCGATGCGATCAATCATGATCCCGCTCACACGTTCATGAACACCGGCACCATGTTGACGGGGCGCCCCGCCATGGGTTCTTGGCTGTTGTATGGTTTGGGCAGCGAGTCGGAGAATCTGCCCGGCTTCGTCGTCATGGTGTCGACAGGCCGATTCGGACAGAAGCAGCCGATCGCCGCTCGTCAGTGGCACTCCGGTTTTTTACCCAGCCGTTTTCAAGGCGTGGAATTCCGTGGCCAAGGCGATCCGGTGCTCTACGTGAACAACCCCAAGGGAGTCACCACGAAGCGGCAGCGTGATGTCATCGATGCGATTCAGTCGCTCAATGGCCTCTATCAACAAGACAACACGGATCCCGAAATTGCCACTCGACTCACCCAGAATGAGATGGCGTTTCGCATGCAGACCAGTATTCCCGATTTAATGGATTTGAAAGACGAGCCGCAGCACATTCTTGATCTCTATGGCACCAAGGGCGGCGATGGCACGTTCGGTGCGAATTGCTTGCTGGCTCGACGCATGGCTGAACGCGGTGTGCGGTTCATCCAGCTCTATCATCGTGACTGGGATCACCATGGAGCGGTCAAGGATCACGTGGCGGGAACAGCGGCGGAAGTGGATCGCGGCGCGGCGGCACTCATCAGCGATCTGAAGCAGCGCGACATGCTCAAGGATACGCTCATCGTGTTTGGTTCTGAATTCGGTCGCACCCCGATGGCCCAGGGTAACGGACGCGATCATCACTTGGCCGGATTCACCATGTGGTTCGCAGGTGGCGGCTTCAAAGGCGGAAGCAGTTATGGAGCGACCGATGATCTGGGCTATCGAGCGGTGGAGAATCGCGTGTCGGTGCACGACGTACATGCCACTCTGCTGCACCAACTAGGCATCGATCACAACCGCTTCACCTACAAGTTCCAGGGACTCGATCTGAAACTATCGGGTGTGGAACCGGCCCGTGTGGTAACCGAATTGTTGTCGTAGTCACGATCGAGCGCGTCGATCTCTGCGATCGTCGCGTTATCTGCAGCCACGATTAGGTGTGTTGAAGGAGACGAGTGATGCGGAGCGCAGAGTCGGACTCGGGAATCACGGGCAGCCGTCGTGGGACTGATCGGAAGAAACGGCCTGGGGATGCTGAGGCGACGTATTTGCCGGCCGGACGGCTGACGCCGTGCCGCTACTTAGCGGCCGTGCTGCTACTGCTCCTACTGCTGCTGAGTGCCGGTAGCTCGATGACGATGGCCGCTGAGCCACTGCAGTTTGGTCGGGACATTTTGCCGATCCTGTCCGACAACTGTTTTTTCTGCCATGGTCCCGACGAGAAAAATCGCGAGGCCAATCTGCGTCTCGATACGGAAGAGGGTGCGATTCAGCCTCGGGAAACCACTGCCGCGATCGTGCGTGGTAAGAGTGCGATGAGTGAGCTGATGCGGCGCATCACCAGCAGTGATCCCGAGCTGCAGATGCCGCCGCCCAAGTCCAATCGTAAACTCACCCCACAGCAGATTGAACTGGTGCGCCGGTGGATCGATGAAGGCGCCGTCTGGGGCAAGCACTGGGCCTTCGAACCGCCCGTGCGACCGCAACCGCCGCTGCCCGCTGCCGACTCCCCACACGCCCAGTGGCCACGCAATCCGATTGATCATTTCGTACTCGACCGACTGCGACAGGCGGGTATGAGTCCGTCTCCTGCGGCATCGCGGGAAACGCTTATTCGTCGAGTGACGTTGGACTTGACCGGTTTACCGCCGACGCCAGAGGAAGTGCGGGAGTTCGTGAATGACTCCGGCAGCGATGCCTATGAAAAGGTGGTGGATCGACTGCTCAAGTCGCCGCGATACGGCGAGCGGATGGTTTGGGAATGGCTCGATGCAGCTCGCTATGCCGACACGAACGGCTATCAAGGTGATCCCACTCGCTCCATGTACTTCTGGCGCGATTGGGTGATTCGAGCCATCAACGACAACATGCCCTTCGACCGTTTTACCATCGAACAACTCGCTGGTGATCTCCTCCCCTCACCCACACAAGATCAATTCATCGCGACTGGGTTTCACCGCAATCATATGATCAATGGTGAGGGCGGTCGGATCGCGGAGGAGTCGCGAGTGGATTACGTGCAGGATCGAGTGGAAACGACGGGCACGGTCTGGATGGGACTCACGTTCAACTGCTGTCGTTGTCACGATCATAAATTCGATCCGTTTTCACAGCGCGAGTATTACCAGCTCGCGGCCTACTTCAACTCGATTGATGAGAATGGCGGAGCCGATGCGTTTCCACTGGGCAAGCCGATCTTGAAAGTGATGACGCCCGAGATCGCAGCTCGAATCGAGGAGCTGAAAAAACGTGAGGGAGATTTGCGTGCCGCGGTGACCAAGGTGGAGGCGGACGCTCGCCCAGGTCAAGCGGAATGGGAAAAGTCACTCGGTAGTTCTGCGGATCCATGGCAACCGCTGTCGTGGATGGAGCTCAGTTCGTCCGGCGGCGCGACGCTGAAGCAAGCGGATGACCACAGTGTGCTCGTCAGTGGCTCAAATCCAGCCAAAGATGATTTTGTGCTGCAGACCAAATTGAACCTCGCCGGTGTCACCGGTTTTAAACTCGAAGCGTTGCCCGATGCGAGCTTGGTGAATTCGGGACCGGGGCGAGCAGACAACGGAAACTTTGTGTTGTCGGAGATCAAGGTGCTGCTGAATGGTCAGCCCGTCGCACTGAAAAATGCACAGGCCGATTTTGCTCAAGAAGGCTGGCCTGCTGCGAACGCGATTGATGGTAAAGCAGAGACCGGCTGGGCGGTCATGCCGCAGTTCGGAAAACCGCATGGGCTGACACTGGAGACTGCGGCGCCGATCGGTGACGGTGCCCCGCAAACACTCACCGTGCGACTGGAACACCAAACACCACACGTCTCCCATGTGCTCGGTCGATTCCGATTGTTGGTGACCAACCGACCTGTGAATGCTTGGCGTTCACCACCCGATCATGTCAAAGCGGCACTGGCGATCGCCGCTGAACAGCGCAATGACACACAAAAGAAAGATGTCAGCGAATACTATTTGGCCAGTCGAACCGATGTGGTGGACGCGCGCAAACGAGCGGACGACGTGAAAAAAGAGCGCGAGAAAGCTGAAAACGAAACACCCTCCACCATGATCATGCGCGAACGCACTCAGCCCCGTGCCACTCACGTGTTAAAGCGTGGAGCGTGGGATCAGCCGGCGGATGCGGTGAGTCACGGGGTGCCCAAATCACTGCCGCCGTTGCCTGAAAACTCCGCTAGTAATCGTCTGGCCCTGGCCGAGTGGCTGGTAGCGCCCCAGCATCCGCTTACCGCTCGCGTTACCGCGAATCGCACTTGGCAGACATTTTTTGGAGTGGGGTTGGTGAAGACAGCGGAGGACTTTGGAGTGCAGGGCGAACGTCCTTCGCACCCCGAACTACTCGACTGGCTCGCGTGCGAATTGCGCGAACCCACAGTCGCTCAGCCCACAGTCGCCACCACCGCGGGTGAAACCTCGGGCGGTGTGAATCGCTGGAACATGAAGCATCTCGTGCGGCTCATCGTCACCAGTGCCACCTATCGTCAGTCGTCGGCGATGACGCGCGAGCAGTTCGAGCGGGATCCGGAGAATCGATTGCTGAGCCGTAGTCCTCGCTATCGCTTGCCATCGTGGATGCTGCGTGATCAAGCTTTGGCGGTGAGTGGTCTGTTGGTGGAGCAAGTGGGTGGCAAGCCTGTCAAGGGATATCAGCCGCCGGGGATTTGGGAGGACGCTACGTTTGGTCAGATCCGTTATGAACAGGATCACGGCCTGGCGCTCTATCGGCGCAGCCTGTATCTTTTCTGGCGACGAATTGTGGGACCGACCGTATTCTTTGATGTGGCCAGTCGGCAAACGTGCCAAGTGAAAACGGCTCGTACCAATACCCCTTTGCACGCCCTCGTGACGCTCAACGATGTCACGTACGTTGAGGCGGCGCGGCATCTGGCGCAGCGCGTACTACTAGCGGAACATGCCACCGATGAAGCTCGAATTACGGAAGCGTTTCAGCGCTGTACCAGTCGTACGCCACGCCCGCAGGAACTCGCGGTCATCCTGAATCGGCTGCGAATTCTGCGAGCGGATTTTGTCCAGGACGAAGCGGCGGCGAAGAAACTGATTGGCGTCGGCGAATCTAAAGCCAGTGAAAAGATCGCACCGAGTGAGTTAGCCGCATTCACCGGTGTGGCAAGTCTGCTGCTGAATCTTGATGAAACTGTGACGAAGGAATAACGCCATGCATCCACTTGCTAATCAAGCTCTGCAACAGACACGGCGACACTTCTTGAGTGAAGCGACACTGGGAATGGGGGCCGCCGCCTTGAGCTCGTTGCTGGGTACCGCCGCGGGTGGTGGCAGCAGTCGAGCGAGTGCTGCAGAGCCGATCGCGCGCCAGCGCATCGGCGGGCTACCTTCGCTGCCGCATTTCGCTCCAAAAGCAAAACGTGTGGTCTATCTGTTTCAAAACGGAGCTCCACCCCATCTCGATCTGTTCGACTACAAGCCGGAGATGGTCAAGCTTCGCGGTTCTGAGTTGCCGGAGTCGATTCATCGCAATCAAAAACTGAGCACCATGACGGCGGGACAAAAAGCTCGCGCGGTACTGCCGTCGTTCACAGGATTCAAACAGCACGGCCAGTCGGGTGCCTGGGTCTGCGATTTCTTGCCTCACACCGCTTCGATCGCCGATGAATTGTGCTTCATCAAATCGATGCACACGACGCAGGTGAACCATGCGCC
>JBJSXJ010000269.1:0-5574 GCA_046086325.1 Planctomycetota bacterium | reverse complement strand
AAAACGGGGCTATTGATAGGCACCACGAGGTGGAGTGGCGGCAGCGGGACGCGGCGGCTTAGCGTCGCTGTCCGGTTTACGTTCACTCGCTTTGATCAACTTCGGGCGTGGTGTTTGCTTGGCAGCGTCCACGTCTGCGGTGAGTACTTCGATCGCCTTTTCGAGCTGCGAGTCTTGACCGCGTGGTAACTCACCAGGCTGCGGCCAAACGACAACGTCGGGCTGCGCACCATGCAGTTCCATGTCTTCCCCCGAGTCGCGCAGGTGCCAGCCGCGGAAGGGGAGCCGCAGGGTACCGACATCCATGATCGTGGCACTGCCCGTACTGATGACTCCGCCCGCCGTCGGCACCCCCACCAACTTGCCACGTCCCAACGTCTTGATGGCGTGACTGAAAACTTCGGCATTCGAGAAACTGTTTTGATTACAGAGCACGACGATCGGTTTTCGCCACGTGGCGTACACGATGCGATCCTGCGGATAACCAGGACCACCACCGCGCGGAACCGTGACCGCATGCGTCGGCTGCGTGAGAACGGTGAGCAAGTGATCGGTGATGGATCCACCGGGATTCTCACGCACGTCAATCACCAGTCCCTCCTTGCCCGCTCCCACCGCGTACAGTTCCTCTTCAAAGCGGTAGAAACTTGGCATGTTCATGCCACTAATATGCAGGTATCCCAGTCGCCCCGCGGAAAGTTGCTCCACGCGACGTCGATTCGCTTTCACCCAGGCATCGTAAAGCAGGCGTCGAGCGTCGGCGTAGGTGATGGGGCGCAGCGTCACTTGTCGCTCAGCACCCGCCTCCGATTTCACCTTCAAAACCAGCTCGCGATCCGGCGGACCATTCAGCACCAGCGTGAGGTCGGTGGTGGGATCGACAGTTTGTCCTTGGATCGCCACGACGGTCTCGCCCGGTTTGATTTTTGTTTTGAGCTGTGCCGCCGGACTTTCTGGAATCACGTCGCGCACCAGTAACCCCGGACCACGATGCGCGGCATCAAATCGCAGGCCCAGATGAGCCGTCGTGACTTGCCACTTACCCGCTCGCGCCGGCGTAGCCGCCGGATCCGTCGCCGGTGGTGGGTCGGTCGGAGCAGCCGGATTCGGACTCGTCGGCGGCTCCGCGCCCATCGCTGTTTCCTCGCCGCGAAGTGTGAAACCAAGATGGGATCCGTTCAGCTCGCCGAGCATCAACTGAATGACGCGGGTGAGCGTTTCGGGATCGTGAGCCTGGGCCGCCATGTCACGATACTTTTGCCGCACTTCATTCCAATCACGGTTATTCAGTCGTTCGTCGTAGTACTGGTCACGCATCACTCGCCAGCACTGGTCAAAGACGGCCGCATCACGAGCAGAGCGAGGGAACTCTTGACGCACTTGAAAACGATAACTGGCTGGCGTTCCCGTCGCACTGATCGCAGCGGGAGTGCCTAGTGACAGCCAGACAACTTGCCCACTTTCGAGCCATCGCGCGTGAGTTCCCACCTGGGCCACCAGCGACTTCGGTTTCAGATCCTCCGGGAACTCCACGAAGTACGTACCTCGCTTCCCCTCGATCGTCGCACTGAAGGCGAGTTTCTTGCCATCGTGGGACCAGAAGAGCTGACTTTCGGTGGAGTCGGCGATGGGTAGCCGATGGACGCGTTCCTGAATGCCCTCGATATCAATGACCATTTCCGGCACCGTGCGACGCGGGCTGTCAGAACCGCTTTCGGCCGCATTCTCCGGAGCACTTCCCGCAGCCTTGGTAGCCGTTTTCTTGGGACGACCTTTCTGCATTTTCTCCAGCGCCTTGCGCAGCGTGCGATCACGACGCGACACCTCTTCATCCGCTGCTCGCAGCCAAACATAGAAAATATCCACTTCCTCGTTCGCCCGACGACCCGTAAAAGCGAGTGCTCGTCCATCCGGAGACCAGACCGGACTGCCATCGTTATCGGGATGCCGTGAGATGTTGAGCGGCGCAGTGGAACCATCGATCGGTGCAATCCAGACATCGCGATTGAAATCATCGTCGCTCTGCGCATAGGCCATCCAGCGTCCATCCGGCGACCAGTTGTAATCGGGCGAATTGAACGAGCGCGTGATCGACTTCAGGTCGCTGCCATCAGGCGCGGTGTGGACCAGTCCCCCCAGTCCCTGCACAAAGGCGAGTCGACTGCCATCGGGATTCCACTTGGGATCTGCTTCCACGGCCGAGTTGTTGGTGAGGCGCGTCAGTGTGAATGCGTCGTTCAGCCACCAGAAGCGATCCCCTTGCACACGCTGCGCCGACCATAAATCGGTTTGACCCTGCTGGTCACTGACAAAAACCAGCGACTTGCCATCGGGCGAGAACTGCACTTCGCGTTCCTCCTCGGGCGTGTTCGTGACTTGCCGCGGCTCACGTAGTTCGGTGTCCATCACCCACACATCACCGCCAGCGATAAAGGCGATCTCTAAGCCATCTCGCGAGTACGAAACGTGATTACTCGTCGTGAGCGTGCGTCGTTCCAGAGCTGTCCCGGTTTGATCGTCCGCCACCTCGATCACGAGTCGCTGCGGCGGCTCGTTGGCCGTAGGTACCCAGCGATAGAAGTCGAACAAATGACGAAAGACAAGGACCGATCCATTACGAGCGAGACAGGGGAACACGACGGAGTCCCGTGTGAAGCTCGTGAGCTGCGTGGACTGACGAGTGGTGAAATCGAACTGAAAAAGATTCTGAGCGTTCGCGCCAGAGCCCACATAGTAAAAACCATCGCCCGCCGGTTTCCACAAGGGCCAGCGAGCACCCGTAGCAGGATGTAACAGTTGATCGAAGGACTTCGTTTCACCATCAAAGCGCCAGATTTGAGCGGCCTGAGAGCCCTGATAACCTTGTCGCCACCAGGCCGGACCTTCGCGAGTGAACAGTAACTGGCGACCATCGCCCGAGAGTCTCCCCTCCGAGCCGTAGTCGTCAAACAGCAACTGTTCGGCTTGCCGTTTCAAAATCGAGATTTTGAAAAACCGCTCCGCTCGCTTCCAAAAATGATCCCGCTGTCCGCTCACCAGCAACGACTCACCATCGGGATACCAAGCTTCGAGTTGAAAGCCGGCCGTGTGGTGGGTGAGCTGTCGCGGTTGACCGCCTGCGACCGGCAGGAGATAGACTTGTACCGCTCCGTCACGATCGCTGGTGAAAGCAATCGATTGTCCGTCGGGCGAATACTTGGGACTGCGATCATGCCCCTCGTGATGGGTGAGTCGGCGTGCTCGTCCCCCGGTACTAGCCACCGTCCAGATATCTCCGCGCCAGGAAAAGGCGAGTTGACTACCGTCGGGAGATAGATCGGGATCCTGCGCCAGCTGCACGCTCACGGTCGCCGGGGCGGGGGTATTCTGAGCGGTAACGCTGGGAGGGACTGCGGGCGGTGAAGTCTGAGCGCGCGTCCACCCCGGAGCGAGCAGCGGCAACATCAGGGCGACCGCACTGAGACAACGTTGCCACAGCAGTTCTCTTAATCGGTGGCAGGAGAGCACCTGAAATCCGTAAATCGAAACGTTCGTCCCGAAAGAACTACGATCGAGCCTGAAGCATCGCATAAGTCGATTCAACTCTGAACTGGTAAGGGTGTGGATTGCAGGGAGCGTAAATGTAGGTTGCTTGGGAATTTTGTCAGCCGCCAGCAAAAAATCCTCAAGCTTTACGCAATCCCGAAAAAACCCGCAAATCGCTGGCCTTACCTAATCCGGCGAGTATGTTAGAACTCCGTGCGCACGTCTGGGCAGTCGTGCGTAGCAGTAGGCGAATTGGAACACGAATTACGATCGCGATTGAGGATAAGAAGCGCATGATGAAGCTGCTCCCACGATTACCGTTCCTAGGCAATTCCAAGTTAACCAGCAGCCAGGGGACCGCTTCCCGGCGACAACGTCGAGCGACTGGAAAAGGAACCGCGCGAGCGCTCTTAGCCAGCCGTTTGCGCGGACTGGAAGGTTTGGAACCGCGGCAGCTGATGGCCACCTTCAACGCTTTGCCCGCGACGAGTGACTTAGTGTTCGACCCCACGCCTGCTAATCCCACCAGTGGCGATGAAGTCGTCGTGGGGACGATGCTGAGCGAGCGGATCATCCCCACCGAACTGCGGTTGACCTACACGATCAATCCGACGTTTGTCTCGGCCTACGACCTGGGAGCGATTAATGCGCAGATCAACGGCGGTGCGCTCGGACAAAACAGCGTCACCCTCCCCGATAATACAGACTCCTACGTGCAGACCTTCCCCGTGTCGGCAGTGGCTGGTATCGAACGCATCCAGTCCAACGTTCAAATCAATTTCAAAGACATAAACGCGCTGCAGGCTCAACTGCCTTCCCTCGGCACGACTCGCATCAACGTCGCCAAAATCACACCGCTGGCCTATTTTGATGTTACGAACGTCTCGAGCGGTATTCCGGTAGCGACCGATGTGGCGGCCGATACCATCACGCTCGGTTCGCTTCCCGTCGCCTGGAACACCGGTGACGGGGCCCGCGTGGTAGTCGCTTATGGCCCCCAAGCTGCTCCTGCCTCGACCGATCAAACCGCCGATACAGTCACCTTTGCCGACCCGCACGGATTGGTCAACGGAAACCCTGTCCGCGTGAATCAAACGGGCGGTGGCCTCTCCTCCACGACAACCTATTTCGTAAACGTGACGTCGCCAAATACCGTGCGTCTTTACGACTCGGCAGCCAACGCTACGGCAGGGGGCACGACGGGCCGCATCGATTTAGTTGCCGATATCACCGCCAACTTTGCGGGCCTAAACTCCACCGGCCTCGCCCGCACCCCGGCAATCGGTGGGCTCAATAGTGTGCATTACTTCGTCCGCAATCTGGGTGGCAACGTCTACCAGTTCTACAACTCACAAGCCAACGCGTTGGCGGGTGGCACGACTGGGCGAGTGGATATTTTGAGTGCCGCTCCCACCACCGGCCAAATGATCGTTCTCGGGGAGCGCAATGATTTGGATCTGTTCGGTCAAGTTCCCAGTGGCACCAGCGGCAACCTGCTGACGTTTCCCCTGCCCCATAATTTTGTCACGGGCGATCCCATCCAAGTTTCCAGCAACGTGGCCGGACTTACCACTTCCACCGTCTACTACGTCGGTGTGGTCAGCGCCACCACGCTCCGTCTCCATACCACTGCGGCGAATGCCGCCAGTGGCGCCAGCCCGCTGAACTTCAGCGGCAATGTGACGAGTGTCATTTCGCGCGTTGTGCCGGGTTATTGCTGGGATTTTGACCGCGATGTCGTTATCGGTACCGAATACTTCGCGCAATTCTGGTCCTCCTATCAAACAGCCTCATTTCCCAACACCACGCGCTTGCGCAAAGATGCCAACATCGAAGAAAACGGCATCACGATGGCGAATACGGAGCTGATTCCCAGCAGCACCAATACGTCGCTCGACCAGATCACCTTCACCGCCAACCATCTCTGGAACACCGATGATACCGTCGCGGTTACGACGACCAGCGACGCCTTGTCGCCTTTGGCAATGACTGGCTGGTCGACTTTGGCGACACGTTGGGCACCGAAGGTTCCATCACGGAGATCGAATA
>JBJSXJ010000268.1:0-4404 GCA_046086325.1 Planctomycetota bacterium | reverse complement strand
ACGCATTCCCGTCACGTCGCCCACCGGCCCCGCCGCTCCGCCGCCTTCTTCCTCTGTTGCACCGCCAACTTCTGCTCCGCCATCTTCTTCTGCTCCGCCATCTTCTTCTGCTCCGCCATCTTCGTCCGGACCGCCACCGGCACCACGGCGACGAGGAGAGGGAGGAGCTGGATGAGAGTCCCGAGCGTTTACAGTCGAGCGGATGTGGGCATCAACATGACGCCGCTCATCGACATCGTGTTTCAGTTACTCATTTTTTTTCTGGTATCGAGTCACCTCGCTCGACAGGAAACTCAGTTACCACTCCCGCTTCCCACATCACAACTTGGAATTGAAGAGGAAGCGGCGGAAGGAGTTTCCCGCATCACCGTGAATCTGCTGATGGATGGAACCGTACGACTGGCCGGACACAAGCTGATGGTGAGCGAACTACCGGAGCGGTTGAAGCAACTGCGCACGACGGTTGATCCAGCCACCGAGCTGCGCGTGCGCGGCGATCGGTCGGTGCCCTACGAATATGTGGAGCCCATTCTGCAAGGCTGTGCCGCCGCGGGCTGGTCGCGAGTGACTTTTGCGGTGCGAGAGCCGGAGGGAAAAAACAGTTCGGTCCCGCGAGCGGATGGCAACTGAGGGTTTACGAGTCATGCAATTACCATCGTCCATCACTCGCCGCCGTTCCAGCTTAGAGCTGCAGATGACTCCCCTCATTGATGTTGTCTTTCTGCTCTTAGTGTTTTTCGTTTGGACGGCCAGTTTTCAATCGCCGGAGCGCTGGTTACCGGGCTCGGTTTCGTCCGCCCGCGTAACTCCTGAAGCAGGACCGCTCACCGCGCTCGAGCCACCGCCACCGGAGGCGGATTTTGAGCGAGTGGTCGTGCGGTTACGCTGGAGTGATGGTGAGGTTATGTGGCTCGTGAACGATCAACCGTTTGCCAATCGATCTCTGGTCGAGCAGCAGCTGGTCACGATCGCGCGCATTGCACCGGCGGTTCCGGTGGTCTTGCATCCGGACAAACAAGTGCCGCTCGGCATCGTCATCGATGCCTACGATGCCGCTCGCCGTTGTGGTTTTCAGCGCGTTCATTTCGCAGCTCAGCGTCGAGAATCGTCATGAGTGCGTGCCGACCTGCCAGTGACCCGTTGAGGAATGGTGAGCCACGATTGGCACTCGGCTGGTGGTTGATCATCGTCAGCGCTAGCCTAACGCTGGAACTTGTTGGCGGGCCGCAAGCTGTCGCCCAATCACCCCCCAGTGAATTTGAAGCTCGCTACCTGGCTGGTCTGCGAAGTCGTCAGTTATTCGAGCTGGCGGAATCGTATTGTCAGCATCGCTATGAGTCGGGTGGCACATCGGCTGGTGCTCGTGGCGCTGTTGCAGTCGAGTGGATTCGCACGTTAGCGGCTCATGCTTTGAGCGTACCCGAGGCGGACCGTGCACCACTCTTACAACAGGCTCATGAAATTACACGTCGATTCGTCAACGACTATCGCGATCATAGTCAGACGCTAATTGTCCGCGCTCAAGATGCACTTGCCGATTTTGCTGCCGGTGAATTAGCGCGACAGGAGATGGAAGTGCGCGACCAGGTCGCGGCTCAGGGGAACGACGAGCAGCGACCATCTCAGGTGTCGACCCCGCCAGCATCTCCAATTGGGGCTCCGCCAGCGACCCGCGTACCAGGTCAGGGCGAGTCGTCGGCGCTCAAATTAAGTCGGCAGGCCGTGCGCGCACTGGAACAACTTGATCAGGACCTCACACAGCTCTTGCCGCAGCGATTTCGCCGACCGGCGACGGCGGCAGATGAGTGGACAGCGGAAGAGTTAGCAGGATTGCAGCATCAATTGCGACTGCAAGCGGCGCGAGCCTTGCGCAACATGGCGCTTTGTTACGCTGCGAGCAGTGACGATCGGCTGTCAACGCTCAATCGGGCGCTGCAGTTTCTGGAGAAGTCGCAGAATCAAATAGCCGGTGATGATCCGCTGGCACTGCCACTGCTGCTCGAACGAGTCGCCGCATTACGACTGCTCGGTAAATACGACATCGCACTACGTTCGCTCGAGCAGCTTCCTGAGGGTGAGCAAGCGGCGAAAGACAGAGGCGATGTGTCTGCCGAACGAGCTCGCTGCTGGTTAGCTCAAGGCGAGCTGGAACAAGTGCAGCGCACTCTGCAGGCGGCTCCCCATGAACTGGAATTGCAATCGCCAGAGTTGGCACTGGCCAGGCTTGAGTATTTGATTGCTCGCTGGCGTGCTGCGAGTCGGCAGAAGCAGGTTGACGATGCGAGTCGTTGGCAGGAGCAAGCGATTGAGCAGTTGCAAAAGATCGAGCAAGAGCAGGAGTCGTATTGGCGACAGCGCGGTGAGTTGCTGCTCGTGACAGCGGGTGGGCCAGGTGGCTCGGCCAGCCTAACGGTCAGCTCCACGATCATGGCTCGTACAGCCGATCGTTTCTACCGCGAAGGACGCTGGGAGGAAGCGGTACAAGAGTATGATCGTGCCGTGGCGACGGCGCGGCGCGAGGCGAAGTTGTCGACTAGAAACTCGCGGCTTGGCGGCGCGCAGTCGTTCGCTGAAGCGGCGTTTCCATGGGCATATCGAGCAGCGCTGGTGCTGCAGGAAAACAAACGACATGCGGAAGCAGCAGAGCGATTACAGCGATTATCGCTGGAGTTTCCCCAGCATCTCGATTCGCCTGACGCTCATTTGCAAGCTGCCTGGAATTGGGCTCAGCAGCTTCGCGACGTAACCGTCGCGGCGCGCGGGAATGAACACGACGCACTGCGGGGCTCGTATTTGAAATGCCTGGAGGAACAGGTGAGTCAGTGGCCTCGACATGAAACTGCGAATCAGGCGCGGGCTTGGATTGCGGTGTATCGAGAAGAAAGCGGGGAACTAGCTCAGGCGCTGGAGGCTTATGCCGCGATTGCGACGAAGTCACCCCTGTATGAAACGGCGCTGCGCGGGTTGGCGCGCGTGCAGCAGCAGTGCTGGACGCGCGCTCGGGGTACAAATTTGGAGGCGGATAAAAAGGAGCGTGCAGCAGCGGCCGATCACTTCACGCAAGTCGCGCGTCAAGCGGCCAGTAGACCGGAAGATTTTCACGCTGAGAACCTCGCGGCTGTGCGCTACTTCGCGGCGACCACGGCCGCGAAGTATCACCTGCAAGCACCCCAGGTCGATTATCGTTTGCTGGAAGAACTCATCCGACCACTCAGCGGGGCAGGGCTCAGCGAATCAGCGCCGAACGAGGCAGCGCTAAACGAAGCAGGGCCGAACGAAGCAGTCGTCGAAGTTTCGGCGTCTGAGCGGGCGACTCTGCAGTCGCTGCTCATGGTTGCCTTGGCGGGGCAACCAGGTCGTTTGGACGAGGCCCGCACGCTGCTCCGGAAGGCACTTGCGACCGCGGCGCAGACGCCCAACCCGGGGAGCTCGGGCGCACGAACGAATGCGGATACTCAGCCGAGTCGGCAAAATAAGGAGGACCAGGCAGCGGCAGGGGAGTCGCTCCGGTTGATCTTGGGGCAGCTCGAACAGATCAGTCGAGCAGCACCGGTGGGTGAGCGTACGGCACTCGCGCGGCTCCAACTCGAGCTGCTCGAACCCGCCCTGATCCGATCGCTGACGGCGGACGAGCGGCTGCGAGCGGTGCTGGAGCGGCAGCGAGCCGCGGCACTTGCTACGGCCGGCGAACGGTCTGCGGCGCTCACGGAGTTACAGAGAATATTGGCTGAAAAGCCTGCCGACGGGGACGCTCGCGAACAACTTGCAGATCTCTGGTTGAGTGGAAATGAGAAAGCAGATTGGCAGCGAGCGTTAGGGGAATATCGCAAAATTGCGGCTGCTTCCAAAGCGAGGACTTCACGGTGGTATCGGGCCAAACTGGGCGTGGCGCGAGCTCAGGCAAAAACCGGGGACACGGCCGGGGCACGACAACTGATCGAATTCCTTCGCGCTACGCCGCCCGGCCTGGCGGGTACGCCCAGCGAGTCCGATTTCGAGCAGCTCCACCGCGAACTTTCGCGCTGAATCGCTACGGTTTCGCGGGTCCGGGTTGCGCACGGAGAGACTGAGGAGTCGGGGAGTCGGGGAGCACGGAGTGGGTTTCGCACGGAGGCGCGGAGGCACGGAGACTATCGGTTGGGAGGTAGGAAGATGGGAAGTAGTCAGTTGGGAAGTGGTCAGTTGGGAAGTGGTCAGTTGGGAAGTAGTCACTTGGGAAGTAGTGAATAGAAAGATGGGACTTGGAAGATTGGAATAGGAAGTTGACTGTTTGAGTGAATGCTCGTGAATCATTCCCCCACCACCCGCCACCCGCCACCCGCCACCCGCCACCCACCACCCGTCACCCGCCACCCGTCACCCGCCACCCGTCACCCGCCACCAGTCGGCGCTGGTGGGGTTGGG
>JBJSXJ010000267.1:0-13480 GCA_046086325.1 Planctomycetota bacterium | reverse complement strand
GATCATCGCTGCGGAACAGAACGCGATCCAAGAGCGAAGAAAGGCGTCAGGATCGCCCGTTGCCGCACCTGTCGCCGTGCCTGTTAACGTGACGGGGCTGGCGATTTCCGGTGGCGGAATCCGCTCCGCATCATTTGCGCTTGGTGTCGTTCAGAAACTGTTTCAAGAGAACTTGCTCAGCCAATTTGATTACCTTTCCACGGTCTCGGGGGGAGGCTACCTGGGAGCGTTTATCAGTTCCTATTTGACCTCCACTCCACGGTCAAAGGAGCCAGAAGATCAAATTGGTCTGAAATCAGGTCAATTGCCCTTTCAACAGCCGGATGTGGGAGAGTCGGAGGCGATTAAGCATTTGCGAGCGCATAGTAGCCACTTGGTAAGCGGCGGGTTACAGAATTATGCCAATATGGCCCTCATGGCTCTCCACGGCATCCTGGTTAATCTCATCATTTTCTGGCCGATCATGGCGGCTGCACTCCTGTTTACATCTCTTAGTCAAGGCGAAACGATAAAGGAAGTCGCCGGAGTGGAACATTTCGAATTTTGGGATTACCTGTGGCAGGCTCCATTTCAGCAATTTGCGTGGGCACTGATCGGCTGTTCCTTACTGACGCTCGGACCAGCGTCGAAACTGCTCAATAAAACAGGCCAAGAACGACGGCTGGTTCGTTATCAAGGATTTGTGGCTATTGCAATTTCTATAGGCTTGGCGATCACCATCTGGAATTTGCTGCCACCGATCTTCCGTTGGTGGAACTCAATCGATGGAAACAAAGGGTGGTTTGGGTGCCTCGGTTTCGGTGGTATTCTCATTGCGCAGCGTTTTTGGACGATTTTTCGGGACTGGATCCCGCTTTCCAAGGTGGCGCGCATCGGCGGCTTGATGGTTCTCGCCATCGCGGGGCCCATCTTTGTCATCCTGGCATTTTTATGTTTAGGAGAGTTCTTCTTTTTTGACTTTCAGGACCTCCAGTGGGGCATAAGCGTCAACTGGACTCTGTTGGCGCTGGTGCTTCTGCCACTGGGTTTTGCGCTATGCTTCTACGACATCAATCAATCCTCATTACACCCCTTCTATCGACGAAAGCTCACTGACACGTACGTTGTGCAGCAGTCTGAATCTGCAGACGGCATAAAGGTGACGGTAAACGATCATCAACGAATCAGCGAACTGCGAAACCAAAACAAGACGGGGCCGATTCATCTGATCAACTGCACGCTCAATGCACCGCAAAGCGACAACGGCACCGTTTGTGCTCGACGAGGTGATTTTTTTGTTTTCAATCCGTTCTATTCTGGCAGTCCAGCGACTGGCTTTTTCAAAACCACGGATTGGGAACAAGGAGATCAGCAGCTCAATCTTGGCACGGCGATGGCGATTTCGGGAGCGGCTGCAGCGCCGCAGATGGGGCAGTTCACGGTCCCCGCGGCCCGCTTCCTATTGACGCTCTTTAATATTCGACTGGATTACTGGATCAAGGTTCCAGGGCGAATCGGAGTTCCTTTTGTCAACTCCCAGGCGGGCCCCTGGTATCTGATGAGGCAGGCGCTGGGATGGATGAATGATCGCTCCTGCTTCGTCAATATCTCTGACGGCGGCCACATGGAGAATCTGGGGGTTCACGAGCTGTTACGTCGCCGCTGCAAATTCATCGTTGTCATTGATGGCGAATGTGATGCCGCGCTGCAGTGCGGCGCACTCGCGCGACTCATGCGACTAGCCAAACTCGATTTTCAAATTGATATCGATCTGGATGTAAGTCGCTTCCAGCCCGAAAAGCCGGGAGGACCGTCACCCTATCACTTTGCCCTCGGCGAGATTCGTTATCCCGGCAAAAAGGGCGAAAAGGGCGAAAAACAGCTAGGATTCTTGCTCTACATCAAACTCTCCGTGACCGGCAACGAGTCGCTGGCGCTGGCGAACTACAAACTGCGAAATCCTGATTTCCCGCATCAAACGACGGCCGATCAAGTGTTTGATGAAGAGCAATTCGAGGCTTACCGGGCACTGGGTGAGCATGCGGCGAGCGAGCTATTTACTAAGGAGCTCATAACACAAGGGTCCATTGACAGTATGGCTCATTGGTTTCACTACATCGCAGCCTCGCTACAGGACCCGTACCAGAACTGATCCCCGTCGCAACGAGGAACTCAGGACTGCCGATTGAGTAGTTGAAAATCGCCGTTGCCGTAGAGCATGTAGTTCGCCCATTCATTACTGTTGTCGTCCATCAGTTTCTGGCGGGCCTGCCGGACCGACTCATTCAGCGTCAGACCGCTGGCGAGTCCAGAATAGACACTAGCGGCGAACGTAGCCGCCCCTTCGTCACTTACCTGCCAATAGGTTCCCAAGTAGGATTCAATACCCGATCGCAGAAAATACTCGGCAAATGCGACCGTCGCCTCCGCACCAGCAGCTGGACCGCGTACGCGCCCCGCTTCGCAGGCGTTCACAAAAGCAATGCGTGGAAGGGAATCGAGTGTGGTGAGATCTTGCTGGGCTAAAACTTCTTGGTTAGCTAAAAGCAAGCCACTTTCGTTATCGTCCGCGGCATTGAAAAAGGCATGTCCGCAGTAGTGAAGAACATCGGCCTGTTCCAGGGCTTCACGAACGGCTTGTTTGGTTGCCTGTTCGCCCATCAGCAACCTGGGCTTTATCAGTCGCGGGATCGATTTCAGAATCTGCAACACTTGCTTGGCTTCCAACTCGGTTCCCGGTAAATCTCCGGTTGGATTAGCAATCATCAGCAGATTAAGCTGTCCGACTTTTTGTAAGCGAGGAAACAACTGTTTCACGGCTGCGCCAGCAACCAGCAAGCGGCGATTAAGTCCCACCTGGGTCACCAAGGGAGTTCCCTTTGCGGGATGAACCATGAGTTCAAAAGGAATTTGTGACGCCGCCACGTCATGTACCACCACCAATCGCTTGCCAGCGGACTGATCGAGTAATTCCTGGGCGTTCTTGCCGAGCAGACGCTCGGTGAGCTCTTTACCCCGCTCGAGCAAGCTCGCCGAGGATGGTGTCGCCCGAGCTGTCAGTCCTGCGCCTTGACTGACTGCGGTGAGTTGTGCTTTCGAGTACCGTGCGGTGTTGCTCGAGGCAATCGCGGTTCCGGTCGGTGGTAAGAGGGTGACCGTGAGTTGCTCGCGTTGTAGGGACACTTGCATCAGCAAGGCATCATCGCGTACGGGGGGCCGCACCACGTCTGCTTCAATCTGCCGCGTGGTCACCACCACGTTTAGGTCGTCGGCACTGAGCAGTTTGCGCAGCTGTTCAAATCGCTCTTTATCGGTCTCAAACCAAGTGATGGAGTAGTTGTCGCCGAGATCACGAAACGTGCTGAGCATGATGGCGGCAGACTCTTGCGCGTCCGCTACCGCACCACCGAAGGTGACGACGCCCAAGCGCCAAAATCCCCGTTCCTTGGCGAGGACTTTCGTGGCTTCGGCAGCAGTACGAACGCGTGCCGAGAAATCTTTGCGAGAAAACTCTGTCATCTCGCCCAGTGAAGCCAGCAGCAACCAATCAGCATCCACACCCGGCGTATCAAGCCGCACGAGACTCTTCCCCTTGGCATGGGCACTCGACGCCTTGCCACCGACAGCACGATCCAGCGCCGCTCCAGCACCGCTGAGGGGAATATCTTTGAACGTCGCCACCGCGATCGCATTGAGCTGTTCGGCTCTGGTAACACTGCCACGCACCAGTTCGATTTTGAGCTTTCCCGCAGCTTTTTCTCGACTCTTTTTCAGCAAGCCTTTGAGGATCAAGGAGGAGAGCAGGAAGGGATCACGACTCCGAAAGAGAGCTCTGTTTTCGCTACAGGTTAAGCCGTTCCACGCCACAGCACTGCTGTCGTTTTTCAGATGGACGGCAGCGATTTTCTGAACGGCTTTGGCCATGGAGTACATGGAGTTGGGCAGTTTAAGTTTTTTGAAAAAGCGATTTGCTCTCAACCCGGCTGCCAGCTCGAAGAGGATGTCGGAACTTTTCCATGTATCTTCGTTTAACAGCTTCGGAATTTGATGACCATCAACCAATTCAGCCACGAGTCCAGCAGCACCGCCAAACCCACCGGCGATATAGAGGGGCTTTTTGGCCTGCAAGGAGCGCCAGGCTTCCTCGAGGATGCCGGGATAGATGCTGCTGTAGCCGGCGCTATCTTTCGCATAGAGCTTGGGGATGGTTTTACCACCGATAATGACGCGTGCCACGGTATCATCCGTCATCACCCGCCGCATGTCCGAGAGGTAGATTTGCTGCGGATGGTTCTGATCCTCTTGTTTGGGCACCAGAGCCGCTTTCATCCCTTGTAAGTGATGAATTTCGGCAATCAAACCAGCGGGTAAAGTCCCCAGTTCTACAGAAGCTTCCTGATAGAGATGCAGAAAGTGGCTAGCCTCGCTTCTTGCTGTATCATTATAGGTAGAAATCAGCTCACTAAGAGGTTCTGTGAAGCCACCTGGGCGAAGATCGCCGCCGTAGGCAATTTCGGCTCCCGACGCAATGAGCGTGCGTGCTAGATAAACAATCGCATCTTGCAAATGATATTTCGTGAAACCATCGGGGCCATCAGCATCCGGGCTGTCGGAAATCGAAACTGCCACTCGTTGGCCTTCCAGCGGTGACGAGGCGGTTAGGCCCATCTGCCCGCTGATAAATCGTCGGTAAGCGGTGGTCGGAGTCACCGCCTGCAAACGAGGAAACGTGGTCTTTAGGATCTGATGTTCCGCCACCGGCAATTCCGGATCGGGGTAGAGCACCACGCCCCGACTCGGAACTCGACCGTGGGCCAAGTCGAGTAGTTCTGGGGTTCGAGCAATAACCGTGGTATCGTCGGGGAGCTCCGCGATCTTCCTGATTCTCTCGCCCTCTTTCAGGAAGTAGCTGGTGCGCAACCATTCCACCATGGCACGCAGGACAATTCTCGCCGCTTGCTGTTCCGCTGGCTCCTCAAGTTGCCAGGCGATCGTGGGTGCATTACCTGCATAGGGTGAACTGCGTTTCTCTCCCTCTTTAAGCACCTCAACGACAATCGTCGGTACTCCACTTAGCTTCGCCGTCAGCAGCTCGCGTTGGCACCAACTGCGAGAGCTATAAGCATCGCCCCGGATCGCCAGGAATACTCCTTGTTTAACCGCGCGATCCAACTGCTGAGATAACGATTCGCCAGGCAGCAGCGATTTAGTATCGAAAAAGTCTTGGCCGGTCGTGCTGTTCCGGACGTAATTACCGATCATCGTAGCCACTGGCAGGTAATTGAGATCGGCCTTCGCATGAGAGATGAATAACTGCGGGCTGCTGCTCAACGACTGATCGTCGCCATCCGCACGTACCGGAATGGTCGTCATCACTCGAGTGAGCGCCAGTACGATTTCCTCGAGCGTGCGATGCCGACGTTCTCCACTTCCATACAGCTCACTCAACATTTGTTTGGCTGGCAGCTCGGATTCTAGCGCTCGCCACTGACTGGCGATGGGAACCAAGAGCAATCGGCCGGCTCCCAGCTTTTTATGCCAGCCCTTGAGTGTTCGCAGCACCTCACCTCGCTGCAGAAAAAAAGCTGTCGCACCAACGACCGGTATCACCACCGTAGTTTCCGCCAATTCGCCGATCTGTTTCTGTAAACGATCGACTCGCATGGCAGACAGAACGGGAATGCCAGCGCCAAAGCTGAGCGGGCTATCAATCGGCCTGGTCAGCAATTCAAATAATTGACCGCCCAGCTTTTCAGCTTCCTCATGATCACTTTCGTGAAAATAAGTGGTTACCACACACAGCGATGGGCGGCTGTCAAGAAGATTCATCATTGGTTTACCAAGCAGCTCGATAAGGGGCGTTTTTATTCAGCTCAGACCGTGAAGGGCTGCTGGTTTTCGAAGTCCGGATTGGCGGCACCAATCAGATAATAGTTGGGAGTTTGCGTCGGCGGCATGCGCGCGACAATCGTGTCGCGAAAGCGCCGATAGCCGAATTTGAATGCGCCCTTGTTCCAGACCTTCTTCATGGTTTCGGTAAATAAGCCATTTCGGTTTCCATCGAGTGAAACCTGATTGTCCTGACAGCCAGAGATCAGCAGTATGGAAGCCTTGGGTGCGCTTCTTTCGGCAGCTGTCGTCGAGGCCTGAATATGATGGTAAAGCGGTTTGTTTTTCGCATATGTTTTCTTGCCGATGGCTGGTGGCATCACCCGCGGCACCGGTCCACCACCACCGATTTCCCAGGGTGGCAGAGCCCGCGTAACGGTGCCGCTGTGACAACTGTCGGAAAGCACAATCACTCGTACTCCAGCCTTGAATTTGGCATACAGCGCGTAGAGCTCGTCGTCGACCAGTTGCCGATCGTAGAGGACCCACGTTTCGTCGGTGCGGTCGGCTTCATCTTTGTTGGTATCAGGAACCTGGCCGCCGTGTCCCGAGTAGCTCAGGAAGAAGATATCGCCTTTCTTAAGCTGTTTCGCTGCGTCTTTAATCGCAGCAATCACAGCATCGGCCTTAGCTTGCTTGCTCAGTAGCAGCGAATTCCCACTAAACCCGCGTGACTTCGCCAGCGCAGCCATGTCTTTCGCATCGTACTCGCAGGCCGCCAAGTCTCCGCTCCAGCCCTGATAATGCATGGGGTCGACTGAATTTAACCCAATATGCAGCGAAATTCCCTGTGCCATCACGTCTCTCCCTGAATTCTGGTGGTTGACAAATCCTCACATCCGCCGCAGCTAAGATTACTAGGTTTAGAAGCAGTTACAAGAAAGAACGGCCAAAAGCCAGCGTCCGCCGAAAGTTTCGTGAGCCCTGGCAGCTCGCTGCAAAAAGGGGGTCAGCCCTAGTTTCCGGGTCCTTGCGGGTTTTCTGTGGGTCGACGTCGAGTAACGACTCAGTGTGGCTTTCGCCAGAGGAACCCCCATGCATGACCGACGTACTGAGCGGCAGATCCTCAGCGACTTTGTGTCTTAGCGTGAATCCCAATGGCGGTCGCTCGAGCTCATTTCTCAGGCAAGCCGACTACCTGGAATTCCTGAAAGGCGGTGTTCTCACCCAGCGAAGTCACCGAGTGGACTTGCCAGAGAAGCCAGCGGTACGAGCCGATGCTTTCATCGTCGGACGATTGAATACGAGTCGCCTGAAACGGATCGGCAGGGGATGAAGTGGCGTCCACTTCCAGCACGGCTCGAAAGAGTTTGCGATCGCGAGTATTCCAGCCGGGATCCGTTTCGCTCGGGCTACCATAAAGCGTGAAGTGCTGCGGGCCACGTACTCCATTTTGCTGAAAGGACCATGTCTGGATCGTCCGGATCTCTCGGCGACGGCCGAGATCGACTTTGTACAAACCGCCCTCCACACCATTGCCAAAGACGGGACCGTAATTGCGCGCTAACTGGCCATCGAATAGCGTCGTTGCCGATTCGTTGTTCGTAGCAGGCTGAGTCGTGAGGGCGGCAAACGGCGACACATCCTGGGATTTCTCCAGTCGGATTGCGGAAAAAGCATGGGCCTCGGCCGATTCCGTTTTCATGAATAGATACCGTTTGATTACTAGCTGATTCGTTTTTTGGTCGCGGACGAACTGTATCTGGAGTGGCTGGCCCGCAGCCGCATTTTGTAGTCGCCACAGATCGGCGACATTCTTGACCGGCTGTTGATTGAGCGACTGAATCAAGTCATTCGACTGCAATCCGTCCGCCGCTGCTGGGGAATCCTGTGGCACGGTCTTCAGGTGCACTCCGCCCGCATCTTTCGGCACACCAAACGCCGAGAACTCGTCGCCCACCAGATTGCGAACTATCGCTCCCCGCCAAAAATGCTCCAGCGCGAGCTTGGGCCGAGCGGCCGCCGGACGCTGGGACGGCTCGTTACCGGGCAGCTTGGGCGTACGAGCGATCTTCTTCAGCGCGGCTTTTTGCACTCCAAAATCCTGCATCGAGAAATTTTGAAAACCAAGCTGCAGGGCGGGTGATTCATCCTGCACGCGATAGTCACCCTGTTCGCGATTCACGAACAGCGGATCACCTGTCAGCGAATGTGCGTCGCAGCCATGAGCGATGAACTTGATTCGGTCGGCATCCGACGTTGTGAACAGATTGAAGTCCACCTCCCGACCCCACTTACCCGACGGCATGATGGCAGGCGCATGGGCGCCCGCCCAGATGTTGCGCGTGACCTCGTCGTTACTGATCCCCTGGCCGCTCTGGTGATACCACACATGCGGATGAAACCCGCAGTCCACGCCAATATTGTTCGTGACTCGGCGGTGAAAACCTTCACGCAACTTCAAACCACCATGCAAGAACACGTTGTTCGTAATCTCATAGTTACTGGAACCGTCATCGAGATCGACATCCCACCCATGATCGCAACGCCAACGATTGTGTCGCAAAATCGTAGGCTTAACGGCATCCAGTTTTGCAAGTTCGGAGAGCCGCTCGGTTGGCTCATTCCGTAAACCCCAATAACGATCGCGTCCCCAAGAATTGAACGAGCCATGATCGCCAGTCTCTTGCACCGTATCAAAGACATCGCAGTGTTCGATCAAGTGCCCGCCCCAACAGCCGTCACCGATATTGATTCCTGCTCGCGAAGCATCGTAAATCGAGCAGTGGCGCACGGTGATGGCGGACGCCATCGCGATCTGCACTCCGGCCGCCTGTTTTTCCACCAATCCAAGGCCGCGAATTAAACAATCCTCCACGAGGCAGGCGGCGGGATAGTTGTCGCTCTGAGGCCCCGGCTCTCGGTCTAGCTGCTCCAGACTCTGCCGCTGGCCATATTCGAACAAGGGATTGCGCACGGCAGACGGATCACCGACAAAGGCGATGGCGCTGGCACCCGTATCGCGAATGTCACAACCAACGACGTGCACGCGACGATTGTATTTGCTGACGAAAACCGCGTTGCCGCCCATTTGATCGAATTCGCAATCGATCAGGCTGCAATCCTCCGTGCCCTCCAGGAACACTGCTCCCTCGCGCGCGATCGTCCAATCGCTCCGTAGCAGCGGCTCCTTTGTCTGCATGAACGTGCGCGCGGCATGGCGAAACGTCAGGCCGTGGAACTGAACGTTTTTGACCGGCTGTTGCTGACTTCCTTGGAGCCGAATCAGTTGGCTACTAACGGGAAACTCGACCGTTGCCGCGGCAAGATCGAGACCTGCGGGTGGAAAAAAATAAAGAGTGCTGGACGTCTTGTCATGAAACCATTCGCCGGGCGCGTCGAGCTCTTCCCAGATATTCTCGACATAGCGATGCTGCGCGTGCATGCCGGAACCGCGATTGTTTTGCAGTCCTCCTGCGGTTTGCGGAACGCCCTCCACGTCTTTGCCCGTGATGAGAAAGTGAACTCCGCCCCACGCTCCGGGATGCAACGCATGCACGTAACCACCCGCAGGATTGGCCCAGCGTGCCGCTCGCTGGCGACTGATCGCATCCGCCGCAAAACCACCGAAAGGGCGAATCGCGGGGTCGAAATTGGGATAACGCGCCATCCGCTGACGTTCGCCATTCACGAAGAGCTCATCGATCGGCAGCCGGGATTGCCCGGGAGCGTCTTGGGGCTGAGATGGCTGAGCGTAGGTTTGCCTGCCTAAGTCAGCTTGCCAGATACCATCCCGAAAAGGTCGCCACGTCAGGGTGAGCAGACGGTCGCTCGTAACGACCACTTTTTCACCCGGCGCCGAGCGGAACGTGACCTCGTGGTCGGCCGGCGTGAACTCCCAGCGCCGCTCCAAACGATAGGTACCACCGTGCACGACGACCACCGCGCCGCGAGCCGTCCGAGCGAGTGCCTGAGCGGCGAGGAGCGACGCGACCGGCTTGTCCACCGTGCCAGAATTTTTATCATCTCCGCGCGGGTCGACATGGATTTCACGAGCGGATGTTGCCGTGGAAGTTGTCGTGGCGACCGGCGAGCTGCCGACTGTGCGGCTGAACAAGGGTTCGGAGAAACCCCAGAGTGAACGGGCCAGAGGTGCTATCCAGTAGAGAGTTGCCAGCACGGCGGCGAACCCGAGATTTCGGACCATGAGCCAACTCCCGAATGGGTGACGGAATCACACTTTGTCAGATAAACAGCAATCGCATGTCGATTCACGCACCGGCGCACAGACAATCAGGATCTGCCGGCAATGATCTCGGTCCAGCGACCAGGTTCTGCTCGTCGGCGAAGCCAATCGACCTTACCGAAATCCTGGATGGAACAAAAAACGCGACCGCTGGAAGGGCGGTCGCGAGCAGACAATCAGAGGCGCCAGGCCGAGCCAAGAAGCCTTAGTTCTTGGGCTCTTCCTTCGGAGCGTCAGCCTTCGGAGCATCAGCCTTGGGCTCTTCCTTCGGAGCATCAGCCTTCGGAGCGTCAGCCTTCGGAGCGTCAGCCTTTGGTTCTTCCTTTGCTGGCTCTTCCTTCGGAGCATCAGCCTTAGGCTCTTCCTTCGCAGGCTCTTCCTTCGCAGGTTCTTCCTTGGCGGGCTCTTCCTTAGCTGGTTCGGCGGGCTTCGCACCCTTCATGTCGCCAGCTTCGATCACCTTACCGTCACCAGGACGCGATTCCGCTGGTTGACAACCGACGATCATCCCTGCCACCACCACGAACACCAACGCGAGCAACTTCTTCATGGACTCACCTTCCCCACAGAGAGACTAAACAACGACACAGGGCCGACCTCACCAAAACCGCTTTGGCTCCGATCGCCGAAATCCGAGCCACCGGGACTCGACCGAGAGCACCGCCGCGGGCGCAGCCCACGGTTGTTCTCCACCCGTAATGATGCCATGGAACTCGAAGTTATTCCCCGAACTCCACTAAAACGGAGAATTTTTTCGCCGTTTGTGGCCTGAATCTAGGAAGTTTTTACCGGTTTGGGAATAATGGGCGCCGCCAGAGACTCTGGAACAGGCAGAAAACAAGGTCCGCATATGGTTCCAGCCACCATCTTCGACACCGTCGCCCGCTGGGTGCAACTGCACCACGCGTCGCTCTACCGGTATGCCTATCGGCTTACCGGCAGCCAGGCGGATGCTGAGGATCTCGCACAGCAAACGTTCCTCATCGCTCTGGAGCATGGTGGTTCTGTGCGCGATGAAGAACGCGTGCGATCGTGGCTGTTTACCGTGCTGCGGAATCGGTTTTGGAAACAGCGGCGGCGGCAGCGACCCGTCGTCGGTCACGAGGAATTCGACTGGGGCGAACTACCCGATCCGGCCACCGATCCTCAGCCGGATCCGTTCGCGCACCTCCCTTGTGACCAAGCCGCCCTGCAATCCGCCCTCCAAGAACTACCCGAATCCTTCCGTCTGGTGCTGCTGATGTTTTATTTTGAAGAACTGTCCTACCGGCAAATTGCCGCACAACTGCAGGTTCCCGTCGGGACCGTGATGAGCCGACTGGCACGCGGCCGGGAACACCTGCGAGCTCGTTTGGCGGCCGTGGCTGATCGCGAGTTGCCCTGGTCGCAGTCGACGGCCGCTTGGCGAGGAACAGCGCCGGCCCTCGGCAACTAAGGTGCCACGGTTATCCACCTGGCCTCACCGGGCCACTACTTGCAAATCGCTGCTCAATCTCTGCCAAATCTCAGAATCTCAGCTCTTCGGGAAGGAATAACGGATGACAGATTGGGAATCACAACCGGAGTCGGCTGACAGCCACCGCTCCGCCAAACTCGCCGCCGCCCTCCACGATGTTCAGATTCCACCAGGACTGGCCGAACGACTCTTGGCCAAGCTCGACGAATCGCCCCTGTCGCGCGCGGAGGCGGCTGTACTTCCCGATCGCACGGCCGCCCTCCCATCCTCAACTAATAGTCCGGTGTTCGCCGCCGCCCCCCAGCGGCGCACGCGGCGTCTTTCTCTCGCCTGGATGGTGGCGAGCGTCGCTGTGGTGAGCCTTATGGGACTAGTGGGAAGCTGGATGCTACAGAACCTGTCCCGTCGCGCGCCCCTCACCGTGCAATCGCTCGACGAGTTATCGCAGGCTCCGGCCGTCTGGACCACGCAGCTCACGGCCGACTGGCATGCCAATGGTGAACCCGTCCCGGCAGGTTACGAACTGGGCGCGCCGCTGCGCTATTCCCACGCGCCCTGGCAAATCATCGCCACGGACTACGACCCGCACGCCGTCGCCTACCAATTGGCCTCTGCGGGAGACGCCTGCTTGTTCGTCGTCGAGACCTCCTGCGAATTCCTGGAAGATGGTGGTCCTTGCCGTCGGTTGCCGGCCTCGGCTGGCTGGGACGTAGGCGCTTGGCGCCGTGGTTCTCATCTTTTCTTACTCGCCGCGCGTGATCATCAGCGGCGATTGGAAGAGTTTCTGCAGCCGCCGGCGTCCAACGTGGCACTAGCCAGCCGTCGCTAATAGAAACTCGGCTTGATAAACCTTGACGCCTGCGTCGTGGAATCTATCCGGCGCAAAGGGGTTGAATCTATTACAACAATTCTGCCGACTGCCGTTAGAAGGGACGAGTTATTCGGGCGTTAGGCGGCGGAAGGAATCGGCCATGAAATGCACTCCATTTAGCAGTTCGCAGGCTCTGGCAGTCGGCATCTGTGTCGCAATCGGCTGGCTCGGTGCCCAGTCCGTAGCGTTCGGACAAGACCGATATGGGCCAGAACGGCTGGGACCAGAACGTTTGGGGCGTGGTCCAGAGCCGGTCGGTCGAGTGCGTGAATCATCGTCGACGCTCCCGCCTCCCGTGAATCTCGCGCGCCCGACATCCGATCCCGGTTTCGCCGCTCGCTCACCATCCGATTCCGCTCAACATTGGAATTACTTAGCGGAGCAGAAACGACAGGAAGATCCCAAAGCGGCGATTCGTCGCAAAGCGGAACTTAAAGCCGCCCAGCGACAAGCTCGACTGGCGTCTCAGCAGTGGTACGGCGTCTCCAACGCTCGTCCTACCGTCTCGGCGACTCCCACGATGGGCGTCTACTCAACCGCCCGAGTCACTCCCGGTCCAGCCCCAAACCAGTGGCGGATTTCCGATCGAGTCGTCTTCCACGACGCGCCCTAGTCAGCCCACTCAGAAATGCCTGTTTTTACGCCGGGATTCTGCTGATTGATCGATCAGCGCGGATAATTGAAACACAAATAATTGAAACACAGAGTCACAGAGGTAACAGAGGATTCGTGGGCGCGACGGTGCCGTGAAATCTCTGTGTCCTCTGTGCCTCTGTGTTTTCACTGCGTTTTCACTGTGTTTTCACTGCGTTTTCACTGCGTTAGTATCCCGACGGACGTATGATGTAGCCCACTTCCCATCAACAGCCGACTAGGCCGGCGATGAATGTTAGACGTCGAGGAAACCATTGGCTTCTTCCGCGTCGAGCACAGGTCAGGACGGCGATCGATTGCGGCGCGAGCCCAGTGGGGCTAGCTCTAACTGCACCAATCGTACTGGTGAACTCTCAGCGCCGCCGGCACCGAAAATAGCGGCGCTGTGATCCGGGGAACCGCTGAAGGTATTCATGCGGACGGGCTCGGCGCTGCGTGAACAGCC
>JBJSXJ010000266.1:0-6462 GCA_046086325.1 Planctomycetota bacterium | reverse complement strand
GATCCGCGCCCCGATCGCGCGCGGCTGCTTCGAATGCAGCGATCTGATCCGGATCTGGAGGCAGGCCGGTGAGATCGAAATAGAGCCGGCGGGCGATCGTGCGGGCATCGGACATGGCGGGCGGCGCGATGCCATCGCTCTCGAAACGCGCCAGCACGAAAAGATCAAGATCGTTCTTGGCCCATTCCGCGCGCTTCACCAAAGGAACCTTCGGCCGGACTACAGGCTTAAACGACCACAAATCCAGCCGCCGGCCTCCATAGAGTTTCGCTATCGGATTGCGCGGATCAGTCCACGCATCACCGAACTTGTCGCCGTTCTCCTTCGGCGAGGTGGCGGCTTTGATCGCCGGCCACGGCGCGCCATCTTGGATCCATCGCTCCAGCGCGGCGATGTCGGCAGACGCCAGTTTGTCCTTCGGCGGCATCTTTAATTCAGGATTCGTATGCTTCACCGCTGCGAGGAAAAGCGAATCGCCCGGCTTGCCTGCCACCAGCGACGGACCGGTCTCGCCGCCCTTCAGCGCCGCCTCGCGCGAATCGAGCCGCAGCCCACCCTTGACCTCGTCAGGCCCGTGGCAGCCGATGCAGCGTGAGGCGAGCAGTGGCTTGACCTTGTCAAGAAAGTGCTGCTCCGCATCCGTGAACATCCTCTCGCTATCGTCAGCGACCGAACTACAAGGCGTCTGACTACTCAGCAAGACCGCGCCGATCATCATCGCCCCGAGATAGAAACCGCGCGCCAGCGTCATGAGAGCACTCCTGGAATCACCTTGGCACCGCCCGCCACGCCGGTAAGCCGTTCCTGCCGACCGCTGGTCTCGAAGAAAAGTTCCTCGTTGTTCAAGCCGAGGGCGGCGAGAATGGTGGCGTGCAGGTCGCGGAACTGCGTGGGCCGATCGATGGCGAGATAGCCCAGATCGTCCGTCGCGCCAATGCGCTGGCCCGGCTGCACGCCGCCGCCGGCGAGCCAGATCGTGAAGCCCGCCGCGTTGTGGTTGCGGCCGTTGTCGCCTTGCATCAGCGGCGTTCGGCCGAACTCGCTGGCCCAGATCACCAATGTTTCATCCAGCAGCCCGCGCTGTTTCATATCGGCAAGCAGTGCCGCCACGGGCTGATCCGTCCAGCGTGCGCGGGGCGTGTGATTGTCGGTCAGCTTGCCGTGCGCGTCCCAGCCATCCTTGTCGGGCATGTCGTAAAGCTGCACGAAGCGCACGCCGCGCTCCACCAGCCTGCGCGCCATGAGACACTTGCGCGCGAAGCTGCGGGTGCGCACGTCCTGGTGTTCCAGGCCGTAGCTTTCCTGAACATGTTTCGCTTCATCTTCAAGCTGGCCGACTTCCAGCGCGCTCGACTGCATGCGATAAGCAAGCTCGTAGCTCGCGATGCGGGCATCAAGGTCGGTGAGACCGGCGCGAGTCTCGCGATGGCGCAGATTCAGCTGGCGTACGAGATCGAGCGTAGCGCGCTGTCCAGCGGCGAAGTCTGTGGGCGGCAGCAGGTCGAGCACGGGCGTGCCTGTGTCGCGCAGGCGGGTGGGTTGAAACGCAGCAGGCAGAAACCCGTTGGAATAATTGCCCGCGCCGCCCAACGGGCCGGAATCGAAGAGTACGACATAGCCGGGCAGATCCTGATTTTCGCTGCCCAGGCCATATGTGGCCCACGAACCGAGGCTCGCCTTGCCGACGCGCACATCGCCGGTGTGCAACTGGTAACTGGCCGGCGCGTGGTTGTTCGAATCGGCCTGCAGGGAGTGAATGAAGCACAGATCATCAATGTGCTGCGCGGTGTGCGGAAAAAGCTCACTGACCCACATGCCGCTGTGCCCGTACTGCTTCCACTTGTAAGGACTGGCGAGCAGTTCATCCTTACAGCCGTGCGTGACATTGGAGAACTTCGTGCCCTTGAGCGAATCACGGAATGAGGCGGGCAGCGGCTTGCCGTGGAGCTTCTGCAGCTCTGGTTTGTAGTCGTAGGTATCGATCTGCGAAGGCCCGCCTACCATGAAAAGGAAGATGACGGACTTCGCCCGCGGCTTGAAATGAGGCCGGCGTGCTGCCATTGGCTGCAGCGGATCGATCAACGAACGACCGACAGAAGCGGCCCGCGCCTGCCCCGACATCGCTGGCCCCGACATCGCTGGCCCCGACATCGCTGGCCCCGACATCGCCTGCCCCGACATCGTCTGCCCCGACATCGCCTGCCACGCCACGGCACCGAAGCCCGCGCCCACTCTGGCGAGTAGATCGCGGCGCGAGGTAATGAGGGGGAGTTTCATGTTCTGGCCTTTGCTTTAAATTCATGCGTGACTCGTTCTGCGATGCACGACCGAAGAACCACGCACTAGGAATCCATCCTCATCTTGTTGGAAACAGATCGCAAGTCACAAACGCCTCGACAATGTCTTGCAGTCGGTAGTCCTTTGGCTTCGTCGCAGCGACGATCTTTTGCAGTTCTTCTCGGTCGGTAAAGGTTATCGTGCGGCGCACGCCGTAGGTGGCGAGCTTTTCGATGAAGGTGTGGTTGAAGCCCCTGTGAGCGGCTTCCTGCCCGTCTGTCGATGCAACGGACTAGAAGTCCATTGTACGACGGACTTCCAGTCCGTCGGTCGGTGCAACGGACTAGAAGTCCATTGTACGACGGACTTCCAGTCCGTTGTACGAATTCCTCTCCGTCACCGCTGCTGAAACAGTGGCGATGTCACCAGGTTCTGAATCACCGCGCGGAGACGGTAGTCCTCGTTCCGGCTGGCGGCGGCGATGGCTTTGATGTGAGGAGCGTCGTCGATCGTCATCACGCGACGCAGAGCGTAGGTGGCGAGTTGCTCCACGAACGCCTCCGCAAACCGATCGGCGTCTTGGGCCAACAGGCGTTTGAATTGCTCGGGGCCGTCGTAGACTCGACCGTCGGCAAAAGCGCCGCTGGCCTGGACTGGCGGATCGGCACCGAAGCCGCCCGCGACTTTTTCCGTCGTGCGCCAGCGTCCGATCGCGTCGTAGTTCTCGAAGGCGAAGCCGAGCGGATCGATCTTCTGGTGGCAGGAGGCACAAATCGCATGAGTCGCGTGGGCCTGCAGTTGATCGCGGATGGTCGCTTTCGGTTTGTCGCTGGGGGTCGGCTCCAGTGGTTCGACGTTTGGCGGCGGCGGTGGTGGCGTGCGACCGAAGATCGCTTCCGACACCCACACGCCGCGATGCACCGGGCGATGCCTAGTTCCGTCCGACGTCAACGAGAGCACCGCCGCCTGGGTCAGCAGGCCGCCACGATGATCTTGCTCGGTGAGCGGCACGCGGCGAAAACCGGCTTCCGAGGGAAACTTCATCCCGTAGTGCATCGCCAGCCGAGCATTCAACATGGTCCAGTCGGAAGTCAGGAACTCGCGGATCGAGGCATTGCGGGCAAACACATCACTAAAGAAGTGCGTTGCTTCCAACACCATGCTGCGTTCAAGCCATTTGTCATAGTCTGGATAAAGTTCGGGGTCGGGCGGGAACTGACCAACACGATGCAGTTGCAGCCATTGCTGAGGAAACGATTCGCGAAAGCGGCTCGACTTGGCGTCCGCGAGCATCCGTTTCACCTGTTGTTGCAACACATCGGGCTTGTGGAGTTCACCGCGAGTGGCTTGCTCGACCAGTTCGTCATCGGGCAGCGAACTCCAGAAGAAGTACGACAGCCGCGACGCTAGTTCCCAATCGTTGATTCGCTCGCGCTGGGCGGCGGCGGAACCTTCCACGAGGTAATAGAAGTTGCGCGATGTGAGCACACCGGCCATCGCCGCCAGATAAGCGGAGCGCGGGTTTTCGCCCGACTGACGTTCCGCATCCAACACCGCCATGAAGCGATCGACCTCCGCCGTCGTGGGCGGGCGTCGCCAGGCACGAGCCATGAACCGCGAGAGACATTCGCGTGCCTCGCGCTGCTGCTGGTCCTGTTGTTGAGCATCCTGCGGCGGACGAGAGCTGATGCTGGCTGGGAAGAGGCCCTCTCGCTTCTTGAGATCCGCTTGTAGCACGATCGGTCCTTCGCACTCGTACCAGTCGACCAGCAGCAGTGGAAAAATCGGGCGACCGTCTTCCAGGAACAGCTTGTAGCCGGTCGGACTGGGGCGATAGTCCTTCACGCGCGTCAGCAACTTTGGAGTTGCTCCAGGAGTCGGGCCATCGTCGAGCTTGCCGGGTGCTTCGTTGATCAACTGAAAACTACCTTGAGGCAGAAACGACTCGAACTCGATCACGGTCGGCGAGTTCTCGGCGGCCAGCACGTCCTGACCGACCTCGGCGCGTTTGAGGCTGCTGTTCCAGAGGCTCAAACGCGGCAGTCGGCCTTGGAACGACGCCAGTCCGCTCAGTTGGACGCGGATGCGATAGAGGCCGGGCGTGGGCGTCTGAATCTGACCGTGCAGCAAGCTCGGATAGATCAGCCAACGCTGCGGTGCTGGCGCCGTCTGACGATTGGTCTTTGAAGCGGGATGCTGTTCCGGAAAAGCTTGCTGCAAAATCGTGTCGGCGGCTTTGAGATAACGCTCGACGTGTGATGGCGAAAGTGTGAGCAACGCCCCAATTCGGTCGAAGCCGTGCCAACGGGGATCGTCATTCAGCGCACCGGGCATCGTGGGATCGAAGTGAACGCCCAACAGGTCATACACCGTCTTCGAGTATTCATCACGACTGAGTCGGTTGAGCGTGACCGGTCCACGACGGGCCATTCGCGCGGCTTCGCCTTCTTTCAACCGCTGCGAAATCCACTCTGAAACTCTGCCGAGTTCTTCGGCTTTGGGTTGTGGTTCGGTCTTGGGCGGCATCTCTCCCGAATTGATCCGAAAGAGCACTTCGGCCCATCGCTCGGCGTTTTGTTGTTGGCCAAAGTCGCGTGCCAACGTGTCGAGCCGAAACTCACCCTTCTGCTGCTTGTCGTTGTGGCATCGCAGGCAGTGCGTCTGGAAGAACGGCAGCGCATGAACCTCATACCCACTGCCATCCGCGGCTTGGACGAAACGAGCAGTGCCACGAGTTGCGCAAACAGTTAGCAGCAGTGCGAGAATTGCCTGGTATCGGTTCATGGTGATTGATCTTCGCTGGGATGTGTCTCTTCTGGCCGTCGTGCTCGAATGTTGACAGCAGCACGGCTCGTGCCGCACCTCTACCACGGCAGCACCATTCGGTCCGCGCGTTCCCAATCGCCGGCCGAGGTGAATCGTTCCTCGGGTGGCATCGTCACAAACTTCCAGCTCTCCGCCTTCACTCGCACGATGGCGCCGGGCGTGTATCCGGCCAGGAGTTCGACGAACTTCAGCTTTAACTGCACGGTGCTGCTGCCCAGCGGCGGTGCGTCGAGCTTCTTCCATTCGACCAGTTTGGCGAACTTGCGATCCGCGCGATGGAACCAGGTGCGGCGCGTTTTGTGCGAAACGGCCACGGCAATCCGCTCTTCGCGGTCGCGTGACAAATCGTCGAGGATCTGCTGATCGACATCGAACAGCGTCACCGTGACGATGCCACCGCCGTAATCGAAGTGCTCGATGTGATCGATCCAACCGGCGGTCCAGCGTTCGCGCTCATATTGCACATGGCGCTGACGTTGCCGTTCGGTCGCTCGTGTTCGGCTCTCCTCGTCAAGCCACAGACGTCCGACACGGAACTCGCCCTGCCCCCAACCCTGACACCACGCCAGGTTGAATTGCACGTTGTCGCCCGGTCGTATCGCGCTGAGTTCGACGAGTTGTCGTCCCTGCCAAATCTCCGAACGCACATCGATGTCGAACGTAAAACTGGTATTGATGCCAGCCTGCACAAGTTTCCCGGTTTCACTGCCGCCTGGCAGGACAGTGCGTGGCAGGACAGGGCGTGGCAGGGCCGGTGCTGCGGTGTTCGCAACGGTTGCCGGGGGAATGGCGACTGGTTCGAGTGTGATCTTCTCTTTGGCGACATCGATCGATGCGACTTTCCACGCCTGACCGCGACGCTGATAGAAGCTGAAGTCGTCTTCGATGAGCAGTGCGTGATTCTCGGCCATGGCAAACTGCTTTTTGTCGTCAGGCAGGGGTGGAATGGTCGCTTCTTCGCCGGCCGGCGGCGTGACAAAGTAGCCGTGCACGTGGGTGCCGAGCGGGAGATCGCGCAGTTCGGCACGCGCTCCGAGATGCCAGACGCAGGCGTAAGGCAGCAGCGCAAACCAGTGCGGCGGGCCCGAGTTGTAACGGCCTTGCTGATCGCCATCGAGCCGAATGCCTCCACGACGATTAACCGCATCGATATAGACCAGTTCGCCGGAGATGTAGCGAGCCTTGTTCGCGTCGGCGAACCGAGGTGCCGCTGCGGTGTTTGGGTCAGTGTCTGCCCCATGCGCAACGAAGCTATCGATCAACGACAGCCAGATGAATAAAATCAACGAAAACTGCTTCATGAAATCTCGCATTTTTAACGTAGGACGGGTCTCCAGACCCGTCCACTAAGACCCGTCC
>JBJSXJ010000265.1:0-11626 GCA_046086325.1 Planctomycetota bacterium | reverse complement strand
CATCCATCCATCCTCTTCGTGCCCCCCGTGTCTCCGTGCGAAACAAATCCCCGTGGTCTCCGTGCGCAACCAACGTGTCTCCGTGCGCAACGAACGTGGTCTCCGTGCGCAACGATCGTGGTCCCCGTGCGCAACGAACGTGGTCCCTGTGCGCAACGAACGTGGTCCCCGTGCGCAACGAATTCGCGGTGCGGGTTGAGCTAGTTTGGGGTGATTGCGGTGAGTTCGTGGTTTAGGGAAATTGATTCGACCGGGTGGGTAACACCCCGCGCTTTTGTTTTTTTTGTGGCAATTCTCGAAACCGTCGAATATGATGAACGAGACGCGCCGAAATTCTCGCGCCAGTGGGCGGCAAGCCGGTCATTAGGAGGCGATATTCGGGCGTAATTGAGGCAATTTACGTAGATTATTAAGTCTGACATTCACCGGTAATTCCGCTGGTGATGCCGTTGGACTTTTCCTTGTGTTCGGAGTTTAACCCATGTCGCGACACCGCTTTCTGCTGCCGGCCATTTTCTCGCTGACAACATTCGTTGCAGCCACGGCGTGGAGCGTGGAACCGCCCGCTCGACCAACTCCTGCAGCTCGTCTGGCTACCTTTGACCAGACGGCCGACGAGGTGAATTTTGCTCTCAGCGTCTCCGCTCGACTGCCGGAAACGGTGGATCAGGGGCGTGATGTTGTGGTTTTGTTCGACACCTCGGCCAGCCAAAACGGTGGATTTCGAGCGGATGCGATGGTGGCGCTCAATAGCTTGCTCGAAAACCTCACACCCGCCGATCGCGTGAAGCTGTACGCCGTCGATTTGACGGCCAAGGCGCTGCATAGCGACTTCGATGCCGTCGACGCGGAGGGGTTGAAGGCGGGGTTGGTGAAGTTGAGTGAACGGGTACCGCTGGGGTCGACCGACATGGTCGGCGCGTTGCAGACGGTGGTGAAAGAGTTTTCGGATCGAGACAGTGACAATCAGCACAAGGCGGTGATTTACGTCGGGGATGGCGTGAGTCGCGCCAAACTGCTGGGCACGGACACGTACGGCAAGCTCGTCAAGGAATTGGTGGAGCGGCGAGTGTCGGTGAGCAGCTATGGAGTCGGCCCGCAGGTCAATCTGCCGCTGCTGGCTTCGTTGGCGAATCACACGGGTGGCGTGGTCTTGGCACCCGAAAACAAATCGGCACAGCAAATTGGTGCCGCGCTGGCTTCCAGTGTTCGCGCGACGGTGGCTTGGCCGACGAAGAGCGAGTATCCGGCGGAATGGAAAGAGACGTTCCCCAGCCTGATGCCGCCGCTGCGTTCGGATCGCGACACGATTCTGATTGGTTCCTTGGAGGGCCGGGAAGCGGCTACGCTGACAGTCTCCGTGGATGTCGCGGGACAGTCGCAGGAATTACAGTGGAAATTGCAACCCGAAGCGTCGACTCCCGAGTTCTCGTTCTTACCGAAGCTGACGGAGATGGCGCGAGCGGACGAAGGTTTGTCGCTGCCGACGGTTGGTTCTGAAGGCTTGCGTCTGGCCGGACAGGCTCTGCTGTCCGGTGCCGAAGCGACCACTCGACTGGGCGAGCAGGCATTAGCGGGTGGTGATCGCCAGGGTGCCGCTCAGGCGGCCCGGGCTGCTATCGCCGCAGACCCCGCGAATCCTACCGCTCGTTCGCTGCTGGCCGCTTCAGAGAAGAATGACAAGAAGCAGTTGACCGCCGTGCAGGAGGGCAATGAGCCGTTGAAGTTGGAAGGCAACAAGCCGGCTGCTCCGCCCGCTGCAGGCTCCTTGATTGAACAGTTTGAAGCGGAGCAGGGCGTATTTCTGGATAAGGTGCAAGCTGAACGCCGCGTGCTGGCTCAAAAAGTGCAAGCGGATGTGGAACGCACGATTGTGGAAGCTCGCCAGCGGATGAACGAAGATCCTGAGCGTGCGATTCTAAACCTCAAGATTTTGCTCGAAGATGTAGATCGAGCCGCCGAGGTGGATGCCGACATTCGGGCTCAGCTGCGCAACAAGATTGAATCTGTGGTGCGCGAAGCCGGACGTCGTTCGATGATTGTCTCGGAGCAGAAGGCTAAGGATGCTGCGAATCGTGCGGCTGCCTTGGAAACCCAGAAGGTGGTGGATGCGACGAATCGCAAGCAAGAGCGCGTGAAGCAGCTCATGGAACGCTTTTCCTCGTTGATGGATGAGCGTCGTTATCGCGAAGCGGAACTCGACATTGCGATGCAGGTCCGCGAGATTGAACCGCAGAATACGACCGCGATGGCGGGTGCCTGGGCGGCTCGAAATAGCTTCCACATTCGCGAGAATGAACGGTTGTTCGAGTTGCGTCATGCGAACTTCTCGAATGCTTTGTTCCAAGTTGAACTGTCGCATATTCCGTTCCCGGACGAACCACCGATTGTTTACCCAAGTGCCGAAATTTGGGGTGCTTTGACGCGAAATCGCGAGAAGTACAAGTCGGTGGATTTGGCTCGGACCGGTGGTGCGGAAGAGAAGATTCTGAAGAAGCTCAACGAAACCACGGACATGGAATATGCGGAACAGCCGCTGAAGGAAGTCGTGGAAGGCTTGGAGCTCAAGCATCAGATTCCGATTCAGCTCGACAAAAAAGCACTGGAGAATGCTGGTGTCGACACGGGCACTCCGGTCACCAAGAACCTGAAGGGTATTTCGCTGCGGTCCGGTTTGCGACTGCTGCTGAAGGAGTATGAGCTCACCTACGTCATCAAAGACGAAGTGCTGCTGATCACGACTCAGGAAGAGGCCGAAAAGGCGTTGCTGACGAAAGTGTATCCCGTGGCTGACTTGGTGATCCCGGTGATTTCCGGTGGTGGCCTGGGCGGTGGCATGGGCATGGGCGGCGGCATGGGTGGTGGTATGGGCGGTGGCATGGGCATGGGTGGCGGCATGGGCGGCGGTATGGGTGGTATGGGCGGCATGGGTGGCATGGGTGGCGGTATGGGTGGTATGGGTGGCGGTGGCATGTTCATCGTCGAAGATGACAGCCTGACGCTCAAAGGCACCAAGAAGAAGGCTGCCGCCGCTGCTGATCGTCCTTCCGAATCGCCCGCGGCTGCACCAGCTGCTGGCAAGACCTCGCCCACTGCTAAACCTGCTCCGAACACAACTCCGACTGCTGCTCCCGCGACGACGGCCGGCACGGCTAGCAAGACGGCACCCCTGGTGCGAGTCAAAGGAGCGAAGGTAGCTCCCAAGGCTGGTCAGTCGGTGGCGGATGCTTGGAACGAATATTTTGCGGCTGAAGACCGACCGGTGGCAGTGGTGCGTCAGACGGTGCGTGATTTGATGGAGTCGAAGCGGTTTGACGAAACGGCGACCATGATTCACGCGGCGCTGCGAAACGAGCAGGGACAGCCCTGGATGTTTGAAGCGCTGGCCATCGCTCTTCAAGCGGCAGACGCTCCAGCAGAGGAGTTGGAACGAGCTTTGATGTCGGCCGTCGACTTCAGCAAGACGGACGAGGAGTTGATGTTTGCGGCGAGTTACATGGCGCGTATCGGCTTGCACCAGCGTGCACTGTCGCTCTTCCGCGACCTGTCGGCCTCGAACCCCTTTGCGTCCGAACCGTACCTCAACGGTCTTTCGTCAGCTCAGGAGCTGGGGGACCAAGAGGGAGTGAAGTGGGCGACGCTCGGGATTCTCTCTCAGTCTTGGCCGAAGGAACTGAAGCATATCGAACAGCACGCTCGCCGCGTCGCCCTGGCGACGCTCAACGAGCTGCGTGATGCGGGGAAGGAGTCGGTGGCGAACGACTTTGAGGAGTCGCTGACGCTGGCGATGGCCCGAGATGTGGCGGTGAAGGTGTCGTTCACCGGGGATGCTGACGTCGACATTGCGGTGCAGGAGCCGACGGGTACGGTTTGCTCGTTGCGTTCACCGCGAACAACGTCGGGCGGGTTGCTCATGGGCGACACGTTCGTGAATGAGGGGAAGAACACGGTCAATGGTGCGGCGGAGATGTATGTCTGTCCGCAAGGATATTCGGGTGAGTATCAGTTGCTAGTGCGTCGTGTCTGGGGCAAGGTGACGGCCGGCACGGTGACGATTGACATCTACACTCATTACGGCACCAAGGATCAAACGCATATTCGCAAGAACATTCCGCTAGTCGATAAAGATGCGCTGGTGATTTTCGACTTGAAGGATGGTCGTCGCGTGCAGCCGGTGTCCGAAGCGGCCGTCGAGAATGTGGCTCGTAATCAGGCCACGGTGAGCCGTGCAGTGCTCGCGCAGCAGCTTTCCAGCTACGAGAATTCGATGGCCTCGCGTGATCATGCGGCGGCGTTCCAGCAAGGGGCTCAAGCGGGCCGGTTTGGCTTTCAGCGTCCCAATGCGGTCGGCTTCCGCCCGCAGCTGACGGTGTTGCCGGAAGGTAATCAGATGAACGCGATGGCAATTATCTCCGCCGACCGGCGCTATGTTCGGTTTACGCTGTTGGGCGGCATGCCGATCTCGTCGGGTGTGACCTCGGTTTCGACGTTCAACTTTGTCAGTGGGGCGTCGGGACAATCGGGTGGAGCGGGTGGTGGTTTCGGTGGTGGTGGTGGCGGCAACGGCGGCGTGTTCTAAACCGCCGCTAGTTGATTGAGAACGTCTTGAGCCGCAGCTCGTGACCCAGCGAGCTGCGGCTTTTTGTTTGCCCATGAGGATTTTCTGTGGTGACAGCCACAGGGAGTTGTTGCTCGACGTCGCCCCACAGGAAATCCAGGACGACTTTTTTATTGCCGAGGAGCGGGCTGACTGGGAAGGGAAGTTCACGGGGTGAACTGGCACCGCGATGGGCGGGCGCTGCGACCATGCCCCTACTTCTCACGGTCCTTCAGATTTTTCCGCAAAGCGTGCGAGATTTTATTTACTCCAGGTCCGGCGTTCGATTATATTCTCGATCCCTTTAAGGCGAAGGAGAGGTCAGGCGGCTACTCAGCGAATGGGTCACAGCGTAGGATTCCCACGCCACTCGCGAGTGGTATTAAGCGTGTTGCTCGAGTGTGAACTCGCTACTTTCAGCTCGACCATGACGTCGTCCTAAGGGCGACGAAGTTTCCGATTGTTGTTTTATTGTTTTTTTTCTTTGTTCCGTTGTTCTTTGTTGAAGGAGATGCAGTTATGAACAGGAAGCGGAGTGGCTTCACGCTCGTGGAGCTTCTGGTGGTCATCGCCATTATTGGCATTTTGGTAGCGCTGCTGCTGCCAGCCGTGCAGGCCGCGCGCGAGTCGGCTCGTCGGACCCAGTGCTTGAACAATCTCAAGCAACTCAGTCTCGCGTTTCACAATCATCATGACACTCATCAGTTCTTTCCTTCGGGTGGGAACGGGTGGTGGGATCCGCCGACCTACAACAACGGCATTCCGGAAGTGGGCACGAAGCAGCTTGCGGGCTGGGGGTTTCAGATTCTGCCCTATTTGGAACAACGGGATCTGTACGCGGGCACGGGCCTGGCCACCGATGCCGCTCGTCAGCAGCAAGTGATTTCCACGCCGGTGAAGCCGTTCTTCTGCCCCACTCGACGTGGCGTGCAGGTCTTACCGAACACGGGCAATTGGTATCCACCGGCCGGTAATTTCCCGCATGCTCCCACGGACTATGCGACCGGGAATTTGACGGACCGCGGTTTCTGTGTCCACGTCACGCATCACGGCGGTGAGCCGCTGCGGTTTGGCGACATGCTGGATGGCACGTCGAACATTCTGGCAGTGGCTGAAAAACGCATGGACATGCGTTACATCAATCAGTACCAGAGCGACGACAACGAGGGTTATACGTCGGGCTGGGATCATGACGTGAATCGAGCGACGAATGTGGAGCCGCGGCGAGATTCCAACAACGGTGCCGGCTGGGGCGAGCTGCGATTTGGTGGATCCCATCCACAGGTTTTCCTGGCTGCTTTCGCTGACGGTTCCGTCCGCTCGATCGGTTACTCGATCAACCTCACCACCTTCAATCGTCTCGGCATGCGTGACGATGGTGAGCCGACGAACTTCGAGTGATCGCGGCTGTGGTGGCGGTGAGAATTGGTTCCTCGTTTTTGTGAAAGTAATGGACTGCCATGGTTTGGACTCGTAGCGTTTCGCGCCGGTTGGTTGTGCTCATTCTGGGTTTCCTGGTGACCACGGGCTGCGGAGAATCCGTGCCAAAAGGTGTCATTCTGAAAGGGAAGGTCCTCAAAGGCGGCCAGCCCTTGGCGGTCACGCGCCCGGAGGTTGGTGTTGGTTGGGTGCAGATTGATCTAATTCCCGACGGTAAGAGCGACTACACCGAAACGACTCGAGCCAAACCGGATGGCAGTTTTGAATTTCCTGGCGAGGGCAAGGGCATTCCGCCCGGAAAATATAAGGTGGCCGTGAAACATTATGAAAACGGCCCACCCAATGACATGCTGCAGGGAGCGTTTGCCTGGGACAAAACGAAGTTCACGGTCGATGTCCCGCAGGACAAAGTGGGAAGCAGCTTCGATGCTGGTACGCTCGACGTAGGCACTCCCGCACAGTAACCCGTGATGAACCAACACCGCTCGCGCCGCTGGCTGCTGCAATCCACGGCGGCCACGTCGTGTGCCGCGCTGCTGGTGGCAGCGTCCAAGCCACCGAGCGGTGAACTGGTCGCTCAAGTACAGTCACTCGAAGCACGTTCGCTTGAAGAGCAGTCGCTCGCAGTGCAGCGGGCGGTGCGGCGTGGTACGGAGTGGCTGGTGAAAGCCTTTCACCGCGACGGCGGCTGTGGTATCGATCTAGGTCAGACGCCCGACATCGGCTGCTCCGCGATGGCCGGCTTGGCGCTCTTGGCTCAAGGCAACACACCGCGCGAAGGGGCCTACAGTCGCGAAGTACGCCAAGTCGTAGCGTTTCTGCTGCGTGCGATCGCTGCGATGCCCGCCGACGACATCACCGCCGCGCAGCAAACACAGCTGCAAACAAAAATCGGCCGCCATGTGCATAGCTTTCTGGCGACAATTTTTCTCAGCCAGGCGGTGGGTGAGGGGAATCAGGTGGGGCCCACCTTGGCGGCGCTGCGGCGAGTGGTGGAAGTGGTGGTGTCGAGTCAGTCGCGGGACGGGCATTGGGGTACCAATTCCTGGGCTCCGCTGCTCGGCACCGTGCTGGGCTGGGTGGCACTGCGAGCCGCTCATTTTGCAGGCGTGGAAGTTGGAGCATCCCCCGACGCCACCGCTCGGTTCCTTAGTCAGCAACTACAAAATGGACTGGGGGCCCCGGGAAGCTGGATGCATGGCCTCTACAAGAATGCGACGGGCGTCCGAGTGCTCTATGCGCTGGGGCGGGAGGGCGAACCGGCGGCTCGGCGAGCACTCCAGGATGTCATTCAATTGGTGACCGAGGATAGCACCGCCTTCACGCAAGCGGGGGGCGAAGAGTTTCTGGCGTTTCATTTGATCACGGAGACGCTGTTGCAGAAGGGCGGAGCGGACTGGCAGCGCTGGTATCCGGTCGTGCGCGATAAAGTGATCGCCGTACAAAATGGCGATGGCAGTTGGTCGGGCGCGCATTGCATCACCAGTCGCACGTTCTGCACCGCCGCGGCGCTGCTGGTGTTGTCCGCTCCGCTTCGTTATCTCCCCATATCCCAAGTGTGAGCGAGCAGGTGGCTGATGGAGGAGATTCTGGCGCGGCAGCGAGCGGCCGATTATTTATGGTCGCAGCAAGGTGAAGATGGAGGCTGGCACAGCGTGACGTATGGCGCGCTGCGACCGGGTGCCGCTCTGACTGCGCTGATTCTGCGAGCGCTGGCGACCGTCCCGAGCGTGGCCAACAACGCCGCTCCGCGCCGCCAAGCCGCCGCCGCCGCCGTGAACTTTCTGCGCCGGGGAATCGCTAAACGCGGCTGCCTCGCCGCTCCCGACGGTACACTTGACTATCCCGTTTATGCCTCGTCTCTGGCACTGCTCACCGTCCAGCCCGACTGGCCGCTTTGGACCATGGCCGAACAACGTTTGCTGGCCGAGTACTTGTTGAAATCACAGTGGAGTGTGGCGCGGGGGCTGGCGGCGACGGATCCGGATCGAGGTGGTTGGGATGCGGCGGGAAGTACGACCGCACGCGAGCAGTCGACCGGCACGAATATTTCGCTCGCGCGTCACGCACTGCAGGCGATTGCTCGCGAGCGGCAAGCGGTGCGACCCGCAGTGGGGCCAGCCGCTTGGCCGGAGCCGTGGCAGGCGCTGCGGAGGGCGGCGCTGGAGTGGTTGGCACGCTGTCAGAATCAGGACGGCGATGGCGGTTTCTTTTTTTCCCCGGTGCGATCGGCCAGCGACAACAAAGCGGGCTGGCACGATGACGCTCACCAGTCACCCCGTTCCTACCACTCGGCCACCTGCGATGGCATTCTGGCCTATCAGGCGCTGGGGCTTGCTCCGACAGATCCGCCGCTCGCCGCCGCCCTTCGCTGGCTAGAGCAGTTCGATCAGCCGGTGGCTGAATGGGAAACGTCGCTGCGATTTTATCGAGCGGCGGCGGAACAAGCGCTGGGTCCGATGCTGTCGGTGGCCGAGCGGTCAGATCGCGAGGATCGGCGGGTACGCGCGCTTCTGGACGACCAGCGTGCCGATGGTTCGTGGCAGAATCGAGCGGTACGCATGCGCGAAGATGATCCGCTGCTGGCCACCGCCTTGGCGCTGGTAGCTCTGCAGCCGCTACCGTAGAATTCCACCGTTGACCAGAGGCGATTGCCTGGAGAACGGGGCGATCCTCTGGAGAGCAGGGCGAGCGAATAGTGCGTTGCAGGCGATCAGTAACTTGAGACGGGCGAGTGAAGTATGGCAAACGACTGGGCGGATGCGGATTTGACGGCGCTGGATGAATTGCGACGTCGGTATGACGAGTTGCGGGCGGAACTGGCGCGCGTGGTGATTGGCCAGGATGAAGTCTTAGAACAGCTGCTCATCGCCATCTTCGCCCAGGGACATTGCTTACTGGAAGGCGTCCCAGGGCTGGCGAAGACGTTGATGGTGAGTACGCTGGCGCGCTGTTTGAGTCTGCCGTTCAGCCGCATTCAATTCACGCCCGATTTGATGCCTGCTGACATAACGGGCACGGAAGTCATTCGCGACGATAAAGTCACCGGCAAGCTGTCGTTTAATTTTCTGCGCGGGCCGATCTTTGCGAGTGTTGTGTTGGCGGATGAAATCAACCGCACACCGCCCAAGACCCAGGCTGCTCTCCTGGAAGCGATGCAGGAACAGCAGGTAACCGTGGGTGGGCAGCGACATGCCTTGCCACATCCGTTTTTCGTGCTCGCCACTCAGAATCCCATCGAACAAGAAGGCACATATCCACTCCCCGAAGCACAGCAAGATCGCTTCATGTTCAAGGTCTTCGTGAAGTATCCGTCGTACGACGAGGAATATCAGATTTTGGCAGCGACCACGGGTGGTGCGTCACGCGAAGTTCGAGCGATTTTGGATACGGAGCAGATTCTGCGCTGTCAGCAGCTGGTGCGCCGAGTGCCGGTGCCGCCGCATGTGGTTCACTACGCGCTGCGACTGGTCCGTGGCACTCGTGTGTACGAAGGTGAGTCTCACGACTTTGCGCTGGAATGGATCAGCTGGGGTGCGGGACCGCGCGGTGCTCAATTTTTACTGCTCGCTGCCAAAGCGCGTGCCGTCTTACAGGGACGAACGACAGCGGAGATCGAGGATGTGCGGGCGGTCGCTCACCCCGTCCTGCGACACCGCATCCTGACGAATTACAACGCTGAATCATCGGGAATCACCGCCGATCGCATCATCGATCGCCTGCTCCATGAAACTCCCGAACGACAGCGTGGCGATGAGTTGCCGCCGGACCTTAATCAGGCACTTAAACCCCGCGCTGCGGATCATTCCTCACGAAGGTGAGCGGTCCGTACGGCGACCGCATCGGGCGCGGTGAGTGCGGGTGGACGAGATAACGAGTTGGCGTTGGGGCGGCGGGGCACGGTGCGCTCACTATCACGCATGGCTGGCAGGCCGGTACCCGAGGAACGGCTGGAGCGGCTGAATTTTCCTAGCAGCCATTGCAGGAAAGATGGTTTTTTGCCGGTCGGACTCAGCGCCACATCGTCGGTCAGTAATCCCGGTGGTGACTCGGCAGCCGACGGTCGAACTTGTACCTGAGCGAGTGGCGTGTTCCATTTGATTTTCGCCACATCGTTCTTGTCGCGGGCCGTCGGCGGCCCCAGCGAGATGGCTTGCCCGGCACGCACTTCTTGCGCGAATGCATGCTGGGACTGAGAGGGAATGGACCGAGCGCTGCTGGTGGAGTTCAGATCGCGCCGGGTGGGCAGCGCAGTTTCCTTCCGTGGCGGGTTGGCAGTGGGACGCTGGGCCAACGGGCGCGGAACCAACGGGGGCTGGCCAGTAGTCTGCTCGGGAGTGAGCGCTGTGCCCGAGCGCGTCGCTTCCTCAGCCGGACGCGGTGGAGTCGCACGCGGGCCGGTCGCTGGAGCTGCGAATCCGGTGCCCGGCGCAGGCACGCTACTTGGTGGTGACGGCGCCATCACGGGCGGCCGAGCACGCGACGAGGGGGAGTCGATAGCGGCCGATGGTAAAGCGGCCGATGGTAAAGCTGCCGATGGTAAAGCTGCCATTGTGCGCTGGATTTTTTCGCGTAGCAGCTCCAGCAGCGCTTCCTGCGAATCTGCCGTGGCGCGCAGGTCCGGCGCATCTTCCACCCAGCCGGTCCACTGATCGCCTTGTTGCTGAATTAAAATCGATACGTTGGTGGTTCCACTGCCCATGGTCCAGCAAGCTCCAGGAACTCTTACGCGTCCGCTACGCGCCCGATAGCGTGCGACAAGAATTCAGTTCAATGCGGAGCTAGCATGGCGAAGTCTACTAGCGAAGTCTAGGGACTCGCAGGGATTTTCCTGCGGCGAACGACGATCGCCCTCCTCCCTTCAGGCGGGAACTTCGCCCCGTTTTCCTTCTCGATTTCATTCTCCATTACGTCTGCCGGTCGCTAACCGTTACACTACTGAACTATGGCGATTGCACCCCAACAACCCGATAAACTCAAACGACTGCAGCTCCGCGCGCGGCAGGTCGTCGAGGGGCTTCTGACGGGCGGACATGACAGTCCGTTTCCGGGGACGAGTGTAGAGTTTGCGAGTCATCGTGCTTATGCTCCGGGGGATGATCCGCGACACTTAGACTGGAAGATCTACTGGAAGAATCAGCGACTCTTCATCAAGCAGCATGAAGACCAGACACAGCTTTCCTGTCTGCTGCTCGTCGATGCCAGCCGCTCGATGGCCTATGCCGGTACGGCGGGGCCGACCAAGTGGGAACAGGCCGCGAACCTGGCAGCCAGCTTGGCCTATCTGCTCCGCCAACAACAAGATGCCGTTGGACTGGCCACCTTTGGCGGTTCGCTGCAACCTGCTCTCCGTCCTGCCGCGGCCGCTCGCCAATGCACCGCCATTCTGCAGCAATTGGCAGCGATCGAACCCAGCGGCGATACGGATTTATCAAGCTTACTACCAACTCTTCCCCCGCTGCTCGATCGACGCGGCCTGGTGATCTTGATCTCCGATCTCTTCGCCGATCGCCAGGCACTTTTAAAACTGCTGGAGCTCCTGCGAGTCCGACGACAGGAAGTGATTGTTTTTCAGCTTCTGCATCCCGA
>JBJSXJ010000264.1:0-6109 GCA_046086325.1 Planctomycetota bacterium | reverse complement strand
CCAGTTTGCGAAATCACCTGCCAGCCTGCGTCATCGCCATTCAGTCCGAAGGTCCACTGATGCGAGTGGCACTGGATTGTGGTTTCCCACTCACCGCACTCATCACCCGCTCCGCCGCCAGCGAACTAGAACTCGCCGTCGGCCAACAACTGTTCGCGGGCTTAAAAAGCTCCGCGATTCATTGGATCCCCCGCGTCCTTGGTGCGCAAGAGAAAACCGTGACTGGCCGCTAAGGCTTGCTCTTGTTCTCTTTACTGGGAGCCGACTCTTTAGTGGCTGGTGGTGCAGCGGCGACGATACGCGGCTGAAAGACCAAGCGGACGGTCGTGCCTTTGGCGGGAATGCGGTCTGTGAAGGCCTCGAATTGCAGGTCGGCATTGTCTTGGCTGCTGGCGACGGGCAGGTCGAGTGTGGCGGTGGGGAAATTTGAGACACAGACCAAGTCACCGGCATCGGCTTGGTAATGGCGCTGTCCCGAGCTCTCATCGGTCCAAAAACCGCTGCCCGCAAACACCCAGGAAGTCTCGAGTTGTTTTTTGGTGCGCACGTGACGCACCCAGTCTTGAGCGGGACGCTGCTGAGGTTTTCCGGCGGGATCGTTCCAGAGCAGCATGATGTCCACTTTAGTGCCGGTGGGCGGGGTGAACTGGGGATCGAATTTCACTGGCGATCCGGTGGTGGCTCCGATGGCGAGCAGTGCGGCGTGAACCGTTTTCGCGTCGCTGTTGACTGCCACGACCGACTCATGTTCCTTCGATTTGCGGGGACAGGCGAACATTTCTAGCTGGCCTTCGCGCAAACAGACTTTGCCATCCACGACAACCAGTTTCCGTTTGGGACTCATCCAGACATCGACGTTTTTCCCAAGTCGAGTGAAATCGGCGGGTAGTTCGCCCGCCAGTTCACTCCATTTCGGCTCGTCGGCCGCCAGTGGACCGGCAAGGAAGCAACCAGCCAAGCTGGCGAACAGGCAGAGCAGTCGAGCGGCTTGCCCCAGAGTGACCGTATCGACCTTGTTTGCAAGAAGTTTCATCATGACGCTCCTGGATCGCCCCTTGATCAGGGCACCTTGGTAAGATGTCGAACCTCCATTACCGTATTCCTTTTCAAGACATCCGTCCAGCGCCAGGCGGCTTTCCGAGGGAGCAGGGATCACGTGGATAAGCATCGAGTCTCGCAGCATCAAGCGGTACATCACCAAGCCACGAGGCCATCGCGGTCCAAGCGGCGCGAATTATCACCTGCGGAAGCGGCTGCTCACCAAGCACAGGCAGGTGTCACCACGTTAGCCTGGGGTGACGCGATCCCGTTGGCTGCTGCCAGTCAGCGGTTCAGCGAGCAGTTTACGGTGGGCGGCGCCGCGGTGGTGGAAAGCTGGCTGGAGCAGGCGGGACAGCGTCGAGTCAACGTGGAGCTGGTGGGCGAGGCGCTGGCGTGCTGTCATTGGTGGCCGCTACTTGGTGAGAGCATCGCTGCGGCCACTCGTGATGCCCTCTGGCAAACCCTCACGGAACTCGTTGACCACGATCATGGAGAAGCCGCTCGACAGGTAACGCTCGAACAGCAATTATCATCAGGTGAATTGCCGTTGTACTTGGCGATGCTGGCGCCGACCGATGCTCGCTGTCAGAACTGGGTAGAGCAAGCCGTGCGCACGATCGCGACGGGACTAGTGGAGTCGACCGATGGGGAAGGATTGCCGCGTGCGGAGCTGCTGTCGGAGATTCGCCCGCTGTTTGCCAGTTGGACTCGATCTTTGCGACTACTGCGGACACTGTCCACCAGCGTATCGTTGCCGCCCACGGATAATCTTAAAGCGCACTACGGGCACCTCACCCTGCAATTGATGCGACTAACTCGCTGGGATTACTCCCCGATCTTCGCGGCAGCGACCGGAGCTGCGGCAGCGACCGGAGCTGCGAAAGCGACCGGCGAGCAGGCCACCGGCGAGCAGGCGACCGGCGAGCAGGCGACGGTCGAGGCAGCGAATCACGAGGAGCGACCCGGCGTGCCGCCAACCGCGCAGCAGTTAGCGCTGCATGAAGAGCTGTGGGAAGCAGCGGTAGAACTAGCGGGCGAAGACGCGCGGCAACTGGCCGCTTTGACGTTCGGTGTCAGCACGGGCTCGAAAAAACATACCGCTACGTCCTCTGCCGCGCTCCCCACGGAATATTCGGAAACGGCACGAGTGGCGAGCATGCGTTCGTCGTGGGAGGCGGACGATGAAATCCAGTTGGCACTCGCGTTTCCCGCTCAGAGTGTCCAGCTGGAATTGAATTCGCGACGGCGGACGCTTTGGAGTGGTTCGTGGCAAGCGGAAGTGCGTTTCGACGGACAACCGTTGGAACCGGCCGGCGAGTGGGAAGAGGTCTGCTGGCTGACGGACGAGCAGTCCGATTACCTCGAGCTATCGTTGCCACTCACAAGTGGCTTCAAGCTGGAACGACAGATCTTGTTTGAGCGTGGAGCGGGCAGTGTTTATTTAGCGGACACGGTGGCTGGTGAACGGCCAGGGCGCATCGAGTACCGGGCGAGTCTTCCGCTGGGAACCAGCGTTTCTGGGACAGCAGCGACGGAGACGCGCGAATGGGCCTTACGCGAGTCGACTGGGCGGTCGCCAGCGCGGCCGGCCAAACAGCCCCTGGCGCTGATCCTGCCGCTCTACTTGCCCGAGTGGCGAGCGCAACCGGCGGCGGGTGGATTGAGCTGTGAGGCGGGGCGGATGGAGTGGAGTCATGCGGGTGATGGTGTCGCGCTCTGCGCACCGCTTTGGGTCACCGTCGATCGCTCGCTGATGAAACGAGAGTTTACGTGGCGGACGCTGACGGTTGCGGAAAACCTGCAGCCGATCACGCCGGATGTGGCGGTGGGTTATCGAGTGCAGTTTGGTCAGCGACATTGGTTGGTCTATCGCACGTTGTCGCGACCTGGCAGTCGGTCGCTACTGGGACAAAACGTCATGTGTGATTTTCTCGCCGCGCGCTTCCAAAGCAACGGCTCTCGTGATGCTCTCGTGGAAATCGAATGAGATGAACTCGTTGCAGACGATCATCGATACGAACTTGGGGCACGTGCGGGAACGAATGGCTGCCGCGGCTCGGCAGTCGGGACGCGCGGCGGACGCGGTCCGGTTAGTAGCTGTGACCAAGTATGTGCCGCTGGAGGTGATTCAATCGCTCTTGGCAGCGGGTTGTCACGACCTTGGTGAAAACCGCCCTCAGCAACTAGTCGAGCGAGCGCAGCAGATCGATCGGCCGGACGTTCGCTGGCATCTGATTGGGCATTGGCAGCGCAACAAAGTTCGCCGCACGTTACCGGCAGTCAGCTTTCTGCATGCGGGTGATCGGCTGTCGCTGCTGGAAGAAATCTCTCGTGAATGGGCGAGTGGCGTGGCGAGTAAGGCGGCCAGTAAGGCGGCCAGTGAGGCCGCCCGTGAGGCAGCCAGTGAGGCGGCCAGTGAGGCGGCGCGCGGCGTGGCCAAGTTACCCGTGTTACTCGAGATCAACATTTCGGGTGAGCCGTCAAAACATGGTTTTGCGCCCGGCGAGGTGGAGCCGCTGCTGCCGACGATTAATAGCTTGCCGGGAATCGAAGTAGTCGGGCTGATGGCGATGTCGGGACTGGAGAGTGATGCGACGCAGGCGCGACGGGAGTTTGCGGCGGTCCGCGAGTTAGCGGAGCGACTTCAACAGGTCGCTCCACCCGGCCTGTCATTTCGCGAATTGTCGATGGGTATGAGTGGCGATTTTGAACTGGCGATTGCCGAAGGTGCCACCTTGGTACGGATCGGCTCGGCGCTGTACGAGGGACTGAAGGACTGACGGTGTGACAGTGTAACGGCCTGGGCTCAGCGTTCCGCAGCGTTCCGCAGCGTGGCGCGTGGCGTGTGGCGCGTGGCGCGTGACTGGTACGGGTGGCCGATCGGAGTGAGGGGATATCCAGGGTATGGCTGGGACGGATTCAGGATCAGATTCGAGATCAAATTCGAGTGATACAGATGCCGCGCACATGCCGCAGACGGTGGCCGAGGTGCGCTATGAGCTGCGCGATTCCATTCATCAGATCATTGGTTACAGTGAGCTGCTGCAGGAACAATTAGCGACGGTCGAGGGGCCGCAGCCGCTGGGCGATTTGCAGCGCATCACCCAAGCCGCTCGACGCCTGGAATTGCTCGTGCGCACCGGTCCGTTGGCGGAGTCGTTTACGGCGGGGCAAGTGGGACTACCGGCGCGGCTGGCGGCAAACGGGCTGGCGACAAACGGGCTGGCGGCAAACGGGCTGGCGGAGACGGGCGAGGCCACGTTCGACCCGACGGCCGAGCTGTCGTCCACTCAGACGGCGACGCAGATGGCGGCCGCGTTGGATTCGCTGGAAAGTGCGGCTCACCAGGGGCCGCCGCTGCGCGGTGTGGTGCTGGTGGTCGATGACAATGCCATCAATCGAGACTTACTCAGTCGACGACTTGCGCGCCAAGGACTGAGCGTTTACACAGCGGCGGGAGGCGAGGCCGCATTTGAGCTGCTCCATTCTCATCGCATCGATGTCGTGCTGCTCGACGCCGTCATGCCTCAGCCAGATGGACTGGCGGTGCTGACACAGCTCAAGAGCGATCCGAAGCTGCGACATATTCCTGTGATCATGCTGTCGGGGGTGGATGAGTTTGAGCGGGTGATCCGTTGTATTCAGGCAGGTGCGGAAGATTATCTCCCCAAGCCGCTCAACGGTACCCTGCTGCGAGCGCGTTTGTCAGCCAGTCTGGATCGCAAGCTACGGCGTGACGTGGAGCGTGATCATTTGCGCGCGATTGAAACCGCTCAGCGTCGCTTGACGAAGGAACTCAATCAAGCCGCGGACTACGTCTGCAGTATTTTTCCAGCCCGCACTTCGGAACCTTTTGCGATCGATTGGAAGTATCAACCATCGGGTGAAGTGGGTGGAGATTCCTTTGGTTATCACTGGATCGACGACGAGCATTTTGCTGTTTATCTGCTCGACGTCTGTGGCCATGGTTTTGGCGCGGCACTGCTAAGCGTGGCGGCGATTAATTCTTTACGTACACCGTCGCTACCCAACACGAATTATCGGGACCCGAGCAGTGTCATGGCACGACTCAATGAACTGTTTCAGATGACTCAACACAACGACATGTATTTCACGTTGTGGTACGGAGTCTATCATCGACCAACTCGGCAATTGACGTATGCGACAGCCGGTCATCCGCCCGCTTTACTTATCGATCGCGAAACAGACCAGACTCAGCGACTGAACATTCCCGGACTGATGATTGGTGCGATTCCTGAGAATGACTACGCGACGAAAACGGTGATCGTGCCACCGCAGGCTCGACTGTTTGTCTTGAGTGACGGCTGCTATGAAATTTATCGTCCCGACCGTTCCATGCTCAGCTATGATGAATTCGCCGACTTCATGGCCCGCGAGAGCCATCAAGACGACTGTCTGGATCGACTACTGAACTGGGTGCTCGATATGCATGGACCGGGATCCTTAGAAGATGATTTTTCGATTGTCGGGATCCGCTTTGATTAGGGGTTGAAGCGACGTGACACTGCCGAGCAAATTATGGATCTGTTACACTGATCGATCAGCATCAAGGAACGTACGATGAACGCGGCCTCATCCAAACGCGAGCAAAATTTTTTCGTGGTCAAGCTGCCGGTGCAGGTTGATATTCAGTCCGCGGAGACGCTAGAGGAACAGATTGTCGCTCAAGCGAACTCTGAGGGACCGAATGTCATCGCGGATATGGAAGGCTGCACCTATTTGAGCAGTGCAGGCATCCGTTTTTTGATGGTCGTTTCCAATCGAGCGCGCAAGAATGGTGGCGAAATGCTGCTCACCGGCGTCGGCCGCAATGTGCTGGAACTACTCACCATTTGCGGCTTGGATCGTCGCTTTCGCATCTTCCCGAACGTCGGGGAAGCGGTGGCGGCGATTACGGTTTGAGTTGCTAGTTGCGGGTGGCTAGTGGTGGGTGACGGGTGGCGGGTGGCGGGTGACGGGTGGCGGGTGGCGGGGATCGGGATGGGTGATGACGGTAGTGTCGTGGCATCCTGAGGGATGGCTGGGGCGCGGAATAGGTAGGAGCTGG
>JBJSXJ010000263.1:0-14094 GCA_046086325.1 Planctomycetota bacterium | reverse complement strand
CCACGAACGTGATGCCCGCCAGATAGAGCGAGTTGGCACCCAAGAGTGCCACCAGGCCAAATACCACAAAGAGTACCAAGCGTAAGCGCGGGCCGACTGCTGGTCGCGGCTTCGCTCGCCGTCCCCCGCTGGCTGAACCGCCTCCACTGGCTGAAGCATTATGGCCCGCTGAACCGATATCGCCCGCGCTCTCGGCGGTTGTCCGAGCGCCTGCCCCCGAAGCATCCGCCGCTCGATTGGGATCTGCTGATGAACTGTTCATCACACTACTCTCAGGAAAAGTTTTCGGAACCAACCGTCCACGATCGAAGCTGGCTGGCAAGTCGGTAGCAGAGCGCATGTCGACTCGCCTCAACGGGCTGGGATAAGCGGCGAATCGTTTCGCCGCGCACCATTCGCGCTCGATTTGATCACGGAGCAGCGTAGTGACGACGATCCAACTCAACCGCTGGCACAGCAGGCCAGAACTAGCTCCGCGGCGGTCGTTCCAGCCGATCCGCCGTCTGACGAGCGACACCGTCACTGGTCAGTGGCAAGATACCGCTCACCCGCATGAGAGCGGCGAGCGATGAGGGGTGCGACAGAGTCGCTTCGAGAGATGGAGCACCAAGCCCACTCGGCACGGGCGCGAGCGGCCACGATGGCTGAGCGGGTGGAGCGTGACACTCCGGTCCATGACACGGCACTTCAGGACCCGGGAGAATTCGCGCGACCTGCGACGTCCCGCGAGAACTTGCTGCTGCTGGATCGGCCAGCGGCAGGCCGGCGGTCGAGGAACCGTGCAGGGCTCGAAATTGAATGTAGCCCCGACAACCAGCTTGGCACGGCTGCTGGGGTACCAGAAACAGTCCACAGGCCGCCAGCAAAAACATCGCCAGGCTATGAACTGCCGTCCCCCATCGCAAATACTCAGGCAGCCGCTCGTCCGAGACGAACAAGCGGGAACCGCGGCGGCGATGTAAGAGACGCGTGAACATTGAACGACCCTGTGGAATCACAGTTTCGAGCGTTAAAGGATCTCCGTGTATCGTAGTGACCGAGGAAACTCGGTCAAGTCTACAGCCCGAAAGACGTTCCTCGCCATAACGCGAAGTCGCTAAGACCAGCTAGATTACCCGCCACTGACGGGTGGGATGCAAGCGATTTCGGGAAAGCCCGTCAGCGGCCGCTGGTCCGCGACATACTCGCAATCAATCGCAAACAGTGCTCGTGGTAACAGATCGGCGAGGGCGGGATGTGCTTCCACTAAGGCCAATCGCAGATCGGCGACCGTCGCGCCCGCCGATAACTCCACCGTCACGCGTTCCGCTCCCACTCGCTGCTTGGCACCCGCAAAGAGACGAACGACGATCGATCCGCTGGGCTCCGCACTCCCTGCCTGCCGATTCATGACATCACCAAATCACTTTCATGACGATCCGTGGTCAGCTCCGAGTCGGGCAGGAGTCCGTATGAGACAGCCAGCAACTTAATGGGATGAACAGTCGGTTTCGTGGTGCCTTGCCGCATCTGCACTTTGCAGGCACTGCATTCGGTTGAACCAATGATAATCGCATCGTCACGGAGCGCGCGGATCAAACCGCGACCGGCACGTAAACTGCCACGAACATGATCGCGTTTCAAGCCATAGGTACCGGCCATTCCCGAACAGCCGTGATCTAAATGTCGCACCATCAGTCCCGGAATCAAGCGCAGCAGGTTTTGCCCGGAGACATCCTGCGACACGGCCCGAGTGTGACAGGGCAGATGGTAGCCGACGGTGAGCGGCAGTGGTTCGAAATCTAATTCCAATTTGCCGCTCTCATGCAGCCGCCACAGGTACGCACAAACTTCGCTCGTGTTGGCCGCGACCAGTCGCGCGTCATCGTCGTCCACCAAGTGCGGATACTCGCGAGTCAGGCAGAGTGCCGTGGACGGCTCACTCGTCACAATCGTATATCCCTGCCGTACGGCTTCAGCCAGCAATTTAATGTTGTCGCGCACCAGTGGCAGGACACGCTCCACATCTCCTGCCGTGATTGCTGCCATACCCGATGGTCCGAGATCGGGATGAACGAAAACAGCCACGCCGTTGTGTTTCAGCACGCGCACCGTTGCCTCGGCAATCGACGTATCAAACCAGTTGGCGAAGGTGTCGGCAAAGTAGAGCACTCGCCGACCTTCGTGGCGTGTCGAGCGGGTCCAGCGTTGACGCTGCGCCACGCGTAAGAAACTGCGGCGTTCTAATCGCGGCAGTTTGCGCAAGCGCGACAGTCCAAAAAACTTTTCCAGCACCCAGCGTGCCTGGCGATTTCCCAGTGACCAGTTCGCCAGCGGCCGTAACCAACTGCCCCAAGCAGCCAGCGCATCCAGTCGAGTGAACAACCAGTCAGACCAGGGCAGTCCGCTCGCCGCCACATACTGCGCCTTCGTTTCCAGTACCACCTTCGGAATGTCGACATTGGCCGGACATTCCAACCGACATTGATGGCAATTCACGCACAAATCGGCAACTGCCTTCAGCCCCTCACCGGCCAGATTCTCGATGCCAATTCCACCCGACAAAATGCCACGTAACAGATTGGCCTTGGCTCGCGGTGATGCTTCTTCGTGCGGCTGAAAACGAAAAATGGGACACATGCGCGCGTCGGGCGCCTGGGTGCGACAACCGCCACAGCCATTGCAGGAATTGACCGTTTGCTCCAGCTCCTCGGCACTCCAGCGCAGCTCCAATTGCACGAGTGGCGCTGCTGACAGAGCGGCGCCAGCGAGCCCTCCGGTCGCGGCTCCAGCGGCTGCTTCCGCTGCCGCTACGGCTGATAACCCTCCACTCGCTCCTCCCGCACCGCCGGTCGTCACCACACCGGCAGGATTACTCGAAGCCTCACTTGCCAAGCCGCTCAGGTCGCTCGCTTCATTCCCCGCACTGCCAGCATCGGCTGCAGTTGCGGCCACGCTGGCGGCTGCCGCGAGGTCTGCGGCTGAGCGCGCGGCATTCAGGCGCACCAGCGTCTCGGTGGGACGCAAATTGGACGTGACCGGCTGCGGCAACTCGGCCACAACCTTCCCCGGATTGAGAATGTTTTGCGGATCGAAGATGTTCTTCACCGCGCGGAAGACATCGTAGAGCGGTCCGTACTGCTGTGGCAAAAACCAACTGCGCGATAATCCATCTCCATGCTCGCCGCTGATCGTTCCGCCCACCGCCATGACTTCTTGATACAGTTCCTGCGCGAGCTCGCGCATGCGGCGGACATCGCCTGCATTCTTGACGTCGAGAAACGGACGAACGTGTAACTGGCCATGCCCGGCGTGACCAAACAACGTGGCAGTTACTTGATGGCTCTTCAAAACGTTTTGCAGTCGAGTAATGAAATCGGGCAAGGTCTCGGGAGGCACCGCGAAATCCTCGACGAACGGCAGCGGACGACTCTCACCCCGTAAACTATACAACCGTGCGACCACTTGATTCGTCAGTCGCCAGTACCAGTCGAGCTCTTCGGCAGTGGCGGCGATGCGATAGTCAAACGCCATCCGTAATTCACTGTGCAAGCGCTGAATCACCGCCCGCAGGCGCTCGCGCACATCCCACGAGCGATCACCCATCGTTTCAATGAGCAGCATCGCTTCGGCGGACGGCGGAATCAGCCGCGCGTAGCTGGCATCCGTTTCGCGGGCGATCGAGAGTAGCCGCCGATCCATTAAATCGCAGGCACTCGTGCCCATCCGCACCGCCTCGGCAGCTGCTCGAGCGGCCGCTTCCAAGCGATCAAAAAACAGCAGACCGACGGCGGTCGCCTTGGGCAGTGGATCCGTCTTCACCGTCGCCTCGGTAATCAAGGCCAACGTGCCCTCTGACCCCACCAGCAGGCGCGCTAAATCGAGTTGACCATCTTCGAGTACATCCTGGAGATGATAGCCCGAACGATTCACGAGGCTGCGCGGCTGATGCGCGGCGATGACCGGTGCCTCGCGACGCAAGAGCTCGGCAAGTCGTCGTGGAAGATCGGTAGCCAAGTTGCTCCCGCCGCTCGCTGCAGCCGTGCCAGCAGAACTTCCAGCACCGCCAGGTGAACCGGGTACGCCAGATAAGCCGGCAGCGGCCAGTCCACCGGCCCCGCTGCCCGTCGTTCCGAAGGCCGATAACAGCCCGCCCGGCGCGCCCATCGAATCGGCTCCGGGACCGCTGACACCGACCACCTGGTATCCCGCTTCCTGACCGGAATCACTCACCGGACAGCGACGTGCTTCGAGCAGCGTGCCGTCCGCCAGCACCACCTGCATGCTCACCACTTTGCTGCGCGCGGAACCATAGCGCAGCCAGTGACTGCCGGCGGCGTCCAGTGCCAGGACGCTGCCCATCGTGGTCACCAGAGAAAGGGCGGGATCGGGTCCAAAGCAGCGTCCCAGCGGGGCGAGAAAGCGATTCAGTCGCGCGTGCACGACTCCCGGTTGGATGCGCACCGTATCGCCTTGGACGTCGAGTATTTGTCGCATCGAATGAGCGAAATCGAGAATCAGCCCCGGACCCAGGGACTCACCCGCCAGGCCCGTTCCTGCCCCACGCGCGTGCAGCGGAAGGCGACGCTCCGCCGCATACTTCACACAGGCGACCACGTCAGCCGTATGCTGCGGCCGCACAATTCCCAGCGGTCGCACCTGATACAGGCTCGCGTCGGTCGCGTAGAGCTGCAGATGGACGTCGTCGCAAAGCACTTCGCCTTGCAAGATCCCACGCAGATCCGCCTGTATTCGTTCACGCTCCGCATCCATCGATGAATTTCATATGCCTTTGGCTGCTGAAGGGATTGAGCGACCACGCCCAGTGCGGGTGACGACGGCCGCTATCACGACGATTCACGAGCGACGGGATCGGAACTCGACGTCGCCAGCCGCGCGGTTTGCTGTCGATGCTTTTCGTGCGTCTCCAAATGGAACGGCTGATGCTCATCCATCCCCACCACTCCTCGATACTGAGCCTGACAACGATAACACTGCAGCATGTTCCCCATGAACAGGTAGAGGATCACGTCCAGCAGCGCCGTGGCAAACAAAATCGCGTAGGTCCAAACAATGTGATACGAATACCAGGCGATCGAACTGGCGATAAAACCTGCAATCACGATGAGCACGCCCCAGCGCTGCGAGAAATCCTTGCGCACATATAACTCGGTGCTCGGACAAACGACGCAGCGAGTTACCTGACGGTCGCTCACCGCCCCTGCGGGAACCGCAATTTGCTGGCCACAGTGCCGACAGGTGAGCAGCTGACCGGGGGACACCAGGAGCTCGCTGCGTGTTGTTTGATCGCAGGAGGGACAGGCAAACGTGACGTTCATCGCAGACATTAGTTCCACCGCTTACCTTTTATACCGGACACCACTGCCCCGCCGACATCAACTGCGAAGTAAGCTCGCCAATAAAGGCCAGCACGACACCAGCGTACAACAATCCCGTCGCACTTTGTGTGTTAGGGATTTTTAAAGTTTGCCACGTGAGCAGGGCAATCGCCAGAGTGCCGACTAAACCGGCCAGCCAGCGCAGCGATAAGAAAATCCAAAACTCGGTCGGTAATTCGGCCGCATAACGGCTCCGCAGCCACACCCCCACGGCACTTACGATCCCTCGCAGCACGATCGAAACGGCCAGCAGCACAACCAGTTTGCGTAGCGGTGCGAGCTGCATGGTGGGGGTGTTGAGATACCAGTGTCCAAGGAACATCGCCGCCAGAATCAGCCCCAGAAACAAACCGCTCGTTACCAAATCACTCACCGTCAGACAGCGCACCACCCAGTCACTCGCACGCTCCACGCCGCCTTCAGCGTTACTCGCAGCGCCGCTCGCATTCACGCTCGCCGCCCTGCCCTCAGTGCCGCTCGGCGCGAGCAGCGCCGACCAGGGAACAACCGCATAGGAGGCACCAAGCGCGACCAGCGAGATCACGGCCAGGGACCAGCGCCCCGCTCGCGCTCGTTCCGCCAACCAGCAGACCGAACCCACATAAGACGCCACCGCCAGCCCAATCCCCAAGCTCAACAGCAGCCCACTACCAAGGCCGTCGCGCGAGAGCCTGGTGCGCTGCGAGTAGATGGCGAGGGAGGCGAGCGTGTTGAGCCCCATGAGGACCCAGAGATGCTTTTGAAAGTAACCGCTGGTGACCTGTCGCGAGGAAGTGACGCCCAGCGCCAGCGCCAATCCCCAGGTCACACGAAAGACGAACTGGATGAGTAGTCGCCACAGGTCAAACACGTCTTCGCCTCACTCACCGCGCTCGCCCAAGAACAACAACCCCAACCCCGAATCCCGAACCCCGAACCCCGAACCCCGAACCCCAAACGACAATCACCGACTGGTCGCCGGTTTTCCGTTAGCTCTTGTTCCCGTAGATCAACTGCATCACCTCGGCCCGCGTGGAGAGGTTTTCGCGGAAGAGCCCCTTCATGGCGGACGTCACACAGCGGCTGCCCGGCTTACGAACTCCGCGGATCGTCATGCAGGTATGTTCGCCTTCCACCACCACCGCCACTCCCTTGGCATCCAACTCGTTCATCATCAAGTTGGCAATTTCCTCGGTCATGCGTTCTTGCAGTTGCGGGCGACGAGCGATCACTTCGACCACTCGGGCGAGCTTACTGAGCCCCAGCACCTTACCCTTGGGCACATAGCCGATATGAGCCACTCCAAAGAACGGCAACAAGTGATGCTCACACATGCTATTGAACGAGATGTCGCGAACCAGCACGATCTCGTCATATCGCGCCTCGAAAACGCGCCGCAGATGAACGACCGGATCTTCGCGCAACCCCCCTAGCAGTTCGGCATACATCCGCGCCACGCGAGCGGGCGTGTCGAGCAGCCCCTCGCGGTCTGGGTCCTCGCCAACGGCGAGCAGAATTTCACGGACCGCGCGTTCGATTCGAGCGTGGTCCACCGAATTGGTCTTTTTCGATTTTGAGTTTGCCATAGCCGTCTATGGTAAACCGAGACTGCCGGTGAGCATAGGGCGGCAAACGGGTCCCAGAACCACCGCTCATCGACGCCGCTGGAACCGTCCCGAGCGATCGATCACCGCCGCATCAAATGCTCAATCTCGTCGGCTTCGACCGGGATCGAGGCCATCAAATCGACCGGACCATGTTCCGTCACCAGAATGTCGTTCTCCAGTCGCACTCCAAAACCTTCCGCCGGAATGTAAATGCCCGGCTCGACCGTCAACACCCAACCGGGCGCAAACGGCTGCGTCGTGAAACCGACATCATGCACGTCCAGCCCCAGCGGATGTCCCAGACCATGCATGAAATACTTGCGACAGGCCGGGTCCTCGGGATTTTGCCGAGCGACCTCGTCAGCGGTGATGAGCCCCAGCTGGACAAGCTCCTCGTTCATCATCGCTTGCGATTCCTTTTGCCAGTCGCGATGCAGCTTGCCCACTGTCGCCCCGGCAATTGAACCGCGCATCACGCGCAGCACCGCGTTGTAAACGTCGCGCTGGCGCGGTGTGAAATGCCCGTTGACGGGAATCGTGCGCGTGAGATCGGCGTTGTAATTGGCATAGGACGAGGCGACGTCGAGCAGCAACAGATCGCCATCGCGACAAACCTGGTCGTTCGAGTTGTAGTGCAAGGTGCATGCATTTCCGCCGCTCGCAATAATCGGCGGATAAGCAAACTTGCCGCGACTACGAATGAACTCGTGCGCCAGTTCAGCCTCCACCTCGTGCTCGTACACGCCGGGCTGAGTGAACTTGAGCACTCGGCGAAACCCTGCATCCGTGATGGCAATCGCTTGTTTCAGCAGTTCGATTTCCGTCGGACTCTTCGTGACGCGCAGCGCATGCATCAGTCGCGCCAAGCGATGATACTGGTGCAACGGATAGCGTGCCTGCAAACTGCGAATAAAACGTGCATCTCGAGTTTCCACTTCGACGACCGCACGTTTGTGCTCGTTCGAATTCAAAAATACATGCTCCGCTTCGCACATCAGCATGTGGAGCAGTCCGGGCAACTGCGACAGCCAGCGCACGGTTTTGATCCCCGACAACGCCGTCGCCTCCGCTTGCGATAACTTGTGCCCTTCCCAGATTTTCAAGTGCTCGTTCGGTTCACGCAGTACCAGCACTTCTCGTAACGTTTCATCCGCCGCATCGGGAAACAACAGCAGAATCGATTCCTCCTGCTCCACACCCGTCAAGTAAAAGAGGTCGGCATTGGGATGGATCGGCAGAGAGCCGTCGGCATTGGTCGGCAACACATCGTTCGCATGGACAATCGCCAGCGAATGAGGTGGCAAGAGACGCTGCAGGCGATTGCGGTGAGCGACAAAGGTTTGCGGATCAATGGGAGCGTGACGCATGCGCGGGGACCTTTCAGGAAGTTTCTGGATCTACCAATGAGCAACGCCGGCTCTTGCGAACCGGCGTTAGCTACAACCATCGGAAAACCAGTCGGTTTAGTATGGCGAGCCCACTCCGGGATCGGTGTTGCCGACCATGTGTAAGTGGTTGTGGTCAATGTACACCACTTCCGCCGCATCTTCATCTCGCAGCGTGTGCGGCACCGGCCAACCAACTCGAGTGACTTGCGAGTAGTAAATTGTGCATTTGTAGTGAGCGTGGTGGAGTTGTGCGGGTCCGATAAGCGGATAGAAACGCGGCGGATCGACGTAGTCTGCAATCTTCTCTTTCACAATCCGCACATTGTTGCGCTGCACTTCATGCAGCAGCGGCAAACCACCTTCGATCGGTCGAGCCTTCTCGAAGGCCCGCATCACTTCGTCGTCGCTCGGTGGATCCAACGCGATCGTCGGACCGCCCGCCGTAAGTGGTCCCAGAATCGGCACGCGCGAGTAACGTTCCTTGATCCAGAATTCGTCTTCCTTCTTGTCCTGAAAATAAGGACTGATCGGAATCGGAATCGAAAAAACTCCCAACTGTGGCCCGTGAGCAATCCCGACACAGCCGGTGCTCGTCAAACTCAACATAGCCACCAGCAGGCCGAGGGCGGCGAGTGAAAACTTGTGAGACATGCGAATGCTTCCTGATTCCTAAATGGTCCCAATGGTTGTTACTCCCATTTATCGTGTTAAAGTGTGCCGAACTTGCGGATTTTTCCGGTTCTCTGGAATGTTTCACGCGCAGGTGCCGTCGGACGGTGCCGCCCCACGAAGCAATTCGCATAGAACCAGGAGGAATGGGAGAAATGGGAAAGATAGGAACGAATCCCTGGCGTCTCGGGGGCTGGATCGTAGCAGTACTGCTGCTGCACGGGGCGGCGGGAAACACGCTGGCCGCGGAACCTGTCGAGGCGAAAACCGCTCCGGGATTCAATCTGCCGCGCATCCATGAGGCCTGGCGCGAATTCCGCTGGGGGGTGACGCGCGCTGGTACACCGCTGGTCGCCTGGGAAGAACCCGCACTTACTCACGATCCCAGCGGCCCGGAAATTCGCGTGCTGCTCGTCGGCGGACTCGATCGAAAAACAGACTCCACCCGCGCCGTCCAGACCGCCTGCGAATCGTGGGGGAAAGTCAGTCGCCCGAGTGCCTCGGGAGCGACAGCCGCGCCCCCCGATGCCGATGCTGATTCCATCGCGGCAACCTATCGCGGCTGGCGCCTGGCTGCTATTCCGGCAGTCTTTCCCGCTGCTGCACCGGCCAACTCATCTCCTGCCACTCCATCGCTTGACAATTCATCTCTTGTCAACCTACCACCGCTTACCTTTCCGCCCGCTGGTCCCGCCTACCAGCACACAACGCTCGTGGAAGCACAGTATTTGTGGCGCTACTTGGGCCAGCGTGCGCCCGATCTGGTGCTGGACGTGCGCGCGGGCGACAAACTGAAAATCGTCGAGCCCCGGGAGCTGGCGCCGACCGAGTTGGCGGCGGCGCTGGGGCGTGCCGCCGCTGGCGGTGTCGGGACGATCACCGCGCTACAAGTACAGGTGCCGGGGCCCGATCACCCCGAACATCGCGACTGGCTCGCCACGACTCTCCGCGTCGCGCGCCGGCTGCAACTGAACAAGCCCTCCGCCGCGCGTCGTGAACTGCAGCGCCGCCAGCAGCGTTCACCGCTCGAAGTCGCTCGTCAGTTGGCGACGGTTTATGGTCATGATTTACCGCGACTGGAATATATTCCGACGACCGCCCTGATCGGCCGCATTCAGCTGGACCAGCTTACCGGTGAGCGACAGGCTATGGCGGACGCCGAACGGCTTTTGCAGCCGTACTTGGCGGGCGAGCAGCCGACGACGCCGCAGTCGGGTAGTGGTCAAGCGGGTCATTTACTCTTTCATCTGCTTGCCACGGCCGGCACGCCCGCAGCGCGGCCGCAGTACCAGCAGCTAGTCGAAGTGGCGGCCAATCAGATGTTTGAACCGAACGGTAAGCGGCGCGAACTGATGCCGTTCCACAACGAGATGAGTGACGCGCTCTACATGGGAGGCCCGATTTTAGCGGCGGCCGGTCAACTGGCAGCCGCGCGGGGAGATCAACCGGCCGCTGATCGCTACTATGATGCCTGCGTCGCTCACCTGCGCGCCATGCGGCAGCTTGTGCTGCGCCCCGATGGACTCTATCGGCACTCGCCACTGGATGAAACCGCTTGGGGACGCGGCAACGGCTTCCCCGCCCTCGGCCTGACGTTGTGCATCGATCTGTTTCCAGCAGGAGATGAGCGTCGAGCGGCACTGGTGACGATGGCACAGCAGCACTTCACAGCACTGCTCGGGCACCAAGATGCCGATGGCATGTGGCATCAAGTGATTGATCGCGCGGAGAGTTTTCGGGAGCTGTCGAGCACCTGCATGATCGGCTGGTCGCTGGCGCACGCTCGGCGACAAGGCTGGCTGGAGGGCGAGTGCTATGAGCAAGCGGCCGACCTGGCGTGGCACGCCGCGCGCCTGCGCATGGCCACCGACGGTCAGCTGCTCGACGTCTGCACGGGGACCGGCAAGCAGCCCAATCTGCGCGCGTACTACGATCGCGAAGCGCTGCTGGGAAAAGACCCCCGCGGAGGCGCGTTCGCCCTACTGCTGGCCGTGGAACGGGTGCAGTCCAAGCGGTGAATGGGTGGCGGGTGGCGGGTGGTGGGTGGCGGGTGGTGCGTGGTGGGTAAGATGTAGCGGCACGGCGTAAGCCGTCCGGCCTCGGAGCTCTCGTCCGGCCTCGGAGCTCTCGACCGTTCTCCGAGCGCCGAGCGTCTCGGAACGCTGCCGGAGGGCTCACGCCCTGACCGCTAAAAAAAATCGCCTCACACCGCTGTCCTCACACCGTCGTCGTTTCGCGTTTGGTCGAGTCGGGTGTGGCGCCACGGCGCGTGTCGCGCCAGTTCTCCAGGCGGAACTTCTTGGTGTACGCGCCATAGTCGTTGAAGAATAGCCGCTTCGCCAAACGATACGCCCAGCTCTTCTCGGGAATCTCGTTGGCAGGATCGAATTGAGATGGACGAGTCTCCATCATCTTCAATTCCACCAGCGCTGATTTACGCGCCGTCGTGTCCCGCGCTCCATGACGCTCGACGAGCTCCTGCAGCAGATCGGGACGTTCCAAGATGATGCAGCCACGCGTCGACTGAGCGGCCGTATCGCGAAAATCTCGTAGGAACTCCGATTGCTGAAACGTCTCTTTCAGCGGCCGGTAGCCACCATCTGCTTGGCGATCATAAATCGATTCCGTCGCAAACTGGATGACCGGACAGGGCTCGATGTCACCCCACGGGCCAACGTGATGAGTGAAACCGGTGGCGGCGGGACAGAGTGCCTGCCCCTCGCCATCGTAATAGGCATCGATGATGATGATCGGCTTCTTAGCCCGCATCTCAACCACGAATTGCCGCGCTTGACGCTGCTGCTGCGGTGTCAGGCAGAGTGCTGGAGTCGACTCAGGCCCCACCGCTCGATAGATATGAAACCAGCAGTAAAGCACTCCCATTTCAATCAATCGGTCGACCCAAGCTTCGCTGAGCAGATCGAAATTGGTTTGGCAGAGACTCGTGCAGACACCCGTCATGACTTTGTGCTTGAGCAGGTTTTGCAGACCCGCCAGCGTTTGGCTGTAGACTTCCGACCGCCCCCGCCGCTCGTCACTCACAATCTCATTCCCCTCGACACTCACCAGCGGCGTGACATTGCCCAGCCGGCGCAGTTCCCGAGCAATCTCGTCGGTAATGAAATGCCCGTTCGTGAACACTTGAAAATAGCAGTCGGGATGACGCCGGAAGATGTCGAGCAGTTCGCCGTGCATGAACGGTTCACCACCCAGTATTCCGAAAAAAGAATTCCCCATCTGCTTGGCTTCGGTGATGAGTCGATCGAGTGCGTCGACTTCAATCCGAGACTGCTTCGCCGCGACATCAACCCAGCAGCCTTGACAGCGCAGATTGCAAGAATTGATCACGGATAAATACAGAAAGGGAGGAAAGAACTCGCCCCGCTTCAACCGGCGTTTGTGGCGCACGATCGACCACATTCCCTTCCAGCCCATGTTCCAAACGAGCTTCCAGAGCAACCGTTTATCGGTTTCCATCAGCATCCGTCGTGCCAAGCGGAAATACATTGCTGCCAGCCTCGCGTTACTCGATCCCCAATCCCAGCGCCACGCTCCGGAGTATATCACAGACGCTGCGGAACTGCGCTCGTGACGTCTAACGCCGCCGCGGATTCTGCGGATCGTTCGAGTCGTCATCCTCGTCACTCAGATCGTCCAGGTCCTCCAGATCGTCGTCATCAAAGTCACCCAGCGAGTCGCTAAGTTCTTCGTTCAAAGTGTCGTCGTCGTCATCGTCGTCGTCATCATCGGCTTGGCGATCGGGGTGGAGCGGATCGTCGGAATCGAAAAAGAAGTCGCCCAACCCCAGTGGGACGGTGTCGCTGCCTAGCGTGCGGCGGCGACGATCAGCGAGTGCTTGCAGATCCAGGACATCGTCGCCCAGACAGGCCATCAACGCCTCGCGCCAGGCCACATCCTGCCCCACCGGATGCTGCGGATCCTGCGCTAGTCGCTTGATGGCAAAACGCAGCAAATTGATGCCGTCTCGCACCGAATAATCCAGCTTCAACTCATGCGCATGCTGCAGGAAGTCCACCGTGATCGCCAGCATCTCCGCCGCCGCGAACGGCAAGTGATACTTCAGAATCGCCAGTTCATCCTGCCGATTGGGAAAGCCAATCGTCAGCGTCGGCTGCAAACGACTCAAAATGTAATCCGGTATCTCATAGGTCGAATCATCTTGATTCATCGTGACGCAGGCCCGAAAGTCGCGATGAGCGGGAATGGAAATGCCCGCCACAATCGACTCCACGTAACGCCGCTGATCCAGCAGCGGCGCCAGACTCGCCCACGACTTCTCATTCATGCGGTTGCCTTCATCCAGGATGCAGACTCCCCCACGCAGCATCGCCGTCACCAGCGGCGAAGCGTGATACGCAATCTTGCCGCTCTCCGCTAAGACCGGCGTCACCAAGAGATCCTCGGGCCGAGTGTCTGCGGTGCATTGATATATGTAGAGATCCTGCTGGCGAACCCGAGCCGCCGCCATCCCCAGCGCCGTCTTGCCAATCCCCGGCGGACCACTCAGTCGCGGTGTGAGCGGCAAATCTCGCTCGTCCACCACCAACCAGCAGGCCAGCAGCTGTTTCAACACCTCCGGCTGACCAATCCACTCGCCATCCAACTGATGCGGTGAGCTAAGCGTCAAGCGCACGCCGCTAATCTCCACCTGTTCCCCCACCGCCCCCGCCGTCTTTTTCTTCATCGATTCCCCATTCGACATGCACCTGGTGTCGTCTCTTTCCCGAGTGATCCTAAAGCTCGGCGCGCGCCAGTGTCAATGACCGGGCTTTCTATTTCGCGCGGAGCCCCTGCGCTTGCGCTGCGCACGGAGACACGGGGTACTCCCTCAACAGGAGAACCCGAGAATATGCAGCGGATCGGTGGGGCCGAAAAGCACTCCATGACCATATCGCCCGACGGCCGGTTCTTGGCCTTCATCGAGAATGATCGGCTCTTCATTAACGAAATTGGTAATCATAAACCCATGATTGTCCAACGCCTTGATCTCCCGTTGACACAGTTCATGGCTGTGCAAACTCGCCCGCTTAATCCCGCTCCACTTCGTTTCTG
>JBJSXJ010000262.1:0-19915 GCA_046086325.1 Planctomycetota bacterium | reverse complement strand
CGTCTCGGAACGCTGCCGGAGGGCTTACGCCCATACCGCTAAAAAAGTTAGCGGCACGGCGAAAAAAGTAGCGGCACGGCGTTAGCCGTCCGGCCTCGGAGCTCTCGACCTTTCTCCCAGCGCCGAGCGTCTCGGAATGCGGCCGGAGGGCTTACGCCCATACCGCTAAAACGGAGGAATCTATTTTTTCCACAAATCAAGAACTACTATTGCATTTGCACAGCACCGCCGGGTAGTCTTACCCACTCGTTAGAGGGTTTACTTGACTCGCTTTCACCCCGATCGTTTGCTGGAGCATGCCTTGATACGAAGATTTGCATGGTTGTTGGTCGCCGCGCTATGGCTAGCGATCTCGCAGCAGGCAACGGCCGCTGTCGTGGTGTCTTGGGACTTCGACGGTGGTGTGTCGACGGGTGTGGTGCAGCCTGGATTTGAGGGCAGCCCGGCAGGATTAACCGCCATCGGAACCTTCAATGCCGGATCGCTGACTCCCACGGGGACAACCAGCACTCGTTGGCGGACGGGTTCGTTCAGCAACGTCGGTTTCGATCTGACGAAGGGCCTGAGCTTATCGTTCACCTACACCGGTCCGGTTTCGCTTCATGTGGAAGGATTCGAGTTTAAGTACGCTAACTCATCGGGGACCACCAAACGCTGGATCAAAGTCGATTTCGAGATCACCCGCGGACCAAATGCTGGGGGAAGAAGTGAAGGGGATATTGAGATTGTTGATGTATCCAAAACCAGCACGTCGTACTCGAAAGTGGAAACCAGCTTGTACGAGGCGTTAACGGCCGGGGCTACGATCACCTTCAAGTACTACTTTGCTCGTGACACGGCAGGCAGCGCGGTTCAGGTAGATCTGGATGCCATCAAAATTGCCGGGCAGATCGTACCGGAGCCTAGTTCTTGGTTGATCTTGACCGGAATGGGGTTGGGCCTGGGAGCGATCATGTATCGCAGGCGCCGCTAGTCCGTCTCCTAATCACCGGTTTTCTCGGCACAGAAAATAGGGGATGATGCCAAGTATCGCACTTCGTCATCCCTGTCCCCATGAAACCCGGCCATGCTTAACATCGGCAGCTTTGACGCTCAGTCCTGTAGTGGAGTGAGTCGCCGTGCATTTTTGCGAGCGGGCACGGCGCTACCATTCGTGTTGCCAGCCGTAACGGCCGGGCTGGCGGGAGCGAATGTTTTGGCACCTGGAGTGGCGCGAGCCAGTTCGCCGCTCCGGGGCCGAGCAAAATCGACGATCTTTGTCTGGCTGTGGGGGGCCCCGAGTCACATCGACACGATCGATCCCAAGCCAGACGCAGTCGGCGACGTGCGCGGCCCGTTTGCCACCATCGCCACTCGCACACCCGGACTGCAATTCACCGAGCTCCTTCCCAAGCTGGCCAATCGCAGCGACTTGTTTACGGTGGTTCGGTCGCATGTCACCTTCTCGGGCGGACATCCCGATGCCGGTACGTGGGGGCTCACTGGGTTCGATGAGAAACCGACAGCGAAAGCCAATTTTGGCTCCATCGTCGCTCGGCATAGAGGCACGAAGGGCACACTGCCTCCGTATGCGATGATTGGTCGCGGACTGCCACGGGATGTGGTCCGCAAAGTGGAAGGGTGTGGCGGTGGACCACTGGGAAGTGTCTACAATCCCTTCTTGCTCGGTTGTGATGAAATGGGGCAAGTGGAGATTCCATCGCTCAAACTACTCGATGGACTCGTGCCCAGTCGCCTTCATGATCGCTGGCAGTTACTCGAAACACTCGATCAAACGCGCCGCTCTCTCGACGCCGACAAGAACAACTGGCGGCAACGCCAGTTGCAAGCCTATCAGTTGCTCACTCGTGCCGAAGCCCGCCAGGCACTCGACCTGACCAGCGAGAGCGCTCAGGTGCGCGAGTCGTATGGGCAGACCTCGTTCGGCCAAAGCTGTCTGCTTGCTCGACGGTTAGTGGAAGCCGAGGTGCCTTATATTCATGTGAACTGGAGTGAATATGTCGAGGCGGTCACACCGAACACCGATTTCGGCTGGGACACTCATATTTTTAATTTTGATCTCTTACCCGATCGGCTTTGCCCCATCTTTGATCGAGCGTTTACGGCACTGCTCAACGATCTCGCCGAGCGACGGTTGCTCGACTCCACACTGGTCGTGGCGATCGGCGAGTTTGGTCGCACGCCCAAGATCAATAAGCGGGCGTCGCGCGATCACTGGCAACGCTGTTATTCCTCGATTTGGGCGGGAGCGGGTATTGAGCCGGGTCGAGTGATCGGTGCAAGTGATCGCAACGGTGAGGATCCCATTACCACTCCGATCACACCGCTCATGGTGGGCACGACGATCGCTGAACTCGCCGGGCTCGATACCCAAGCGCGAGCCGAACTGCAGGTGCTCGATGGCGGCTCGGTCATTCACGAACTGATTGGTTAGGGCCGAACAATGCCTCTACGGCGCTGGTCAAAAAGCAGGGTTAACGGCTGGCTGGTGGTGTGGCTATCCGTCTGGCTGTTGATGTTAGGGTGCGCTGGCGAGGCGTCCGCCGAAATCCGGCAGCTCACCACCGACGGGCGGTTGAAGGATTCGCCCACTTTCCTGGACGCGACTGGTCAAGAGCTGGTTTACGTAGTGCAGGAAACTCCGCAGCTCATGCGTGCGATGCGGCTCAGTCTGGCAGATGGCGCGATCCATCCGCTCAACCCCGAATGGTCGAAGAACGAATTCGAGCCAGCCTTTTCGCGCGATGGAACGTGGTTGGCCACGGTACAGAGCCGAGGGAATCTCAGTATGGCGCTGGTGATGCGTCCCTTTCCGCGCGGGAAGGAAATTGAATTGCCGCCGGAGGGTGGCTTCTGCGGGTTCCGCAGTCCAACCTTCACCCCGGACGGCAAACAGGTCTACTACAGTTTTGCCGATCGCGATCGCCAAGCGATCATGGCGGTCAATCGCGAAGGCGGAGATAAGCGGACGATCATTGATGGACCCGGACATGCCAACTGGCCCACGTTCAGTCCCGATGGCAAACAGCTCGCCTTCGCTTCCACTCGCCATGGCAACTACGAGATTTATGTGGCGCAGCCGGACGGCACCGCCCCCCAGCGACTCACCGATCATCCGCGTCAGGATATTCGCCCCCGTTTTTCTCCGGATGGTAAACGCATCGTGTTCACCAGTGGTCGAGATGGCAACTATGAGATCTATGTGATGGCCGCTGACGGCTCGAACCTGCGACGACTCACCCAGCACCCCGAACGCGATGACTATGCCTGCTGGCACCCCGACTCACGCCATCTGGTTTATGTCTCTGAACGAGCGGGGCGTTATGACTTGTATTTGCTCGATGCCGACAACAGCCCGTGAGTGATAGCAGGAACGTGAGTTACCGTAGGAACTGGCCTTGGCTCATCAAAAACCTCATTTGCCGAGCAAAATCTGTATCGTTTGCCAGCGTCCGTTCCTCTGGCGGAAAAAGTGGGCCAAGGTTTGGAACGAGGTGCGCTATTGTTCGGAGGCGTGTCGGCGGCAGCGGCCACGCTGAATTTCTGACCGGCTCGTAGGGTGTCATCGAGTCGCCATCTTGTTACAATCCGGGCTCGCTGGCGCTGGGCATGAGAAAGCCACCCAGTGTTGTGGAAACGAGCGTGTGCACCGGTGGGCGGCAAGGGGAGAGAGAAGGACGAGGCATGGCGTCAGGGCCGACGTGGGATACGATCGCAATTGTGGGCGTGGGGCTCATCGGCGGCTCGATCGGCCTTGCTCTGAAAAAGCGCCAGTTATGTCGCCAAATCATTGGCATCGGACGGCGTCCCGCACCGCTGCGAACCGCTAAACAGCTAGGAGCGATCGACGTCGCTACCACCGATTGGGAACGCGGCGTCGCCTCCGCTCAACTCGTCGTCGTTTGCACTCCCGTGGATCAAGTGGTGGAGCATGTGCGGCGAGTGCAAGCGGCTTGTCCCGCGTCGACCATCATCACGGACGTGGGCAGTACCAAGGCCAGCATTGTCGCCGCGCTCGATCATCCGCTCACCGCTTTCGACTCAAAAAACTCCCCTTCCATTAACACCCGCTCAACATCTCCCCCAGCGACCGCTTCTGCGGCAGCGGCACGCACTGCCGCCGCGCGGTCGTCAGCCTCGGTCGCTCGCTTTGTCGGCAGTCATCCGATGGCGGGGAGCGAAAGGGCGGGAGTGCGTCATGCCAGTGCCGATCTGTTTGACGACAAGACGGTGATTGTGACACCCGGTGCGACGAGTCTATCGGCTGATGTGCGGAAGGTGGAACGCTGGTGGCGAGCGCTCGGTGGTCGCGTGGTGCGCATGACGCCGATCGAACATGATGCCGCCGTCGCCTCGATCAGCCACGCTCCACACTTGGTGGCCGCGGCCCTGGCCGCTGCCTCGCCCCGCCAACATCTCCGATTGATCGGCAGTGGTTGGCGTGATACGACTCGCATCGCAGCGGGCGATCCCGAACTCTGGCGACAGATTTTGCTGGACAATCGTCAGGAGCTACTGCGGTCGCTGGCAAGTTTTTCGGCGGTTATCGATCAGTATCAACAGGCTTTGCAGCGCGGCGATTCCGCCGCCTTGATTAAGTTGCTCGAACTAGGAAAGAAGATTCGCGATGCTGTGGGAAATTGATATTTACCCGAGAGCGGGAGAACCCGATCGTGCCGGGAAGAGTATGGCGGCAGCCGCTGCCGATTTCGGACTCGGCGCTAGCCTCCAGATTCATAGTGCTCGGGGCTACTTGATTGAAGGCGATTTGACGGCGGCCCAGGCCGAACAACTCGCCCGCGAACTACTCGCCGATACCGTTGTGGAAACCACGATCACCGCGGTCGTCGGTGATCCACGTCTGAGTGCACCGCCGTCCGCAGCGGGCCAGCATTCCCCGCAGCTCATCCATGTTCTGCCCAAGCCCGGCGTGATGGACCCTGTCGCTCAGACCGCCCAGCAAGCGATCGCGGATTTTGGGTTCACGGTCACGGCCGTACGAACGCTGAATAAATATTGGGTGAGTGGCATTACCGCCGCGCAGATCAAGCTGCTCTCGACTCGGATTCTCGCCAACGATTCGGTGGAGCAGGTCATTTCCGGACCGCTACAGTTGGAACGGCTCCAAGTCGGCACTCCCTATGCTTTCAACTTGCAAACGGTGCCGCTCCGGTCACTCGATGATGATGGTCTGCAACGACTAAGCAAAACTGGCCAGCTTTATCTCACGCTGGTGGAAATGCAGACGATCCAGCGTTACTTCCAGCAACTGGGGCGCGATCCGACCGACATCGAACTCGAAACCGTCGCGCAGACGTGGAGCGAGCATTGCAGTCACAAGACACTTGCCGGTCGCATTGCTTATCGCGACGAGCGCGGTGAACGACGTTTCGAGAACATGTTGAAGGAAACCATCTTCGCCGCCACGCAGCAGATTCGCCGTGATCTGGGCGAGCAGGATTGGTGCGTGAGTGTGTTCAAAGACAACGCCGGCATTGTCCGTTTTGACGATCAATACAACGTGGTCTTCAAAGTGGAAACGCACAACCACCCATCGGCGATCGAACCTTATGGTGGTGCCAATACGGGACTGGGCGGTGTGATTCGCGATCCCCTGGGAACAGGGATGGGCGCCAAGCCGGTTTGTAACACCGATGTCTTTTGCTTCGCTCCACCCGAAACTCCCGCTGACAAACTTCCACCCGGCGTACTACATCCCCGGCGCGTGATGAAGGGCGTCGTCTCCGGCGTGCGAGACTACGGCAATCGCATGGGAATTCCCACCGTTAACGGCGCCATTTACTTTGACCCCCGCTATCTCGGCAATCCGCTGGTCTACTGCGGCAATGTGGGCTTGATCCCGCGCGACAAATCCAGCAAGCAGCCGCAAACCGGTGATTGGATTGTGGCCGTCGGTGGTCGCACCGGTCGCGATGGCATTCACGGTGCCACCTTCAGCTCGGCAGAACTCACCAGCGAAAGCGAGTCGATTTCGGGTGGAGCGGTACAGATTGGAAACGCGATTACCGAGAAGATGGTGGTCGACGTTCTCCTGGCCGCTCGCGACCGCAATCTCTTCCATGCGGTGACCGATTGCGGCGCTGGTGGCTTTTCCAGTGCCGTGGGTGAGATGGGTGAGGAGATTGGTGCGGAAGTGTGGCTGGACAAAGCGCCGCTCAAGTATGACGGGCTGTCCTATACCGAGATCTGGATTTCGGAAGCTCAAGAGCGCATGGTGCTCGCCGTCTCTCCCGAGCAGTGGACCGAATTTCATTCGCTCTGCAAATCCGAGGGAGTGGAGGCGACGATCATTGGCCAGTTCGTGCCGACCGGTCGCTTGCTGCTGAAGTATCGCGATCAGATCGTGGGCGATTTGAGCATGCAGTTTTTGCATGAGGGTCGCCCACCCATCGTGCGCGACGCGGTTTATGCGCCGCAGCCCGCGATTCCACTGCGTAGCTGTAATACGCAACAAGCTGGCTTCGGTACCCGCGCGGCCGGGGATGTGCTGCGTGACATCTTGAGTTCACTCAATGTGGCCAGCAAAGAGTGGGTCATTCGGCAATATGATCATGAGGTGCAAGCGGGCAGTGTCGTGAAGCCGCTGGTGGGCGTAGCGAATGACGGTCCCAGCGATGCAGCAGTGGTGCGGCCCGTACTCGGTTCCCGCCGAGGACTGGTCATCTCCTGCGGCATGAATCCGCGCTTCGGCGATCTCGATCCCTATCACATGGCAGCGAGTGCCATTGATGAGGCAATTCGAAATAATGTGGCCGTGGGTGCTGATCCGTCGCGCATTGCGATCCTGGATAACTTCTGCTGGGGTTACACCGATCGTCCGGAAACACTCGGTTCACTCGTGCGCGCCGCACTGGCCTGCTATGACTTGGCCGTTGCTCTGGGCACTCCATTCATCAGCGGCAAGGATAGTTTGAACAACGAATTCAGCTATTTGGTTGATGGCCAAAAACAGACGATCGCAATTCCCTCGTCGCTGCTCATTAGTGCGCTGGGACAAGTGGACGATGTTCGTAAATGCGTCACGATGGATTTGAAAGCGGCGGGCAATCGCCTCTATCAAGTCGGTGTGACACACGCGGAACTCGGTGGCTCCCACTACGCACTGGTCGAAGGCTTAGAAGGTGGCGCGGCGCCGCAAGTCGATGCCGCCGCCGCTCGCCAACTCTTCGCGCACCTGCACGCTGCGATTCAAGCCGGAACCGTGCGTTCATGCCACGACTTAAGCGAAGGTGGTTTGGCCGTCGCAGTCGCTGAAATGGCCTTCGCAGGTGGCCTGGGTGCAACCATCGATCTATCCACTGTGCCTCATGACCTCACCACCAAACAGCCTCGCGAACTGACAACCAGCTTGCTCTTCGCCGAATCGAACACTCGGTTCCTGTGCGAAGTGGAAGAGAGTCGAGCAGCCGAGTTCGAGCGTTTGCTGCATGGTGTGCAGTGGGGATTGATCGGTCGAGTGACAGCGGAGGGAGTACTGCGAGTGACTCAGACTTCCGCCGCAGGTGAGACGGTTATTCTGCAAGATGAAGTACCAGCGCTTAAGGAATGTTGGCAAGCGCCGCTTCGCTGGTAAGGGAAGGCTCGTGCTTGTCGTGCCGATTACTTGAACACGATTACTTGAATGCTTGATGTTGTTGTTTTGAGTTTCATTCCTTCAGCCCTTTGTCGGTCAACATGCCAGCTCCACGTGTCCTGATCTTGCGTGCGCCCGGAACCAATTGCGATATGGAAACTGCTTATGCCTTTGAACTGGCAGGAGCGGTCACGGAGCGCATTCATATCAACCAACTGCTCGAGACTCCCGCTCTCACCAAGCGCTTTCAGGTGCTCTGTTTGCCGGGCGGTTTCAGTTATGGCGACGATGTTGCCGCTGGCCGCATTCTGGCGAATCAGTTTCGACATCACCTGTCGGCGACTCTGCAAGAGTTCAAGCAGGCAGGTCATTTGATTCTCGGTGTGTGCAACGGTTTTCAGATCCTCATCAAGTCGGGCGTGCTGCTGGCGGATGAACCGACCGGCCCACCAGCCACGTTAACGTGGAGTGAATCGGGACGGTACCTCGATCGCTGGGTCGATGTCGTTGTCGATGGCAGCAAGTGCGTCTTTTTGCAAGGCATTCAATCGATGTATCTCCCGATCGCCCACGCCGAAGGCAAGTTTGTGACGCGCGATCGTGAAACGTTGTCGCGACTGTGCAGTGCCGGACAACTCGCCCTGCGCTACGGTACCGAGACCACCCAGTCTGTCGACGATTGCTGGCCATTCCCCGTGAATCCGAATGGGGCCTGGGCCAATGTGGCAGGCGTCTGTGATGAAACCGGTCGAGTGTTTGGTTTGATGCCGCATCCAGAACGACACCTCGATCCCACGAATCATCCACAGTGGACCCGCTTGCCACCGCGCGAACATGGCGATGGTCTGCAGCTCTTCCAAAACGCAGTCCGCTACTTCGCTTGATGACGGTTGCGCTTGATGAGGGTTGCGCTTGATGATGATTGCGATCGAGCTCCGCCAGTCTCTTAGACGCCGGTGTAATCGACAATCGTTTTGATGCCCTGTGCAGTGCGATGTTCGTAATGCCAGAGCGCCTCGGCAGGTGCCACTTCGGCAGTGATCAAGCTGCGTAGTTGCGGGGCATGCGTTAGGTTTAGCTGCTCGAGATGCGCCAGCGCGTCGACGAAATCTCGAGGCGCAGAATTGACGGTCGCCAGATGCAGATGATTTCGCAGGATGCCATCCCGCATCAACTGCTCGACGTTCAGTCGACGCGGTTCGGGAAGACGAGTGCTACCGAGCCAGACCATGACGCCGCGCGATGCCAATGACCTGGCAGCCTCCACCATCAACTCGTCGCTACCCGTACATTCCAAGATCAAATCATAGCCATCACGTTCCACATGCTCCGCTGCCGACCAAGAGGAACTCAGCGCGTGATAGGCGGCTCCGAATTGCCTCGCTAGATCAGCTCGAAAGGTGGACGGATCGTCGCGACCAACCATCGTCACCGGCCAGCCGCGAGAAACTGCAGCCAGTAGTGCGGTGAACGCAATCGGTCCCTGCCCAGTAACCAGCACGCGTGGAGGATCAGCGATCCAGGTGCTGGGCGTGAGTCGCGCTTGCTGGACGACGAGCGCCTCGTTGACCGCCTTTTCCGAGACCGCCAGGGGTTCCGCCAGCACAGCGATTTCACGGAGTGCTGGTGGGACTTTCAGTACGTGCTGCGGCTCGTCGAGCCACCACTGGGCGGAAAAGCCATCCGCATGAAAAATCCCGCGCTCGACAAAACAGCCGAACGCCAGCATGTCAACTCGATGCTGCTGGGCAAACTCCGGCAGAGCACGACGCACGACGGGAACGACTAAATCGCCCGGCTGCAAGTTCTGGACGTTCGCGCCCACGCGCTCGACCCGCCCCAAGCATTCGTGCCCCAGCACCAAATGCGGCGCGCCCGCTGGCACAGCAGGACGCTGCGACAACAGGATTTCACGGTCTGTACCACAAACTCCCAGCGTTAAGGTGCGACATAACACCTCGCCCGCCTCTGGCTCCCGTACTTCCGGGATGTCGACGAGCGCTGGTTGGATCGAGCCGGGACGTGCGACAATGGCGAGCATAGGAGGTCTGCGGAAGGCGTGAGCACACCGGGAACGATTACGCTTCGGGAGTGAAACCCATGATCAAATCAAAGCGAGCTGTCAGCTCACCAATTTTTGAATTGGGCAGGGGATCAAACGCAACGGTAATGTTATCGCGGGCTTTGTCGTCTCGTACCGACTTCCAAATGCCGTCCTTCTCGTTCGCCGCCTCGCCCTTGATGTAGCACTGCGTCGTGAATTTCTTCTGCCCCTTCGCTTTCACGGCAAAGTGAATATGCGGAGTGCGACCGGGATAAGGCACCGGCTTGATCGTGCGGAAATAATACTCGCCCGTCGAACCCGTCAGAAATCGGCCAAAGCCCTGGAAATTCCCATCTCGCTTTTCAATGTTTCCCGACTTCGTGTGCTGATACGCACCGCGAGCATCACATTGCCAGATTTCAACCAGCACGTTGCGCAGCGGATTGCCGCGAGCGTCCAGCACTCGGCCCGATAAATGCGTGATCGTTCCCACTCCCGGTGTGATCGAATCGTTCACGATGATGAGATCGTTGTCGGTATCGAGCGGCAGTTTGTCGGGATAGAACGGGCCTTCCGTTTGAGCCGGAGTGCGAGTCAGCTCCTCCGCGAACAATCCCGGCACCGTGTAGAGTGACGGTGCAAGTCCTGTGAAACAAGCGGCAGAAAAAGCTGTGGCCTGCAAGAACTTTCTGCGCCCCAGATAGAGCTGGGAAGTGGCAGCTACGGTGGTGTCCAGTTCGCGATCGTCCAAGTGCATGATGATCTCCCAGATGGCTGTTGATGACTTGGGGATGATACCGCAAGGCAAGGCTTGCGCCGAGAATCAAATCCGATTGGGATTGAGCGATTCGTGTTTTTTTTGTATTGACCCCGACCTCATCTCATCGCTTTTCGCAGGAACTGGCTCATGCCGAATCACTTCGCTCGTGCGCTGACGACATTGCCTACTGGGCTGGCCTTTTTCCGCTGGCCAGCGAGCGTTTTCCAGGCGATGCACGTTTACCGAATTACTTGGCAGGCGGTGATCCTGTTGAATTCGTTACTCTTGGCCGGACAGTTGGGGGCCTGGGAGCCGCCGGCAGCCGAGCGTGTTCGAGTCGTGAATCAAGAAACGCTGCTGTTCAGCGCCCCGGATGACAACGCGTATGCCACCGATCTGTTGCCTCAAGGCGCTCAACTGGAGGTGCTCGAGCGGACACCGGAAGGCTGGCTGGCGGTACGTCCCGCCACGGGCAGCTTCTCGTGGATTCCAGCCAGCAAAGTACGTCTGCACGCCGACGGTCGCACGGCCGAAGTGATCACCGATGATGCGATAACTTGGATTGGCAGTCGCATGGAGACGGTGAGTCGGCACGAGCCTGGCATTCGGCTGCGACGCGCGGAAGTGGTGACCATCCTGGGGAATCGGGAACTGCAGGACGATCGCACGGGTGAAGCGTCGCAGTGGATTCAAATACAGCCACCAGCGGGTGACGTGCGCTGGCTGCGCGCGGCCGAAGTGGTAACAAACGCGGCCGCCACAAACTCGGCCGCTACCGATTCCGGCGCTACACCGCCGGTGCAACCGGTGGGCTTCATCTCCGATCGCTCGGCCCGCAGCGATCAATGGGTCGCTAAGAACTCAACGCCCAGTCGCTCCGCAAATCCTGCTCCCAACGTCACTCCGAACGCCCTGGCGAGTAGCGGTGGCGGCGGTGGTTTTAGTGGCGGTGGCGGTTTTAGTGGCAGTGGTTTTAGTGGCAGTGGTAATCGAGCATTACCGTTTCCGGCGCTGCCCGGATCCTCCAGTTCGCCCAACATGCCCAGTTCAACCGCCGCCCCTGCTCCCTCCACCGTGATGCTCACACCAGAACAGTTTCTGCGTGAATACGAGACAGTGAATCTGCAGCTCTCGCAGCTGGCCGCCAAACCGGTCGGCTCGTGGAATTTCACAACCCTGCGGGAACGCACAGCGCGGCTCATCGACAGCGGCCCGACCTCGATTGACCGTGGTAAGGCGCGTTTGCTGCTGGACAAGATCGATGAGTTTGCTGGGCTACAGCGGCAGTATCAGATTGCTGAGCGTAACGTGGCGGCACCGCCACGAGTGACTCCACAACCTCTCTCACCGGTCACAAATCCGACCGGACCGGGGGCTGATTCACCAATCGGCACAGGCGTGGCGGGAACGGCGGGAACAGCAGGATCGTCAGCAACGGCGGGGGTGGCGGGAACGGCGGCAACGGGCCGTGACGATCGGCTAGCCAGTGCAGCGGCAGGACGCACGTCAGCCTCGGCCACCGGCACACGGGGCACTGGCTATGAACCGCGCTTTGATGGCTCTGGCTGGTTGCTACCGGTCCATAGCACCAAGCGAGTTGCGCCACCTTATGCACTCATGGATGATCAAGGGCAAGTGATTCAGTATGTCACGCCAGCACCGGGAGTTAATCTGCATTTGTATGAGCGGAAGAAGGTGGGTGTTTATGGGCAGAAGGGCACTGCCGCATCCTTGAACGCGCCGATGATTACCGCTCACCGCATCGTCGACCTGGACCGACTGATCCGCTGATTCCAGCACAGAAACTGATTACCCGAGAGAAACTGTGAACCGCCGCGGCCTCGATGGCCGAATAAACCCTAGGACCGGCAAAGTTTGCCACATGTCTGACCAGGGTTTTGAAAGCGGCGAGGCACAGAATGCAATCTGGCAAGCGCAACCGTGCGACATCTCGTTTCGTCACCAGTGCGGAACCATTTGCCGACGATCCGATCTTGTCGCGTCGAGTTCTCCTGAAGTCCGGTTTGGCGGCGCTGATGAGTCTCGGGGTGCTCAGCCAAACCAGCTTGGGAAATGAAGCGTCGTCGATTTCCGCGAGTAGCGCGGACGCCGCGTCGGCAGCGGCACCAGTCGCTGGCTCGGCGGCCAACGCTTCCGCCCCCGATCCGCGTGACATCGCCAAACAGATCATTCCCTTTGAACGACTCACCGGTCAAACGCAGGAGCGTTTGTGGAGCGTCATTAATCGCACGTCGATGTATCGGCGTTTGCCCGAACAGGCGATTGTCTGCGATCCTGATCTCTATCTGTTCTTCTTGCGCAATCCCGAAGTTGTGGTCAACATGTGGCAACTGCTGGGCGTCACCCAGATGCAGCTCAAGCGCATGGGGAACTTTGTCTTCGATGCCAAGGACAATGCCGGCACGCAGGCTCGCCTGGAACTGGTGTATGGCACACCCGACACACATATTTTTCTGGCGGATGGAGCGTATGAAGGACAACTGCTGAAGCGTCGCACGCCGGGACGCTGTGTCATTGTGCTCAAGACCGATTACGGCCGCGAACCAGCTCCACAAGCCAAGATCACCAGTCAGCTAGATGCGTTCATGCAAGTGGACCCCACCGGCGCTGACCTGGTTGTGCGCACCTTGCAACCAGTCATCGGGCGCACCGCCGACCATAATTTCCGCGAGACGTTGTCGTTTGTCGGGCGAGTGTCGCAGGCGCTGGAGCGGAGTTCACTGGGCGTACCGCATCTCGCCTCCAAACTCACAGCCCTCGAGCCGCCAGTGCGTGACAAGTTTGTGCAGGTCGCCACCAACGTTCATCACCGTGCGATTTTGCGGAATCCCGAGGGACATTCGGAGCTTCCCTTGACCTCCGACACGCTGCCGCAAACGATCGCGCCGGTGCAAGCAATGCAGCCTGGCACGAGCCGTCCGGTGATGCCTGTGCGGCGTGCTGGTTGAACAGTCGTCAACGTGCCCGTGCTTGAAAGCAGTCGTCACGCGCTGCAGGATATGAGCTAGCAATCGTCGAGTTCGATGTTGCGGTTCATTCTCTCACCAGCGGATCACTCATGAAACGACTCGTTCTTCACGCTGGCCTCTGCGCCAGTGTCCTGCTTCTCAACGCCCTGCCTATCACTCACTCGGCAGTCCCCTCTGCCCACAGTCGCGGCTGTGAGGCGGCCGAGCTGAATGCGAATAAGCTGTCGACCATCCGCACTCGCATGCAGCAGTTTGTGGATGAAAAGCAGATTGCAGGTGCCGTTACGGTTGTCGGAAATTCACGCGGGGTACAGCATCTGGAGGCGGTGGGGCAAGCCGACATCGATGCGGCTCGTGCGATGTCACGTGATACCGTGTTCCGCATCGCTTCGATGACGAAGCCCATCACCGGGATGGCTGTCATGATGCTGGTGGATGAGGGCAAGCTGGCGATTGAAGACCCGGTAGAAAAACATTTGCCCGAGTTTCGCGGACAACTGCTAACCGCTCAGCGCACCGCCGATTTAGTGCAACTGAAAAAGCCCAGTCGCCCGATTACGGTGCGCGATCTGCTCACGCACACCTCGGGTTTACCCGGTGGCTTTCCAACTGGCGTGGGTGACCTCTATGGCAAACGACATCTCACCTTGGCAGAGGCGGTGCTCGTGAGTTCTCAGCAGCCACTCGACTTTGAACCAGGTTCCAAATGGGCGTATTGCAACGCGGGAATCGACACTCTGGGACGAATTGTGGAAGTGTTGTCGGGAAAACCATTCGCGAAATTTTGTGAGGAGCGCATCTTCACACCACTCGGGATGCGCGACACCACATTCTTTCCCAACGATGAACAGCTCAGTCGAGCGGCGATCATTTATCAGCGCACGGGCGATGCGCTGCAGGCCGTCGCCAAGCCACTCATCGGCAGCCCACGCGACGCCAAGCATCCGATTCCCGCCGGTGGTCTATTTTCTACCGGCCCTGATCTAGCAAAACTCTATCAGGCACTCCTGCATAAAGGTCGGCTGGGCGACGTCGTGCTGCTCAAAGCTGCCACCTGCGATGTGATGACGAGTGTGCATACGGGGGAACTGAATTGCGGGTTTGTGCCTGGTACTGGTTTTGGTTTAGGCTGTGCGATCGTCCGTCAGCCCACTGGCGTAACTGAAATGCTGAAACCGGGAACCTATGGTCACGGCGGTGCCTTTGGCACTCAAGGTTGGATCGACCCCGCTCAGGATCTGTTCGTCATTTTGCTGATCCAGCGCTCCGGACTACCCAACGGAGACGCTTCCGAGATGCGGCGTGAATTACAGCGACTGGCAGTCGAGGCGCTGCAGTAAGCGGACGTGAACGAGTTGTCGAGCCGTTCTCTCTCAGCCGTCTGCCGTTTTCTCTCAGGAGTATGATTGTGTTGCAGTTTGTACGTGGCATGTACGGCTTTCGATGTAGCGCAAGTCTCAGCAGAACACTTCCTCTGCTAGCGCTTGCCTGCACGCTCGCGACCTTTGTTCTGAGCTGGCCAGCAGCAGTCAGTGCCGCTCCCAAAAAAGTGGTTCTCATCGCTGGCAAGAAGAGCCATGGCCCGGAAGGAAATGGAATTCACGACTATCCTTGGTCCGTCAAACTGCTCAAGGTGATGCTGGACAACTCGAACGTGCGCGAGCAGGTGGACGTTGAATTTCACTTGAATGGCTGGCCTCAGGACGATCGTTGTCTCGACACCGCGGCCACGATCATGGTGATCTCCGACGGACGCGATGGCGACTTGTATGAAGAGGCGCCCCATCTGTCGACCAAGGAGCATCGCGCGCGAATTCAGAAACAGATTGATCGTGGTTGCGGCTTTGCCACGTTTCACTTTTCCACCTTCGCGCCCGATGCGTATGCTCCGGAGATTCTGGAATGGAGTGGAGCCTATTTCGACTGGGAAACCGACGGCAAAAAGCAGTGGTATTCGGCCATCACCACGCTGGATGCGCCGGTGGAATTACCCACTGCGGATCATCCGGTTTGTCGCGGCGTACGTCCGTTTCAGATGAAGGAAGAGTTTTACTACAACCTGCGTTTTCATCCGGGTGATACAGCCCTCAAGCCACTGCTGCGCGTGCCCGCGCTGGCAGGCCGAGAACCGGACGGTCGAGTGGTCGCGTGGGCGCGCGAGCGACGTGATGGTGGACGCGGCTTTGGTACCACGTGCGGTCACTTCTACGACAATTGGCGTAATGCTGATTTTCGTAAATTCATTTTGAATGCGATTTGCTGGACGGCGCAGGTCGAGGTGCCAGCGGAAGGCGTGCAGGCACGCTATTACGATCGGGATGAAATCACGCAAGCGCTCAGTAAGCTGAATAAGCAAGGGCGTGCCATCGGTGAGCCAGCGATTCGAGTGCTCATGTTTGCTGGCAATGCAGCGCATGAGTGGCACAACTGGCGACGGACAACACCGGCGATCGTCACCGCGCTGGAGCGTGATCCGCGCATACAAGTGGACGTATCGCTCGACATCGAGGATCTCGCGCGACGACGACTCAGCGACTACCAAGTCATTCTGCAAAACTATGTGAATTGGCATGACCCGCGTCCGCTGAGCGATGAGGCACGCCGCGCGTTCACCGAGTTTTTGCGGAGCGGCGGCGGTTTAGTGCTGGTCCATTTCGCCAACGGTGCTTTCAACTTTTCTCTGCCCATGGCCACTGCTTCCGACTGGCCTGAATATCGCCGCATGGTGCGTCGAGTGTGGAACCATCAAGGCAAAGGTGAGGCGCAAAGTGGTCATGATGCCTTCGGTAAGTTTCAGGTGGCGCTAACCGCCGTAAAACATCCCCTCACCACCGGGCTCGGTGGCTTTGAAGTCACCGACGAACTCTATTTTCGACAAGATGGCGAAGAGCCGATTGAACCTCTCCTCACCGCACGCTCGAAGGTGACCGGGCGCGACGAACCGCTGGCGTGGACCTATCGTTATGGGGAGGGGCGAGTTTTTCAGACGCTGCTGGGACACAGCGAGCAGACCTATCAGACGTTTGAACCTCGTGAGATGCTGCGCCGAGCGGTGGCTTATTGTGCTCAGCGTGAAATCAAACCGCTCGAGCCCGCTCAAGATCCAGCGATTGGCGTAGCAGCTAATACTCCAGCAGCCAAACCGGGCGCACCGAACCCAGCCGGCAACACCACGACCGGAAGCCCCGCGGCGACGAAGCTGGTGCTGGTCGACGGTAAGTTTGCTCAGGCACTGGATGTCGCGCGCAGTCCCGTGATGATTGAGGGACGAGAGGAATATCGAGTTCCACCGCTGACGGTCGACTGCTGGGCCCGACTGAAACAGCGAGCGGGTTACAACATTTTGCTCGCCCAGGAACTCAAGAGCTCGGCGACTCACTGGGAACTATTCACGATGCCCAAGTCCGGGCATTTCACGGTCTACTTGCCGGGTCATCGTCCCGACCATGTTCGCTCGACCGTCGATATTGCCGACGATCGTTGGCACCACGTGGCGATGGTTTATGAAGCGAACCGCATACGTTTGTATGTCGACGGCAAGATGGCTGCCGACCAGCCGATCGAATTCCTCAAAGGTCAGACGGTGGCTGGTGGAGTTGGGATTGGCCAATTGGTCGGTAAGGAAATTGGCTGTCATGGTTTAATCGATGAAGTGCGGATTAGCCGCGGAGTGCGAACCTTTGAGACGCTGCCTACCAAGGCTCCAGTGGTCGACGATAACACGATCGGCTTGTGGCACTGCGATCGAGTTCCCGACAAGCAGCTGCCTAAAGAGCCGAACAAAGAGCCGAACAAAGAGCCGAAGATCGAGCGGTTAATCGATGAGTCGAAACAGCAGAATCATGGCCAGTTAGGGGCGGCTGATCCTGGCGTCAATAAAGGCAATGGCAAAGGTGCTGTGGCGCGTCGCGAGGATCACTGGGGCATGGAGGCCGTGGGATTCAACTGGACCGAGCAGGACTCGGTTGATAATCGCTGGAACCAAACGGACGTCGGCAGTTTTTTGGCGAGCACGGTGCCGCTGGCGGGGCTAACGCCGGTGCGCAAAGGTTTGTCGATCCGAGTTGGCGAGGGCGAGCAGGGGACGATGTGCTACGACACTGCCCGGATGCAACTACGAGCGGCCTGGCAGAATGGTTTCTTGCAATTCCATCCCGCTCGCTTTGGACTCATCAATTCACCGGCTCCGAAAGGCGAGATGCAGTGGATGGTGCCTGAGGGGCCGGGGTGGATGGGTGGCGTGGTGCGTTATCGAGGTTTGCAGCCGCAGGGGCAACGAGTGCTGTTGCAGTATGACGTGGGCACGACGGTGGTGAGTGAGCTACCAGGATTGCGGAAGGTGGCGGCAGGCTCTGTTTTTTTGCGCACGCTGGCACTGGGGGCAGCTAAAGAGGAACTTCGCCTGCGACTGGGGCCCGTACAGGGTGGAAAAGAAAGTCGTCAGCTCGCGGCAGACGTGGTGTTGGTGGAACGAGCGGACAAGACGCTGATCACTTGCGTAGTTGGCAACGATCTTCCGCGCTGGGATACCGCCGCCGATGGACGACTCGATTTAGTCTTTGCGCCCCAGGGAACATCCAGAACGTTACTCGTGCAGCAGATTGTCATTCCCACACCGCAGGACGATGCCGCTCGAAAATCGCTGGACGCGATAGTGCAAGAGCTTCGCCGTGGGAAACCTGAGTCGATCGAGGCGTTCGCTCGTCCTGGCGCCGCACGCTGGACTGCTGAAATCATCACTCAGGGACGTCGGGGAAAAGACACCGATGGGCCTTATGTGATCGACACGATCACGTTGCCTTATGAGAATCCGTATCGAGCACTTTTCTTTGTGGGCGGTCATGATTTTTATAGCAATGGTGATATTGCACTCTGCACGGTTCATGGTGATGTGTGGCGAGTGTCAGGGGTTCAGGAAAAACTGGAGCGGCTGGTGTGGAAGCGTGTGGCCACTGGCATGTTCCAGCCGCTCGGACTGAAGATTGCTGCGGTGAAGCGGTCGGATGGAAGCCAAGAAAAAGATATTGTGCATGTGCTGGGACGTGATCAAATCACTCGACTCTATGATCGCAATGCAGATGGCGAAGCGGATTATTATGAATGTTTCAGCAATGACTACGAGACCTCGCCGGGCGGTCATGATTATGTGACTTGCTTGGAAACCGACTCCCGAGGCAATTTCTATTTCACTCACGCCTTGCACGGTATTGTGCGGCTGGATGCAGAGGGCAAATCGTTGGGATCCTGGGCGACGGGACTGCGCAATCCGAATGGGATGGGAATGGGGCCCGGTGATGTGGTAACCGCCGCTCCTCAAGAAGGCGAATGGACTCCGGGTTCAGCTATTTTTCAAGCGCGTCAGGGCAATCATTTTGGCTATCAGGGTCCGCGTGTTACGGCTGACAGGCCGCTAGGCTACGACCCGCCCATCTGCTGGATTCCACGGCTGCATGACAATTCCAGTGGCGGTCAAGTGTGGGTGACGAGCGATCGCTGGGGACCGCTGACTGGCCAAATGCTGCATCTCTCGTACGGTAAATGCACGGTGATGCTGGTGCCGCGCGATACCACAGTCGAGGTTCCTCAGGGCGGAACCGTTGACTTTCCCCTCGACTTCCTCTCGGGCGTCATGCGCGGTCGTTTTCATCCTGGCGATGGGCAACTGTATGTGAGCGGTTTAAAGGGCTGGGTGAGTTCGGCGGTGCGGGATGGCTGTTTACAACGTGTGCGGTACACAGGGCAGCGTGTGACGGTGCCGCTCAGTTTTGAGACGTTTAGTAACGGACTGATGGTGCGATTCAGCGATCGGCTTGATTCCCAGTCCGCCACCGATCCGGATAGTTATCACGTGACACGCTGGAACTATCGCTACTCGGCTGCGTATGGATCGCCCGAGTTTCGCGTAAGTGCTCCACAAGAGGAAGGTCGTGATGAAGTGGAAGTGATCTCGGCTACCCTGCTCGAAGATCATCGAGCGGTGTTTTTGGAATTGCCCACGATCGCGCCGGTGATGCAGATGGCGGTGGAGTATTCCTTGCGCGGTGAGGGCGGCGAGCCGTTACGGCGGAATCTGTTCACCACGCTCAATCGAGTGCGTGGAGAACGGTTTCCGGAGGAACGTATTCAGCGCCGTGCGCGACCGGGTCAGCTTTCGCCCGAACAGCTCGCGAAACTCGCACCCGGAATCCTTGTGCGCAGCTCGACGGGCACCGTCACGGAGTCGCACGTGCGACGCTCGATCAGCTACAGCACGGCACCTGGGGAAAATGGTTTATGGCAGACGTCACGTGGGGCCGTGAAGCATGAGTTCCGCGGTTATCTGCAGGTTGATTTGCGGGGCGACTATGAGTTTTGCTGGCGTGCGGAGGGACGAGTGAGTGAGCAGCCGGAGGTGAAGCGGCTGACCTTGCAGCGCGGTCATAACCGTTTCGAGATGACGGTGAGTGGCGAGGCTGAAGAGCCGGACGGAAAAGGGCGGGGGGAACAGGCGCGTGGAGAACAGGCGCGTGGAGAACAGGCGCGTGGAG
>JBJSXJ010000261.1:0-17282 GCA_046086325.1 Planctomycetota bacterium | reverse complement strand
GTACCTCCGCGTCTCCGTGCGAAACCCATTCCGAGCCCTCCGCGTCCTCCGCCCACTCCGCGTCTCCCCCTCAGACCTTGGATCGAACCGACGATTTCCGATATGATGCCGACCGATGAGTCTTCGCAACGCAAGGAGGTCCGTATGACTCGACGACTAGGTGGTTGGCTGCTCTTGATACTCGTACCAGTCTGTTTGCTGGCGCTCTCTTGGAAGCGAGCGCCGCGTGAGGCAACGGCGCCGCCGGCAACTGCCGCGCTGCATCCTGATGCTCAATCAAACCTCGCGGCTGACTCCACTGCCGCGCTGCCGAACTCGGCGCACTCGGAGTCGCCTGCCTTGTCCGCGTCGCCCAAGTTGCCAGCACCATCTAGTCAGCCCGAGTCGCCCGCCATGGCGGATGAAATTGCGCGGGTGCGAGCGGCCTTGGGGCCTGTCGTGCCGGGAGACCTGCCACCCCTGACTGCCAATCGCCCCGCTGCGGTCACCCATGCCGACTGGCAAGAACGCACCACGCCCGCCGCGCCACCCGAGCTCGCTGTGACGCAGCAGCCGGAACGGTCCAAGATCCAGGAACCGTCGGCGGCCAAGGCGCTGCGCACCGCCGCTCGCAGTTTAGATGAGGTGGCGGCGGCACTCGAAGATGAAGAGCGGTTTGAAGAGGCGGATCGGCTGCGCGAGGCAAGTCGCTGGTTGCGCCAATCCGCTCGCCCCGGAGAAAATCATCCCTCGGCACCAAGCGGGGATAAAAACGCGGCGGAAAGCGTTGAGAATGAGTGCCGAGCGGAATAGGATGTGGGCACTATGAAAGTCAAATTAGTCGTGGTCGGCGGAACCACCAAAAATCAAGAAGTACGACCTCGCTTGCCTGCGACCATCGGTCGTGGTCGCGAATGCTCCGTGCAGTTGCCACATCCACTCGTTAGCCGCACTCACTGTGAGCTGTACGAAGAGTCGGGGCGGGTTTACGTGCGCGATCTGAGCGCGCTCAACGGCACCTTTGTCGATGGGCAAAAAGTTGCCTGCGCTCCGCTAGTCTCCGGCAGCATGCTCATTGTCGGTCCGATTACGTTTCGAGTGGAATTAGAGGCGGCTGAAGCGGTTCCGGCACCGGCAGATCTGGTTCCCAGTCCCGTTTCCAGTCCGGCCCCCATGGCCACGCCCAATCCAGTGCCGCGAGCGGCTGCTCCCGCCGCGACTGCACTTCCCGCCGGCGTTCTGGCGGCAGCCGGCCTGGCGCGCGGCGCTATTCCGATGGCGCTGCCCCTGCCCGGCACCGCCGCTGCTGCCGCGATCCCCACTGCCGCGATCCCCGCCGTGGCTCTGCCCGCCGTGGCTCTGCCCGCTGTTGCACTGCCCGCTGTCGCACTGCCTGCCGCTGCTTTGCCAGCCACCGCACTGCCAGCTCCTCAGCCCATTCCGACTCCGCCAACAGCAGCACCGTCCGCCGAGCCGGTGCCGATCAACGGCACGACGACAGAAGCGGAGCTCGCCGATTTCCTGCGCTCGCTGCGCAACAAACCCTAATCCCACCCAGAAACGGCAGTCATCAACATGCTCGGCATTGCGCGCCAATCGACACTTCTGCTCGTCATCACTGCCAGTCTGTGGAACATTTCCTGTCAGCCAGCGGCGGCCGATCCCGCACCTCAGCCCCCCGCGAATCAACCTGCCGATAAACCTGCCGATAAACCTGCGGATCAAGCGGCGAAAAAACCGGCTGACAAACCAGCCGCTCCCGCGACCACGACGCGTGAAAAGCCGCGTGCCAATCGGCTGGCCCGCGAAACCAGCCCCTATCTCCTCCTGCACGCGCACAATCCCGTGGACTGGTATCCGTGGAGCGAAGAAGCACTCGCCAAAGCCAAACGCGAAAACAAATTGATCTTCCTGTCGATTGGCTATTCCAGTTGCCACTGGTGTCACGTCATGGAACGTGAATCGTTTCTCGATGAAGAAATCGCCGCGGTGCTCAACAAGAATTTCATTTGTATCAAGGTGGATCGCGAGGAGCGTCCCGATGTCGACACCGTCTACATGACGTCGCTCCAGGTCTTTCATCGTCTCTCGCGCAGTGGACGCGGCGGTGGTTGGCCGCTCTCAATGTTCTTGACTCCCGACGCCGAGCCCTTTTTTGGTGGCACTTATTTTCCCGCTCGTGATGGTGATCGCGGCGCGAATGTCGGCTTCCTGACGATGGTGCGCCGCATCGGGGAAGTCTGGAGTGACAATGCGGAAAAGATTCGCGAGGACGCGCGCACGATTTCCAAATACACCAAGCTGGAACTCGAACAGGCCCGACCGCCCGCTCTGGCTGCCATCACTAGTGACTTGCTCGAAGGCGTGCGCAAGGGACTCAGCGAGATGCATGACGACCGCTACGGCGGCTTCAGCTTCAATGAAGGAAATCCCGATCGCCCGAAGTTTCCCGAACCGTCGAATTTGCTCTTTCTCATCGACCGGCTGCGTCGCCAAGTCGACGACGCTGAAACTCGCGAGCAACTGCAAACGGCCCTGCTTTTAACGCTCGACCGGATGGCGTGGGGCGGTATTCGTGACCACCTGGGCGGTGGTTTTCATCGCTACAGCGTCGATCGCTTCTGGCGCATCCCGCATTTCGAAAAAATGCTCTATGACAACGGGCAACTGGCATCGGTGTATGCCGCCGCCTACGAGCTCACCAAGCGCGAAGATTACGCCCGTGTCGTGCGCGAAACTCTCAATTTTGTGCTCCGCGAACTCCGCGACCCAAAAGGCGGTTTCTACTCCGCACTCGATGCTGAATCGGAAGGCGACGAAGGAAAATTCTATCGCTGGGAAAAAAAGCAGCTTACGGAACTTCTCAGCCCCGCTGAATGGCAGCGATTCGCGGCCATCTATGGAGTGTCTGGGCCGCCGAATTTTGAAGACGAATATTATGTACCCCAGCTCGAACAGTCCCTGGCCGATCACGCGCGTGCCAGTTCCCTCAGCGAAACAACCCTCGAACGTGAATTGGCTCCCATTCGCAGCAAACTGTTAACCGCCCGAAATCGGCGCCCTCGTCCACTCACCGATACCAAGATTCTGACCAGCTGGAATGGCCTCATGATTCGCGGGCTGGCGGATGCGGGACGAGTGTTAAAGGACGAGCAGTATCTGACGGCCGCGCGTGAAGCGGCCCAGTTTGTACTCGATAAACTGCGCACTCCCGACGGCCGCCTGCAACGGACCTTCGGGGCCGGCCAAGCGAAGCTCAACGCCTACCTGGACGACTATGCCTTTCTGGTCGATGGCCTGATTGCGCTGCATCAAGCGACCGGCGAACGCGTCTGGTTGCAAGCCGCCGACGAACTCACCGCTCGACAAATTGAGCTGTTCTGGGATGACAAACAGGGCGGTTTTTTCTTCACGTCGAACGATCATGAATCGCTGCTGGCGCGAGCCAAGGATGTCACCGATGGCGCGGAACCGGCAGGGAATTCTGTGGCGGCCAGCAACCTTGTTTACCTCGCACGAGTGCTGCCACGCGAGGAGTATCGCGAGCGTGCTCGGCGGACCATGGAGACCGCCTCGCTGCTCTGGATGACCGCCCCGTCGGCCGTGCCGCGTCTGGCCCTGGCCGTGGCGAGCTATTTAGAGGACGAGCCCCAGAAACCGGCCAAAAGACCGGTCCCGCCTAAGCCGGAAAAATAGCTCCGGCGGCTACTCGCAGCCGTGGTGTGAACAGCGATTACACGACCGCTGCGGTTGTTGCCGCCGAGTTGCCCCCGTAGCTGCTGCAGTTGTTGCCCCGTAGTTGCTCCCCGAAACTTCTCGCCGCTCCACACTTCTTCCGTGAAGTTACCGCGGCGGTGATTCCAGCTCACGCTCGCGCGGCCAGTTGTCTGATTCGATCGTCGCCTGGCCCTGCTGGACGAAGAGCGTCGCCAGGGAGGGATCGCGGCGGCAGAGCGCCAAAGCTCGCTCCGGCCCCAGCACGCAGAAGGCCGTCGCCCAGGCATCCGCTAACGTGCCATCGCGAGCGATCACGGTCACGCTCATGCGGCGCGTGAGTCCCAGTCCGGTTTTCGGATGGACGATATGGGAATAGCGCTGGCCATCGATTTCCACAAATTGAAACGCATCGCCAGACGTGGAAATTCCAGTGTTGGCGAGCAATAGAAAGCGGCTGGGAGCAGCATCTTTTTCCAGGGGTGCGATGGCCACTTTCCAGCCCTTCTCGCCGGGCGGTGGATCGCCGATGGCCAAATCGCCACTGCCGTTCACCAGCGCCTGCGGCAGCCCCAGTTTGCGGAGCGTCGCCAGCGCTTCGTCGGCGGCAAAACCTTGTCCAATCCCACCCAGGTCCAACCGCATGCCGGGGCGTTCCAGCCGCGCGGTCTGGCGGTCCTCATCCAGCACCAGATGCTGATAGCCGGTCGCCTCCCGAGCCGCTTGGAGTCGCTCCGCAGTCGGAAGTTCCCGCTGCCGCCGAGAGCGACGCCAGAGCCGCGTCAGGGGACCGACCGTAACGTCAAACGCCCCCTCACTCTGCCCGCTAATCACCTGAGCTCGACTTAACACTCGAAACAGATCTTCACTCAGAGGAACCGGCTGCGGTGTCGGCGCCGCAGCACTTAGTCGGCTCAGTTCACTCTCATCGCGATAGTCACTTAACTTCTCGTCCAGAGCTTGAATGCGAGCGAACGCGGCCGTGAATGCTCGGGTGGCAGTTGGTTCATCCGGCGCGTACAATACGACCGTGAACGAGGTGCCCATGTGAGCCTGAGTTTGTTGATACTTGCTGAGCCCTGCCGCCGGACCGGCTGGTGGAGCTGCCAAGAGGAGCGACAAACAAACCAGGGAACAATGCATGGGGAACTCGATGAGGAGCCTGTCGGCTGGTGGCGGGCTGAGCAAACAGCAGACCGAGGTAATGCGAGGAAAGAAGACGATGTTCAACGTACGTTGCCCAGGGGGTCATTGGCAAGTATTCACTGGGAGCGCGGCTGGTAGTTGGCATTCGCTGCGAGCGTTCTGTCAGCTGGCAACAGCTAGCTGGATGATCGCGGTCGCTACTCTGGTGGCAGCTGCTGAACCGGCGAAAGTGCCGCCGCTCGTGGTCATGGACGCCGACGCCCAAGATGAGTCGTCGATGAAGCCATATGTGGAATTGCTCGAGCACACCGACAACAAGATTGAAATGCTGCCGATCAAAGGTGGCAAGTTTCAGATGGGCAGTCCGGACGCCGAGTCGGGTCGGAATCCGGATGAGGGTCCGGTGCATGAGGTCGAAATCGAGCCGTTTTGGATGGCCAAGTTCGAACTCACCTGGGACGCCTACGAAGTCTGGATGTTCGATCTGGATATTCAGCGCCGCAAGATTGCCGGCGCCTCCCCCAACGCCCGTGACCAAGCGGCAGACGAATATCAGCTCACCCAGCCCACCGCTCCTTACACCGACATGACGTTTGGCATGGGTAAGAAAGGCCATCCCGCGATCTGCATGACGCAGCTGGCCGCACGCACCTACTGCCAATGGCTCACGCAGAAAACCGGACGCTATTACCGGCTGCCGACGGAGGCGGAGTGGGAATATGCCTGTCGAGCCGGCTCGAAGACAGCCTACTCGTTCGGCGATGACGATTCACAGCTGGACGAATTCGCCTGGCACAGCGGCAACAGCAACGATAAATATCACCCGGTAGGCAAAAAGAAACCGAATCCCTGGGGTTTGCATGACATGCACGGGAATGTCGCTGAATGGGTCTTGGATCAGCATGCCAAGGACTACAGCGCCTGGTCGGGAATGGTAGCCAAAAATCCGCTGGCCATACCCAAGACGGAGTGGGGGCGAGTGGTTCGCGGAGGCAGCTGGGATGCCGATGCCACTCATCTTCGCAGCGCCGCTCGAGATCAATCCATTGCCGATTGGAAACAGCAGGACCCACAGGTTCCCAAGAGCATCTGGTATCTAACCGATGCGCTGCATGTTGGTTTTCGAGTGGTCCGACCGCTGCGTCAGCCGACGGCCGAGGAATTGGCTACGAAGTGGGATAAGCAGGAACCCGTCGAAGATCGTAAGCGCGGCCGCTAGATTGATTGAATCGGCGCGTGGAGCGGGGTATGCTGGTGGCTTAAGTTAGAAATTCAACTGGAAATCGCTACGGCGAGAATATTTTCGAAGGAGCATGTTGAGATGACAGGTAAGGCGCAGAAGGCGGTAGTGGATCAAACTTCGCGACGAGATTTTATCAAGACTTCGTCGATGTTGGTGGCCGGCGGGGCCGTGGCAGGATCCACGCTCAATTTCGCCCGCGCTGCTCATCCGTTTGGCAGCGATACGATCAAGGTCGGCTTGGTGGGCTGCGGTGGTCGCGGAACGGGCGCCGCCGTGCAGGCTCTTAATACGATGGGCGGGGAAGTGAAAGTGACCGCCCTGGCCGATGTGTTCGAAGACCGCATTCAGGGCGCCTACCGCGGCATCAAGGGTGCTCACAACGATAAGGTCGACGTGCCCAAGGAACGGATGTTCGCCGGCTTTGACTCCTATCAAAACCTGCTGCAAACCGATTGCGACATGGTCATCCTGGCAACTCCCCCAGGCTTCCGACCACAGCAATTTGAAGCGGCCGTGAAAGCCGGAAAGCATGTGTTCATGGAAAAGCCGGTCGCGGTCGACGCGGCAGGTGTGCGACGAGTGCTCGAGGCGAATAAGGCAGCCAAGGAAAAGAACTTGGCAGTCGCGGTCGGCCTGCAACGTCGGCATGAACCCCGCTACAAGGAAACGATTCAGCGCATCCAGGATGGCATGATTGGCGACATTGTCCTGGCCCGCGCCTACTGGAATGGTGCCACGCCGTGGGTTCGCGAACGTCAAGCGAACATGACCGAGATGGAATACCAGCTGCGCAACTGGTACTACTTCAATTGGCTCTGCGGTGACCACATCGTGGAACAACACATTCACAACTTGGACGTCATCAACTGGGTGATGAATGGCTATCCGGTTGAAGGTCAAGGCATGGGTGGCTGCGAAGTGCGCAAGGGCAAGGATTACGGCGAAACCTTCGATCATCACTTCATCGAATTCCGCTATGCCAACGGAGCGAACCTCTACAGCCAATGCCGTCACATCCCCAACTGCTTCAATGCGGTTTCGGAACATGTACATGGCACCAAGGGTTCGGCTGACATCAGCGGTGCGCGGATTCTCGATACCCAAGGCAAAGTGCTCTACAGCTACGGCCGCGGCGGCGGCGATGGCCATCAGCAGGAACATCACGATCTGTTTGCCGATCTCCGTGCAGGCAAGATTCCGAATGAAGGCGAATGGGGTGCGCTGAGCACGATGACGGCCATTTTTGGTCGCATGTGCACCTACTCGGGGCAAAAAATCTCGTGGCAGGATGCCCTGAATTCGCAAATCGTCGTGTCGCCAGTCGACAAATACAAGACGATGCAGGATATGCCGCTGCAGCCCGACCTCGACAAGGAACCAGGTAACTTCAAGCCGCTGGTTCCCGGTCCCGACGGCAATTACGCTCGGCCCGTTCCCGGCGTTACCAAAGTGATCTAACGGAACGAAGAACGGATCGTTCCCGCCACACCGCAGGAAAGCGAGTGCCGATCGTGTCGAATCCCTACGAATCGTCCAACCTGCCGCCGCAGGTGCAACCACCCGGCGGCACTCCGTTTGGAAATCAGTCGCAGGGCGACGGCACAGGCGGCTTGATCCCATACAAGAATCCCAAGGCGCTCACCGCTTATTACCTCGGGATTCTTTCGTGCCTCTGCTGCTTTTTCGGCCTGCCGGTCGGCATCGCGCCGATCGTGCTGGGATTCCAAGGGCTGAAAGCCCAGCAGCGGGATCCGATCATCAAAGGTACCGTTCACGCCTGGATCGGCATCGTGCTGGGCATCATCTCGACGCTCGGCGCCTGCTTCTTCGCTGTTGCCATCCTGAGCGGCATCATCAGTTCCCGTCGATAAACGGTCGCTGAGTTTTTTTGCAAATCGATGCAACGCGGAGTGCCATTTTCTCGTCATAGATGAGTGTAACTGTCGTGGTTTTTTTCACGGTGGGGCACTTATCAGGAGAAATGGCGATGAAGGATCGTTGGCAATCGGGCTGGACACTGGTGGAATTGGTCGTGGTGATGGCGGTGAGCGGCTTGCTGCTGGCACTCGTTATGCCCGCCCTCTTGGCCACTCGCGAAACCGCTCGGCGCAATGCGTGTCATGTGCAGCTGCGACAACTAGGACTCGCCCTGCAGCAATTTGAACAGGTACGGCAAGTGCTCCCGCCTGGAGCACTGCTGGGAGCCGAAACAACCGCTGCTCATCAGTACTTCGGGCGACGTGGTGGATCCAATCATGCCTGGACACCATTCCTGTTACCTTACCTGGACTGTGTGACCTGGTCGCATCAATACGACTGGACCACCGACTGGCGCAGCAACTCCAATCAACTCGTTCGCGAGTCACGCTGGAAACAACTGATCTGCCCCGCCACACCCCAGCCCGATCGCTGGGATTACGGTCAGTTTGAACCTCCTGCCAACTCGGGAGGTATGACCAAAGTGGAACGCTGGCGAGCGGCCGTGGGTGACTACGCACCGGCCTACGGAGTGGACTCGGAATGCGCCAAATGGGATCTGATCGATGCCTCCACCGCTCGCCTGCCTCGCGGAGTGCTCGTGGTCAATGAAGTCAACCCACTGGCGCGCATCACTGATGGACTATCCCAAACCTTGTGCTTGGTGGAAGACGCCGGCCGACCCCAGCGCTACGGCCATCGCGGCCAACTGTCCGCCACCTGGAACTCCAACGGGCAACTCGTGTCGGGCAAGGTAACCGGAGCGGCCTGGAGCGACGCCCGTTCGCCGTTCATCCTCCACGGCAGCATGCGATCCCCCACAGACCTCGTCGCTGACTGTGCCGTCAACTGTAGCAATGACAATGAAATCTACGGCTTTCATCGCGGTGGCGCCAATGGACTACTGGCCGACGGAGCCGTCCGATTCCTCGCCGATACCCTCGACCTCCGCTGCGCCGCTCGCCTCGTCACCCGCGAAGCCAGCGAAACCACCCCCTAACCCCACTTCCCCTCTTCTCCGTGCCCCCCGTGTCTCCGTGCGAAACACCCTCCGTGTCTCCGTCCCCTCCGTGCCCTCCCCACCGGACTTGCCCGACCGCTTCGCCGCTGATACGATACGGGCTTCCCAGGGGCCGGAGGGCTGGCCGGTGGGTGTGAGAAACGTGGATTAACAAGTTTATTTGCCTGGCTGAACAGTCGTTCGGCTGGTTCATCCTTAACGGCTTGATTTCGGGGATCTTGGTATGAAAGACGGTATTCATCCTCCGTATGTAGAAACCGTGGTCTCCTGCGGTTGTGGCAATTCGTTCAAGACTCGCAGCACTCGCAAGGAACTGAAGGTCGACATTTGTGATCAGTGTCATCCGTTTTTCACGGGACGCTTGAAGTTCGTCGATACTGCGGGGCGTATTGAAAAATTCCAAACCAAGTTCGCCGCAGGCACCTACTCCAGCCTGCAAAAGCCCGGAAAGAAGAAGCCTGCCGCTAAGCCGCAAGCTTAATGCGGTCTCGTTGCGGTCATGCGACAACTTCTCGATGAAAAACTGGCTCGCTTTGAGGAACTCGAGCAGCAACTGCAAGATCCGCAGGTGCTGACCGATTCCTCCCGCATGGCCGCCGCCGCTCGCGAACATGGTTCTCTGGCTAAGCTGGCCGGCAAATATCGTCGTTTTCAGCAAGTCGTGAACGAGATTCGTGAGACCGTCGCGCTTTCTGAGGGCGAAGATGCGGAGCTGAAAGAGCTAGCCGCTGCGATGCTGCCCGACCTGCGCACCGAACGTGAGGGGCTCTGGAATGAGCTCCTCGATCTGACCGTCGGTGGTGAAGATGCCAATCGAACTCGCTGCGTGATGGAAATCCGCGCGGGCACCGGCGGCGACGAAGCGGGCCTGTTCGCCGGTGATCTGTTCCGGATGTATAAAAAGCACGCGGAAACCAAAAGCTGGAAAGTGGAAGTGCTGGACGCCAGCCCCACGGAACTGGGCGGCTTCAAAGATGTGGTCCTGGCGATTGAGGGGGAAGGCGTCTATCGAGAGCTGCAGTACGAGAGCGGTGGCCACCGCGTGCAGCGCGTGCCTTCGACCGAAGCCAAAGGCCGTATTCACACCTCGGCGGCCACCGTCGCCGTGCTCCCCGAGCCCGAAGATGTGGAAGTGAATATCAAGACCGAGGACTATCGCAAGGACTTGTACTGTGCCAGCGGCCCAGGTGGCCAGCACGTGAACAAGACCGAGTCCGCAGTGCGATTAACGCACTTTGAAACCGGCATTGTGGTCGAAATGCAGGATGAACGTAGTCAGCACAAGAACTTCGCCAAGGCGATGCGCGTGCTCAAATCACGAGTGTACGAACACTTTCGACAAAAAGAACACGACAAGCGCGCTCAAGAACGTAAGTCACTCATCGGCTCCGGGGATCGCAGCCAACGGATTCGCACGTACAATTTCCCCGAAAACCGACTAACCGATCACCGCATCGGGCTCACTCTTTACAAGCTGGATCAAATCATCAATGGCGACTTGCAACCCGTGACAGACGCCTTGATCGAGTACGATCGGAATCAGCAGCGTGGTGATATGGGTGACCTGTCGGACTGATCCAGGAGGGGTCTATGGCGGGAGAAGAGTGGTCGATTGGTCGTCTGCTAACTTGGACGGCGGATTATCTGAAGAAGCAGGGAGCTGAATCTCCGCGTTTGGATGCCGAGGTGCTACTGGCCCATGCTCGCGGTTGTCAGCGACTCGATCTCTACACGGCGTTTGCCGAACTGGCGAGCGACGCGGTACGAGCCACCTATCGGGAACTGGTGAAGCAGCGAGCAGCCGGAAAGCCCGTGGCCTATTTGGTGGGACGACGCGAGTTCTATTCGTTACCGTTCCACGTTTCACCAGCGGTGCTCATTCCACGACCGGAAACCGAGTTTCTGGTCATCGAGGTCCTGGACCGCCTCAAACAGCAACAGAATCCGGCAGCGGCACGCATCGTAGACGTAGGAACCGGCAGTGGTGCGATCGCCATCAGCATCGCGCGACACGCCCCGTCCGCTCAACTGCTGGCGCTCGATCTCAGCCCCGCCGCTCTAGAAGTCGCGCAGCGGAATGCGCGCGAACTGGGAGTGGCAGAGCGCGTTGAATTTCGCGAAAGCGATTTACTGTCAGCCGTCTCGCCCGACCAACCATGCGACTTCGTGGTGAGCAATCCTCCCTATGTCAGTGAGGCGGAATGGAGCGGTTTAGCACGCGAAGTGCGTGACCATGAACCTCGTCTGGCACTTGTCGGTGGCGTCGACGGGACCGATCTCTACGCTCGACTCGTTCCTCAAGCGGCCGAAATACTTCGTCCCGGCGGTTGGTTAATTCTAGAAATCAGTCCCCAAATTCAGCACAATGTGGAGCAGCTCATCCAAGCGGATGGTCGCTTTGACAGGGTGGGCGTAACCAAAGACTTGGCCGGTCTTGCGCGAGTAGTACATAGTCGACGAATCGCGTGACACCGCTAACGGATGTCCGCGTGATTCCATGAACCAGCTTGCTCTCGCGCCGCAGCAACCGCAAACGCGCCCGTATTCAGCACCGCAGCCCAGTCTGCCCGAACGACGGCTGCTCGAACATCTCTTACTCCTCGGCTGGCTGCTCGCACTGGCCTTTTCGACGAACCTAAGTCCGGCGCAGCTGCACGGCGCCGAGCCGTCGGCGCCCACCCCCGCATCAGCGGCAGTAAACGACTACCAGCGTCGCCTCAAACCGCTGCTCCGAGAACGCTGCTACGCCTGTCATGCCGGTCTCAAACAAGAGGCCGGCCTGCGACTCGATACGGCGGAACTGATTCGGCAAGGCGGCACCGATGGGGCGATTGTTCGCTCTGACAATCTGCCGGCGAGCAAGCTGCTGGAGCGAGTTCGCAGCACGGACCTAACGCACCGCATGCCGCCCGAAGGAATGCCGCTGAGCGGTGAACAGATTGCTCTGCTCGAACGCTGGATTGCGGCCGGAGCACCGGGGCCAGTGGACGAGCGAGCGGAACGAGATCCGCGCGAACATTGGTCTTTTCGCCCTCCCCAGCGCAGTCCGTTACCTGACCTGAAACATCCGGGATGGGCGCGCAATGAAATTGATCGCTTTATTGGCGAGCAATTGGAACGCAACGGTTTAGCTCCGCGCCGCGAAGCAGCTCCCGAAGTCTGGCTCCGCCGAGTGACACTCGACCTGACCGGCTTGCCACCAACCCTCGAACAGACCCGCGACTTCCTCGCCGATAACCGGCCCGATGCGTATGAACGACTCGTTGATCGGCTGCTCAATAGCCCGCTGTATGGCGAACGCTGGGCACGGCACTGGATGGATGTCTGGCGCTACAGCGACTGGTTCGGCAGACGCATGGTTCCCGACGTCTGGAATAGCGCTCCGCAGATTTGGCGCTGGCGCGACTGGATCGTGAATTCGCTCAATCAAGACCTGGGCTATGACCAGATGGTCCAGGCGATGCTGGCCGCCGATGAGATCTTCCCCACAGATGACCAGCACTGGCCAGCGACCGGATTCCTGATTCGCAACTGGTATGCACTCAATCCCAACCAATGGATGCGCGACAACGTGGAACATACCGCGAAAGCGTTCCTCGGACTGACATTCCAATGCGCCCATTGCCACGATCACAAATACGACCCCATCGCACAGCAGGATTATTTTCGCTTTCGAGCCTTCTTCGAACCGCTCGCGGTGCGGCAAGATCGCGTGGTGGGCGAGCCGGATCCGGGACTATTTCAAGAATACGAATACAGCACCTTGCGCAAGATCATCCGCCAGGGAATGGTGCGCGTTTATGACAAGAATCTGGATGCGCCTACTTGGTTCTACACGGGTGGCGATGAGCGAAATCGAGTGAAAGATAAAGGAGCCATCGGGCCGGGCCTCCCCGCCGTTCTCACCGCGCAGCCGCTCGCCATCACGCCACTCGACCTGCCCTCCACGGGCTGGTACCCGGGACTGCGACCAGCAGTCATCGACACCGAAATCTCTAGCCTCGACGCTGCTGTTAAACAAGCCGAGGGACAAGTGGCAGAGTCGCGGCAGAGCGCCGCCGACGCCATCACAGCCGCTCGCGCCGCCTGCGCCACGGCTGACGCCAACTGGCAAAAAGCGATCCACGAAACTCGAACGGCTGGTCAGTTGACCGCTCTGACGGGTCACCAATCGCTCTGCTTGCGCGCGAGCACGGGGCGACGCGTTTTAGCCAACTCCCTACGCGGCCTCACCGCTCTCCCCGCTGGCACCACTCTCACCTTTCAGCTGCGAATCATCACCGATACCCATGTAAACTTCCAGCTCGCCAAGGACAGTGTCAAAGGCCTAACCGCCGCTTGCATCGTCTTCGAGGCGGGACGCATTCGGTCCTATCAGCCGGGTGGGTTCACCGAATTCGATGTGGGACGCTATGACTTCGCGGGTGGCCAGCGTCATTTCGAAGTTCGGCTCGCGCTTGACCCCGCACAAGATCAAGCTCGCTTGACCGTCATCCACGTGGCCGATGGTCAGCGACTCGTGGACGCCACCCCCGTGGCACTCAACGGCTGGAATCCGATCGGCGATCCGACGAAAGGCATCTCCTTCGACGCCCGCGCCGGTAGCGTGGCGGCGATTGATGAGGTCACCGTCTGGCGTCCCAGCGCCGCCGCTCCTGATCCCGCGAACAACTCCCCTCTCCCCGGATTGGAACGCGTGCTGAAGTTTGATTTTGAAGAGCCGGTCTACCGCGAGGGAGTGGATGTGACCGGCATCGAAGGCTGGGAAGTGTCGCCCTTCGGCACTCCGCCGGGCAGCTCCGAAGTCACCAGCGTTCTCGAGGCACCGCTGCTGCAGCCGCTCCGTCAGCAGCGTTTGCAGGCCCGAGCAGCACTCGAATCCGCCGAATTGGTTGTGCAGGCCGCCGAAGCCGCGCTGTCTGCCGCACAAGCGCAGCGAAAAGCGTTTGCTGCTCGAGTCTCAGCCGCTCGCGGACGCTGGGAACAAAAACTGCCAGCCGATCAACTGGAACCACTCGAACGAATAGCACTCGAATCCGAGCAGCTCGCGCTGCAGCTCACCGCCCAGTCCAATTGGCTCGCAAGCCGCCGCGCACTGGCCGCCGCTCAAGCTCGACCTGAATCGGACATGCAACGCGCCAAGGCGATTGAAGCCGCGACGCAGCAAGTCGTGAATGCTCAAAAAGGACGGGAACAGCCGAGCGGTTTACGGCAATTCAGTCCGCTCAGTCCAGTCTATGCGGCGAAGAGCAGCGGACGTCGTCAAGCACTCGCGCACTGGATCACGGATCGCTCCAATCCACTCGCCGCTCGCGTCGCGGTGAACCACCTCTGGATGCGGCACTTTCACGAGCCGCTTGTCGCGACCGTTTTTGATCTGGGTCGCAATGGAACGCCGCCCACACATCCCGCACTGCTCGATTGGCTGGCGGTCGACTGGATGGATGCCGGCTGGAACATGAAACGCCTGCATAAACAGCTGGTCCTTTCCGCCACCTATCGGCAGTCCAGTGATCCCGCAGCACCAGCGGCGTGGGAAGAAGCACCGCGCGCGAGCGACGTGGAAAACAAGCTGTTAAGCCGGATGCGAGTGGGGCGACTGGAAGCGGAACTCGTGCGCGATAGCCTCCTCTCCCTGGGCGGACTGCTCGATCTCCGCCGCGGCGGTCAGGAACTTGAGAACACCGAAGCCTTAACCAGTCAGCGCCGCACACTCTATTACAGTTGTCATCCGGAAATGGGTGGCAAGAGTTCGCTGGGGGAACTGTTCGACGCACCGGATCCAACGGATTGCTATCGCCGCTCGCGCAGTGTCACTCCCCAACAAGCATTGGTGCTCACCAATAGCTCGTTGGCGCACGAGGTGAGCGTGGCGCTGGTGCAGCAACTGGAACGTGAATGGGCAACGAACACTGAGCCGGTCGCCAATGATGAAGCATTTATCCGGACTGCTTTTGAATGGATTCTGAATCGCCCTGCCCGGCCCGCCGAACTGCAGGTTTGCCGTAATTTCCTCAGCCGGCAAACCACCACGATCGCAGCGGCAGAACCAGCACAAGCCGCTCGTCGAGCACGCGAGAGTTTGGTGCGAGCGTTACTCAATCACAACGATTTTATCGCCATTCGCTAGGAGCTGTCGTATGACGACACGAGAGGGAAACGCCGCAAACTCGACGCCGTCCGCGGGCTGTTGTCAAAACAGGGCGCGGCGCGCGTTTCTGTCTGACTTTGGCTTGGGCCTGACCGGTTTGGTGCTCGGCAGTATGTTGTCACAGGAACACGGATCAGCGATCGCTCGCACTGCTGAAAATACGACGGATTCGACAACGGAAACCACAACGGAATCCACATCTGAATCCTCTGCCGCGCCCAGCGGTCGACCGCATTTCCAGCCGCGTGCGAAGTCGGTGATTTGGATTTTTTTGTCGGGTGGATACAGCCATGTCGAGACGTTTGATCCGAAGCCTGCGTTGAACCAATATGCCGGTTTGACCTTCGATAAAACGCCTCTCGAAAACCCTGTCAACTCGCCGCTTCACAAGCGTCGCTTTCGCTCGGTGCCTGCTGAAGAGATCAACGTGCGCGACGTCTATCCGATCATTTATCCCATGCAAGTCGGCTGGAAGAAGCATGGTCAAAGTGGGATTGAGATCACGGACTGGTGGCCACATTTATCAGGCTGTGTCGATGATCTCTGTTTGGTGCGGAACATGTGGACGACCGACAACGATCACGCCGCCGAGAATCAGATTCATACCGGACGCCATCGACTGGACGAGCCGCAGCCCAGTGTAGGTGCCTGGGTGCATTATGGTCTAAGCACGATGAATGAGGATTTGCCTCGCTATGTAGTGCTGGGGGGCCCCACGCGTTCCGACACTCGACAGTCGATCGACTCCTACTATCTCGGACCGCAGCATGCCGGTGTACCGCTCACGATTGACCCCACCAATCCCCTGCCCTTTGGTCGTCGACTGGCGCGACAATCGCTGGAGGAACAGCGTGCCGAATATGACTTGATCCACGAACTGAATGGATTGGCTGGAGTGGAATATCCAGCGGATGCGGAATTGCGAGCTCGTATTCGCTCGTATGAATTAGCGTTTCGCATGCAGCAAGCGGTCCCCGAGGCGCTCGATTTTTCCCAGGAGTCCGCCGCAACGCAGCGTCTCTATGCACTCGATGAGGATTCGACCAAAGTCGCCGGCCAGCGCTATCTGGCAGCTCGGCGCCTGATCGAACGCGGCGTGCGATTTGTGCAAGTGTTTCCGTCGCCCTATGGAGTTTGGGATTCTCATCAGAAGCTGAAAGAAAATCACACTCGGCTTTGTCAGACGGTCGATCGCCCCACGGCAGGCCTGCTCAGGGACCTAAAGCAGCGTGGGCTACTGGACGAGACGATCGTGGTGTTCTGCACCGAGTTTGGTCGGACGCCGGGATTAGAACAGCGAGCGGGTGGGAAAGATGGCCGCGATCACCATCCCAACGGCTTTACGATCTGGATGGCGGGAGCGGGCTTGAAGCGCGGTTATGTGCATGGAGCCACGGATGAACTGGGCTATCACGCGCTCGGCGAGGGACATTATGTGACCGACCTGCACGCCACCGTGCTCCACCTGCTAGGACTCGACGGCCGGCGCCTCGAAATCCCCGGTCGCCGCCGCATCGACATCGACCACGGCCAACCGATTCAAGACATCCTGGCGTGAGTTTAAGCGAGCTCCCGTTTGGCATGCAGTTTCAGCTATCACCTCGTAGCTGAAGTCGCAAGACTTCAGTCGTCCCGCGTTACCGGCTGACGCGGCGATCGACGGAACTCGACTGAACTCTTGCGAGTTCAGCTACAGGTTGCGAGTTCAGCTACAGGTTGAGAGCCGGACCTGCGGTCACTGATTTACTTGGTGATTAAACCGCACACCCAACGTTTACCCACATGACTGTCTGCCCATTCGTACGATTCGTTTGATTCGTGGTTCCGTCACTCCCCGAGCATCCCCGGCAGCCGGTTGATGGCGGCGGTCTGGTCGGTGAGCTCGGCGTGGGCGTAGACGCCCAGCGTCAGGCGGATGTCGCTGTGGCGAGCCAGCATCTGAGCGACCTTCGGTCGCACCCCCGCGCGCTCCAGCGACGTGATGAACAGATGCCGGCAACTGTGGAAGTCGGCATACAGACCCGCGTGATTGCGGTAGCGTAAAAAGTCCG
>JBJSXJ010000260.1:0-13653 GCA_046086325.1 Planctomycetota bacterium | reverse complement strand
GCCGCATTGGAAACACAGAGTCACAGAGGACACAGAGATCGTATGGTTCACGCTTTCCTGATCATTCTTGGCTGGCTTTTTTTCCTGTACTATCACGGCCCCGTATTCTCTGTGACCTCTGAGACTCTGTGTTTCAATCCTGCACGAATGCCCATATCTGGCTAGAAGTCGGCGTGCATATTAGGGGCGGCGAGATCGAGCCCGCGGTCATCGGATGGGAGTGGATTTGAAATCCTCTCGCAGCACGTAGCCATGCGTTCCGTCGACTTTCGCGACAAAACCGGCTTTTTGGATCTTATTAAAGATATTGCGCACTTTGCGGTAGAAAGCGTCGAATTCCTTGATGCCGCCACCTGGAATAAATCGCTCATTCCAGAGCGCAAACGCGGCTTGCTTGGCACTGACAGGCTTCGTTTTGCTGAAGTGATTATGCCGATACACCACGGCGAGCGCCCCTTTGGCCGTCTCGTCCAGTCCTGAGAAGGCCTCGCCGAACAGGTCCCGCAATTCCCGGGCATAATCACGCTGTACCAGCACGCGGTCGGCAATATAGATCGGATATGCCGCAGTGCTCTTCGCATGCTTCTCAATCAGCCCCGCCCTTTCCAGGCTCCCCAACGCCGTGAAATGATTGTTGTCGGGTGTAAGCAGGATCGTATAGCCAAGCTGCTCGTTGGCCCACTCTGATTTAATCAGATAGGAAAGCACCAGTTTCTGCTCTTCCGTCAGATTGCCGCCGTCAAGCCGCGTGGAAATGTACCGGTCAAATGACCCGAAAAGCCGCTCCATCCGCTCGTCCAGCAGCCTGCCCGCGCAAAGCTGCAAACAGACCTCTTCTGTATAGATGCGGTAGTAGGGAAGATCGATCCGGTTCTCTAAGCACAGGTTCACCAGCGTCGCCATGCCGATGCCGCGGCCTTCCCACTTCCGGTAGACCCGCAGCACGTCGGCAAGCTTCGGATTGCGCGGCTTGGCCTCGGGTAGAATGCGACGCACCGGTATCTCTGCATCGCCATCTTCGATGACCAGCGTTGAGCGAAACCGGCCGGGATTTTTGATGGCGATATGGATACCCGGCTTGATGGCAATGATCACCTGCTTGTTCACCGAGTAGTCTCGGTGTGCGAGCGCGTTGTTCACCGTCTCACGGAGCACTTCCTCGGGATACTGTGGCACGGCCGTACCCCCGCCTTCCGCGCTGATGCCTACCTGGATGTTCCGCAGCAAGTAGCCCAGGCTCGATTCCATCAACTGCAGCACGTTATCCACAAAATCCTGCTTGTCCTGCGCGATCTGCTGCGGCACGTCCACATAGCCGTGGACATGACTGCGGAAGCCCAGCCGGTCGCCCGGATGGTTGCCGCACACCAACGCACCGAGGATGGTCACCGCGCCGTCCTTGAGAAAACAGCGGCGCTCCAGAAACGCACGTGCCGAGGCCAGGTCAGGTTTGAGCGTCTCCACCTGCTTTGGCTGGTTCAGGTGGAAGATAAACTGGTTCAGCTTGGTCAGGTCCAGGTCTGCCTCGGTCATGTCCGCCACCGGCTGGAGTTCCTTGGCGTGGGCCGCCTCTTCCTTGAACTCCTCCTGTCTTTCCACTTCCCGATTTGTGAGCTTGTGGTCGCCGGTCAGGATGCGTTTGTAGCCCGTGCCGTTGAGGAAGACGAATTTTCGGTCCGCGGCCAGTTCGTCCACATAAACCACGGCCACCCGTTTGCCGAGCAGCGTGCGAATTTCCATCGGAGGAAAACAATCAGACAAGTCGAGCTTCACGCCCTTTAGATCGCTGAAAAGCTGCGGGAACTCCTTCAGCTTTGGCTCGGCGTGGTCTCTCCATTCTGAAATCACATACCGTCTGGCCGCGCCAGTGCCTTGCTCTTGCACCCCGAGGATCATGATACCGCCACGCGTGTTCAGGAAGGCATTCACGCTCTTAAGACGCTCCTTCCACTCGCCGCCTTCGGCTGGCACCGGCTTGATCGCCAAACCTTCCGTCTCCAATTCCTGAAAACGGCCCTGCTTAATCAGGTCCGCCAGTTGGTTCAGGATTTGGTCAACGACTTTCATGCGATCGGCCCAGTGTCGAGTGCTCTGGCGAGGATTGTATCACACCTCTTCGAACTCGAGTTCCTCACAGTCTTCAGCAGGTACAGGGATGGCGGCATCAATCATGAAGTCCGGCGGTTTCCTGTGGGTCCCGTTCCGCTATAATCCGCGCCGTTGAAGCAGGGCGAAACCACGGGAAACGCGAATCACGGCACACCTCGGTGTGGGCGGCAACGTTGGAGAGAGTCATGGGAAATGTGTTGCTCGAAACGAAACTTGCTGGTTTACCGGTACGTCGAGGCAAGGTGCGCGATGTGTTTGATTTAGGGGATCGGCTGCTGATGGTGAGCAGCGATCGGATCAGTGCGTTCGACTGGGTATTGCCGACGGGCATTCCCGATAAAGGCCGCGTGTTGACTCAGGCCAGTGTGCATTGGTTTAGCCAGTTGCCAGTCACGCATCATCTGCTCTCCACCGACCTCTCGACGATCTCATTACCGGCGGGAACGTCGGCGGACGATCTCGCCGGACGCTCGATGATTGTGCGCAAAGCGGACGTGGTGCCGATCGAATGTGTGGTACGAGGATATCTGGATGGGTCGGGCTGGAAGGAGTATCGGCAATCGGGCTCTGTTTGCGGATTGCAGTTACCGGTGGGGCTCAAGCAGTGTGACCGCTTACCCGAGCCAATTTTTACGCCGGCCACCAAAGAGCAGTCGGGGCACGACATCAACATTTCGTTCGAGCGGATGGTGGAGATTGTGGGCTGGGAGTTGGCGTCGCGGCTGCGAACGTTGAGTTTAGAAGTCTATCGCTGGGGAGCGGAATATGCTGCCGCGCGAGGCATTCTCATCGCCGATACCAAATTCGAATGGGGGATCAGCGACGGCGAACTGATTTTGATCGACGAAGTGTTGACGCCCGACAGCTCGCGCTTCTGGCCCGCTGATCACTATGAACCGGGGCATGGCCAGCCGTCGTTCGACAAACAGTTTGTCCGCGACTGGCTGGAGTCGACGACCTGGGACAAGAACAGCCCCCCCCCTGCTCTGCCCGCTTCCGTGGTCACGAAGACGCGGGAGAAATACATCGAATGCTACGAGCGACTGGCAGGCCAGCCCTTCCCGTGGAAGTAGTTCGAGGCGCGAACACGGCCGGTAGACGGGACAGCACTTCGGTTTGTCGCGACAGTACTACGGTCTTCGCAATGGCACCACGGTCTTCGCGACGGTGCTACGGTTTGTCGAGTTGGGCGAGACGGCGGGCGCGGAGCAGGTTGCCGTGGCGCTGGGGTGATTGGTCTTCCAAGTAGATGACGCGGGCGTCGACGCTGCGGCCCAGCTTCTCGTAGCAGCGGGCGAGGTTATAGCGAGCGCCCGGCGCCCAGCGGCTTTCGCGGCTGGCTTCGAGGGTGCGAATTCGCAGCCATTCGGCGGCGACGTCGTACTGCTGAGATTCGTAATGCACTAAGCCCAGCCAATAACTGGCGGCGGCTTTGGTTTCTTTCATCTTGGCTTGCATCAGACGCAGTTTGTTATTCCAGTTGGTGTCGGATTCAAACTTGGACTTGATCAAGCCTTGGCTTTCTTGGAACTGCCGGTCAGTGACGATGCGTTCGATGAGGTCATCGGGGGGGCGTGCTTCCAGGTAGTGGCCTTTCGCACCTTTCAGATCATCTTGCTTGGCAAACTGACCGCGGACTTGCTGCAGTCGGCCCGTGACGAGTGGCGTGCGATCCCAGAACAGCGATTCCTCAATCACGCGGGGAATGAGATATACGGGAGTTTCCTCGGTTTGATACCGCCGCAAGGTGGCGGCGAAAAGATCGGCCTCCCAGGGCACGGTCCAAAGATTAACCGAGTTGATCCCGGGAAGGCTTCGGAGCGTGCTGGCCAGTTCGCTGGGATGCACGCTGAGCGACAGGCGTTGTTCGCCCACCAGTTGGGCTTCGATGGCGGCCATGCGGCGCGAGAGTGCCTGGGGAGCGGCATCGATGAGGGCCACGACGCTGGGTAACTGAGCGGCTTGCACGGGATACTTGGTTTGCGCGTCGATGTCGAGTGCTGACAGCCACTGGGGCTGTTTCTGCAGTTCGGACCAGAACACGATTCCATCTTGGTCGGGGATGGGAAGTGGTAAACCCAAGGCGGTGTCGAACAGCGCCAAGTCGTTATCGAGTACGACGGCAGCGAGCCATGGTTGGGGACGCGGCGAGATTTTGATGTCGTAGGTGGCGAGCACGACGACTTCGATTTCTTGATGACGGCAAAGCAGCGTGAAGATGCGTAGCCGTTCCCAGGCGTCGCCCTGGCCATCCAGCAGGATTTGCCAGGGTTGTCGCATGTAACCGGGGCCGGGGTAACCGAGCACATAGGGTGGTTTTTTGACGCTATTCGCGCCACTCGGGCCATCGGCGGCGGAGAGCATCGTGTCCGTCGGATAAGGCAGTAGCGGTGTGAGCTGAATATTACGCACGGTCCAGTCAAACAGCAGTTCCGCGAGCAGGAGTTTCCGCAGCGACTCGCGGGGCATGGCCGGCGTGCGGGCTCGAGCCCATTTGGTCAGCGCCGCGTCGGGTTCGCTGCGACTTAACCAGGTGCTGAGATCGCGCAGCCAAGCGGATTCTTGGAGGTAACGAGCGTCTTGTTGCTCGAAGGTGGTCCGCGTGAGTTCCGCTTCGCCGACAGCATCGCGGAGGGGACGCGGTAGACGTTCCACGAGTTCGTCGGGTTTCCAATCTTCCGTGGCTGCCTGCACTCCATTCCAGCGATTGAGGAAGTAGGTGACGTCGTTGAGTCCGGAGCCGGCGGTGGTGGCATCGAGATTGAGTGCCGCCTCGATAGCGGGAACCACAGTGTCTGACTGTTCGTCGTTTGTCGTGATGGCGATCGGTAGCGTTTTTTTTGCTTCACTGCGGCAAGCTGCCAGCAGCAGGCAGGCCAGAGTCAAGCTGCATGTCAGAAGCGTGGCGCGGGGCGTGCAGAAGAAGGATGCGTTCATGAGGAAGCGGGATTGGGTTCGAAGGAATCAAGGCATTTACGGAGTGTAAGCAAGCGATCCAGGAGCGCAGGAAATTGGCTCAACGGAACCATATTGGGGCCATCGCTCGGGGACTGATCGGGATTCGGGTGAGTTTCAAAAAACAGACCATCGACGCCCACGGCGATGGCCGCGCGCGCCAACGGTTCGACCATGGCACGATTGCCGCCGGTGGCCCCTGCTAGCCCGCCGGGTTCTTGCACGCTGTGAGTGGCATCGTAGATGACCGGCACTCCTAGTTGTCTCATTTGAGGCAAGGCGCGGAAGTCATTAACGAGTCGTCCGTAGCCGAAAAAAGTTCCGCGTTCGCACAGCAAAATGTTTTCGCACCCGGCACTCGCTAATTTCTCGACGACATACCGCATATCGTGCGGAGCGAGAAACTGACCTTTTTTGACGTGGACGGCGCGGCCGGTGGCGGCGGCGGCGACGAGCAAGTCGGTTTGTCGTGCGAGGAAGGCGGGAATTTGGAGCAGATCGCACACGCGACCGACCAGTGCGGCTTGGCTTGATTCGTGGATGTCGGTGGTGACGGGTACGCCAGTCCGCTCGTGCACTTCCGCCAAAACTTCCAGCCCGGCTTCGAGTCCGCAGCCACGAAATGCTCCGGCGCTGGTGCGGTTGGCTTTATCGAAAGAAGCTTTGAAGATGAGTTGTACGGGTCGTTCGGCGGCGATCTCTTCCAGACGCTGCGCGATCTCCAGCGTTAGCTCGCGGGATTCGATGACGCAGGGACCGGCGATCAGCAGCAGGGGTTGACCGGGTCCGCAGCGATAGGGGCCGATGTGAGCGGGTAGTTGAGGCATGGGTGTGAGCGAGCTTTTGGGAGATCGAAGACCGAGACGGGCGGAATTTCGTCGCGTGTTGGAGCGTGCAGGTGCGAGTATAGCATTGATGGCGACGTGATGCGTGTTCAGAACGTTATGCCGCTGCGGGGATGACTCAGGCCCGCTCGCGAGCAACCGCCGCTCGCCTATTGACGACTCGGTCGTATTTGCCTAACTTTAGTAGCTTTCCATAGATGAGTCGTAGCCAGCGTAGCTTCAATCGGCAGAGCACCGCTTTCGTAAAGCGGGGGTTGCGGGTTCGAGTCCCGCCGCTGGCTCTTTGTTTTATAGCTTAGTGAGTAGGGAGTACCACGCAGCATGATCACCACGGGTCTGGTTGATGTGCGGGATGTCGTCCTGTCGAACAACACGTTTGGTCCCCGAGAAATTGAGGGTTTGACCGAGGCGATTGTCGCGGATTTTACTCAGTTTGGCGTCTTGCGTGACGCGGTGGCGGAACTGGAGTCGCGCGAGGATCGTTCCCCGGCGTCCTCGGTGCGCTTGGGGGTCTGCTTATATTTGATGGGCCGCTACGCTCGGGCGGGCGAGGTCCTGGCGAGTGCTGATGGGGGGGCGCTAGCCCATTTCTATCAGGGAAAATCGCGTATCGCGCTGGGGAATTACGAGCAGGCGGTAAGCAGTTTCCAGGCTGCGAAAGTGGCCGGTTATAACTCGGATGACTGCACGCTGGCGATTGCCGAAGCACATCGGCTCGCGAAAAAACCAACTCAGTCGCTGGCCCTGCTGGATAAGCTTTCGGGGGCGGTGGAGCAAACGGCGGAGTACTTGTATCAGCGGGCCGCTACGGTGGCGGCGATTGGTGGCAATCCGTCGGAAGTGTGTGCGCTGTATGAGCGTGCGGTGGAGTCGGATGAACGCCATGCGGGCGCGTTGTTTGGCTTGGCCATGGAAAATGATCGTCGCGGCAACGACGACACTGCTTTACAGCTTTATCTGCGGTCGTCGAGCAGTTTTCCCACGCACGTAGGTACGCTGCTCAACTTGGGCGTGTTGTACGAGGATCGGCAGCAGTACGAGCGAGCTCAAAACTGTTACCAGCGGATTTTGGACGCGTTTCCGGATCATCAGCAAGCGCGACTGTATCTGAAAGATGCGGCGGCAGCCGGAGAACTGGCGGAAGAGGGTGTGTTGCGGCAACTGGATCGCACGTCGCAAGTGCTCAATCGCCCTATCTCAGATTTCGAATTGTCGGTCCGCAGTCGCAACGTGCTGATGCGTATGGAAATCAAAACCGTTGGCGATTTGACTCGGGTGACCGAGCAGGAATTGCTGTCCAGCAAGAATTTTGGCGAAACATCGCTGGTGGAAATCCGCGATATGTTGACGACCATGGGGCTGCGAATCGGCGAATTTGCGCATGAGCGAGTGGAACCGGAGCCGGTTGACCCCACGACGATTTCGCCCGATGCGGCGCTCACGATGGAACGTCCCGTTTCCGATCTCAATCTGTCCGTGCGGGCCCGCAAATGCATGGTGCGCTTGGGCATCAACACGCTCGGTGAACTCATTCGCCGCACGGGTGACGAGCTGCTGGAGTGTAAAAACTTCGGCGTAACGAGCCTGGAGGAAGTACGTGAGAAGCTGAAGCAGCACAACATGAAGCTGCGTGGTGATTGATGATCGGTGGTCGTCGTGGAATTTGAACTCTTACACGTCGACGCATCCTGCCAGGCTCGCCGATCTACGCTCCGAACTGCTCATGGTGCCATTCAGTTGCCGGCCTTCATGCCCGTGGGCACTCAGGGGACGGTTAAAGGGGTGATGAAGCAGCATCTGATCGGAGCGGGTGCTGAGATTATCTTAGGCAATACCTACCATCTCGAGTTGCGGCCGGGAGCGGAGCTGATTGGGGAGCTGGGCGGGCTACACCAGTTTGCATCCTGGGAGCGGCCGATTCTGACCGACAGTGGTGGTTTTCAGATTTTCAGTCTGGCGGAACAGGCGAAAATCACGGAACAAGGGGCTTCATTTCGCTCCCATATCGATGGTCGTGAAGTTCGTCTGACGCCCGAGCGTTCGATTGAGATTCAGGAGCATTTGGGTAGCGACATTGCCATGGTGTTGGACCATGTGGTGAGTTTGCCGGCGGATGTGGCGACGGTCCGCGATGCGTGTCAGCGGTCGATTCGCTGGGCGGCTCGTTGTCAGGCGGCCGCTCGACGTCCCGATCAGGCACTGTTTGCGATTGTTCAGGGAGGTCTGGATCCGGCGTTGCGAGTGTGGTGTGCCGAGCAGCTGGTGGCGATGGATTTTCCCGGGTATGCGGTCGGCGGATTGAGTGTCGGTGAGCCGCCGCCGCGCATGTATGAGATGCTCGATGTGACGTGTCCGGTATTACCGATTCATAAGCCGCGTTATTTGATGGGGGTGGGGCGTCCCGAGGATCTGCTGGAAGGTATTCGTCGGGGCATCGACATGTTCGACTGTGTCATGCCGACGCGCAACGGCCGCAACGCCTTAGCGTTCACCGCTGCGGGGCCAGTGCGACTGCGGAACGCGCGGTTTCAGCGGGATGTGCGCCCGTTGGAGGAGGGCTGTGACTGTCCGGCGTGCGGGCACAGTCGAGCCTATTTGCGGCATCTGTTTCAGGCCGGGGAAATGCTCGGACCGATTTTGCTCTCCATTCACAATATCTACTACTACTTGCGCCTCATGCGCGAGGCGCGACAAGCGATCGAGCGGGACGAATTTGACGAGTTCCACCGCCGACAACTGGCGAGCTGGCAAGCGGGGTTGCCCTGAGCGGGGTCCGAGTGCCCTTGATGGCTGTGGCGCAAGCTCTTAAGATACGCCCGCTTTGTCTCTGTAACGGACTGAGGTAACGGATGAATTGGAATCAGTGGTTAACATCTGCGTGGCTCTGGGCTCAAGCAGCCGGTGCGGCACCCGATGGGGCGGTTCCGGACGGGGCTGCTGGTGCCAACGCACCCGCCGCAGCGAATAATGGGTTACTGAATCTACTTGGTAATCCCATGATGTCGCTGCCCATCTTGGGACTCATGTTCTACCTCATGTTTATTCGTCCAGAATCAAAGCGTCGCGAGCAGTTCAAGCAGATGCTCGATGGCATGAAAAAGTTCGACCGAGTGGTGACAGCGGGCGGAATCTACGGCACGGTGGTGAACCTCCACAAAGACTCCGAGGATGTCACGTTGCGAATCGACGAAACAAACAACACTCGCATTCGAGTTACCCGAGCATCGATTGCTCGCATTCTCTCGAATGACGAACGTGGTGACACGGCGGACGGTTCGTCGAACAATTAAGAGGCGGGTTTCTTAGCACACGGGAATTCAGGACATCCGAGTCATGGTTGGTATTTATTCCGCGATGTTGTGGGCTGCCGAGGGAACGGTACAGGAACTATCCCAGCTGTCGGCTGCTATTTATGCTCTAGCCATCATCGGTGGAATTTTCATTCTGCCGTTTGTTCTCGGCAGTGTCCTGGCCAAGTGGCTCAGAATGCCGGACTATGGCTGGAAGATCGGTGCGATTCTCGCCACGATCATCGCTTCGGCGGTGGTGCTGGCGCCGAAGCCGGAATACCTGGGCGTGGGCTGGCCGCCGAAGCTGGGCATCGACCTGAAAGGTGGCGTGATCCTGGTTTACGAGGTGAATGTATCGGGGCGGTCGACGGTGCAGGCGACGGCCGGCGATGAGAGTCGGTCGATTAACATGAATGACCTGGTGGTCGCCCTGGGCCGCCGCATCAATCCCGGTGGTACAAAAGAAATCGTGATTCGGCCGTTCGGTTCGAATCAAGTTGAAATCATCATTCCCGACGTCGACCCGCTGGAAGTGGAGCGAATTAAGAAGAGCATCAGCACCGCCGGTATGCTCGAATTTCGCATTGTCGCCAATTTGCGCGATCACGAAATGCTGCTCGAAGCAGCTCGCCAACAAGCTCAGGATCCGCTGTTGAAGCGCGATCGCAACGTCAAAGATGCGACCGGAAAAATCGTCGGATTCTGGGCTCGAGTGGCGCGCGAGGAAGAGAAGGTTGGGGGTCGCCAGCCGTTTAAAGTGAATGTCTGGCGCAACACAATTCGTGACAGTCTGACGGGCAACCTCATTCAGCTGGATCAGCTCACGAAGCTCAACCAGTATGACGAGAAGCCAGACCTGTTTGTCCGCGACCTGGAAAAAATGGGAATCACGGACATCGATGTCCTGATGTACTCGGACGACAAATTGAATGTGGTGGGAAAAGATTTGGGGTCGGTGACCAGTGGTTTTCAGAATCTCAGCCCCAAGGTTGATTTTTCCACCAAGGATGCCGATGCCGCTCGTCGCTTGCGCGCGTTAACCAGTAGCAATTTGCCACAGGATGGTTTCAGTCGCAGTTTGGGAATCGTGCTCGACGGGGCGCTGCTATCGGCGCCGGCGATTCGGGATGTGATTTCCGAGCGGGGACAGATCACGGGCAATTTCACGCAGGCGGAGGTGGACTTTTTGGTCACCATTTTGCGTGCTGGTCAGTTGCCTGCGGCACTGAACGAAGAGCCGGTGAGCGAAAATCAAATTGGTTCGCTGTTGGGTTCGGATATGATCCTGAAGAGTGCTTCAGCCATCACGGTGTCGATGTTCGCGGTGGTGGCTTTCGTGTTGGTCTACTATCGGTTTTCAGGACTGATTGCTTGCACGGCGCTGCTGCTGAACTTGGTATTGACGGTGGCCATTATGGTGCTGATCAAGGCACCGTTCACCCTTCCCGGGCTCGCCGGTCTGGTGCTCACCGTCGGTATGTCAGTCGATGCGAATGTGCTGATTTATGAACGTATGCGGGAAGAACAGGACAAGGGCGCGGCGCTGCGCATGATCATTCGCAACGGTTTCGACCGGGCGTTTGTCACCATCTTGGACTCGAACTTAACGACCGTGCTGACCGCAGTCATCCTCTACTTGATCGGCACCGATCAGGTGCGCGGGTTTGCTATTACGCTGACCCTGGGCATTGTCACTAGCATGTTCACAGCCATTTTCTGCTCTCGCGTGGCATTTGAGATTTGCGAACGCCGACGCTGGATGACGCAGCTCAAGATGATGCGAGCCTTGACGACGACGCACATTGATTTCATGGGTATCTGGAAGCCCGCTACGCTGTTGTCGGTGGTTCTGATTCTGATTGGTCTGGGAGCGACCTTCCTGCGCGGTTCCTCCATGCTGGATGTCGATTTCCTGGGTGGCACCTCGATCCAGCCGCTCTTTACGAGTGAGGTCCCGGCCAACGAGTTGCGGGCGAAATTAGACCAGGCGTTTGCGGGCGAGAAGATTCAGTACACGCTCACCAACGTCGAAGTCGGCAATGACGCCTATCGAAATCGGATTTGGAAACTAGACACCTCCGTGGAGAAGATCGCGAAGCTGGAAGAACGTTTGAAGGATGTCTTCCCAGCGGGCGCGAAGGACGGCTTGGCAACCTATGAGATGAGCTACAGCAAGCTGCGGGCGGTGAATCTGGATGGTAAGCCCGTGGATGTCGCACCAGCTGGCAGCGAGTCGGTTCCACCTGGGAAACCGGCCGCTGAGGCAGGTGCTGGTGAGGCGGGGGCTGAACAGGCCCCGGAAAAGAAGAGCGGCGCGTGCCAGGATTCAGCTGCGGCTGAGGAAAAACCAGCGGCCGAAGCGAAGCCTGCGGCTGAGGAAAAACCAGCTGCTGAAGCGAAGGAAGTTACTGAGGAAAAACCTGCGGCCGGAGAAAAACCTGCTGCTGAGGAAAAACCTGCGACGGCGGTCGTGTTGACCGAGGCGATGCTGGAATTCAAAGAGGGAATCAATCAGGCGACGCTGGAAGACCGCATTCGCACTTCGGCAGTCGCTGCCGGAGTGCCCGAGCCGGCTCAAGTAATTTTGTCACCTGAGGGTGGTGGCTTGTCGGATCCAGGAGCGAAGCGATTTCCAGTATGGAAGCTGCGGATGACGAGTCCTCCGAGTGAAGCGGAGAAGATTTTGGCCGCTGTGAAGCAGTCCCTGGCGGTCACTCCGGTTTATCTGTCGGCCAGCGAGATTGGCGGACAAGTTGCTGGTGATACGAAGCAGCGCGCGGTCTTGGCGTTGCTGTTGAGCCTCATCGGGATTGTGCTCTACATCTGGTTCCGGTTTCAGAATGTCGTCTGGGGGTTGGCTGCGGTGCTGGCCCTGGTACACGACGTGCTCATGATGCTGGGAGCGCTCGCGGTGAGTCGGTGGTTGGCGGGCGTTTTAGGGTTCGCGATGATCGACGAATTCAAAATTAATCTGACGGTCGTGGCGGCGTTTTTGACGCTGGTGGGCTATTCGATTAACGACACGATCGTGGTGTTTGATCGTATCCGCGAGGTGCGTGGTAAGAGTCCGAAGTTAACGGCTGACATGATCAATTTGAGCGTGAATCAGACGTTGAGTCGTACCATTTTGACAGCCTTGACGGTGTTTTTGGTGGTGACGATCCTCTACTTCTTTGGCGGCGACTCGATTCATGCCTTCGCCTTTGCTCTGGTGGTGGGCACGATTGTCGGCTCCTACAGTTCGATTTTCATCGCCGCTCCGGTGCTGCTGACCATGTCCAGCTCCTCGGAAAATAAGTCTTAAACCGAGCGATCGTTCCTCACGGGGAATTGATCGAGTGACGTAGCGTGGATCTCCGATTCCGGAGAAGTGGAGATCCACCATGTCCGACGGGGTGAAGCGAGTTTTATTGCCGACATCGGTTGTCGGATTAGCTTTATTAACGGCTGTCTTCTTTCGACAGCCGGTGCGCCAGCCTCTGAAGCAAACCGGTCCTCAAAAGTCGGTTGAGCCGCCGCTGGGCTGGTCGCCCTTGCAGCTGCACGCGCCGCAGCGTGGCGGTCGGTCGGGAGCCGAACGTCCGGGGTCGGAACGCCCGGTGGTGGAACAGCCGGGGGCGGAACAGCCGGGAGCGGAGCGGTCACTGGGATTGTTGCCGACCGAGGAGCCACCCGTCGAGCGACGACCGCGGGCCGAATCGATACGCACTCGCAGTCGCATCGAGAGCGAGCCACCACGAGCCACTCGGCTGGATGCCGCCGCTTTGCCCCCCACGCTGCAGGAACGATATCAGCCGCTGGAGCCGGCGGCAGAGCAGGAGCCACCGGCGGATTAAAATTTCCAGCGGCCGCCAGCGCCGCGGCGTCCTTGTCCTGCCGCGCGACGAGTACCAGATTCACCCCAGTTTGATCTTCCTGTGGCGACAGCCACACTGAGTCATTGCTCGACGTCGACCCACCGGAAAACCGGATGGACCTCTTTTTGGCCTACGGGGAGAAGGGAGCGATCATCAAAAAAAGCGAGCGTCGCAGAAAGAAGCACCTTGACTAGGCCGGACGGCTTACGCCGGTACCGCTACCTCTCGGCGCGACACCATATTTTTTAGCGGTATGGGCGTCAGCCCTCCGGCCCGCGGTGGAGAGCGGTTCGAAGTTCTCGGCCGGACGGCTTACGCCGATACCGCTACTTCAGGCCGGACGGCTCGCGCCGGTACCGCTACCTCTCGGCGCGACGCCATTTTTTTAGCGGTATGGGCGTCAGCCCTCCGGCGCGCGGTGGAGAGCGGTTCGAAGTTCTCGGCCGGACGGCTTACGCCGATACCGCTACTTGAGGCCAGACGGCTTGCGCCGGTACCGCTACCTCTCGGCGCGACGCAATTTTTTAGCGGTATGGGCGTCAGCCCTCCGGCCCGCGGTGGAGAGCGGTTCGAAGTTCTCGGCCGGACGGCTTACGC
>JBJSXJ010000259.1:0-3840 GCA_046086325.1 Planctomycetota bacterium | reverse complement strand
CAACAGTTCGCAAGCGGGCGATGAACGGTGGCGAGTGGCGAATGACGTGTTGTCGGGCTATCTCAAGATGCTCTACATCGCTCCGGAACGTCTCATTCAGCCCCGGACACTCGACTTTCTCGCCCAAGTGCAGCTCGCCATGATTGCCATTGATGAAGCGCATTGCATTAGTGAGTGGGGGCATGACTTCCGTCCCGAATACCGCTCCCTGCATCTTGTGCGGCAGCGTTTTCCCACCGTCAGCATGCATGCGTTTACGGCCACCGCCACGCCGCGAGTGCGAGAAGATATTTTGCGGCAATTGCAATTGCGCGATCCGCAACTGCTGGTCGGATCCTTTGATCGCCCCAATCTGGTCTATCGAGTGGTTCGGCGCTCGGGCCGCTTGCAGCAGATCCAGCGCATCATCGAACAGCATCGCGGTGAGTCGGGAATCGTTTACTGCAACACTCGACGCGACGTCGAAACGTTGCAGGTGGAGTTGAGCAATCTGGGCTTTCGGACCGCGCCGTATCATGCAGGTCTAACGGATAAGCAGAGGCATCGCTATCAAGAGCAATTCGTCGAAGATCAAATCGATACGATTATTGCCACGGTGGCGTTTGGCATGGGGATCGATAAGCCGGACGTGCGCTATGTGATTCACGCTGGCATGCCCAAGTCGCTGGAGAACTATCAGCAAGAAAGTGGTCGAGCGGGCCGCGATGGATTGGCGGCCGAATGTACCTTGCTCTACTCCGGTGCCGATGTGGTCAGTTGGCGTAAACGACTCAGCGGTGACGGATTCGGGGATCAGGATCCGATGAGTGAGCCGCCTGATCCGGCCGTCGTGGAAGCCTCGTTGAAATCGATCGATGCGATGGCCGCCTATTGCACCGGTGCGGTCTGTCGACATCGCTCCTTGGTACAGTATTTCGGGCAGGATCTGGTGGGAGCATCGTGCCGAGCGTGTGATTTGTGTTTGGGTGACATTGATCTCGTCCCCGACAGCCTCATCGTCGCCCAAAAAATTCTCTCCAGCATCGTGCGCCAGCAGCAGCGTTTCGGTGGGGAATACACCGCGCTTGTACTAAAAGGTTCGCACGATAGCCGCGTCACTCAGAATGGCCACGATCGCCTCTCCACCTATGGGTTACTGAAGCAGGAATCACTGCGCACCATTCGCGACTGGATTGAACAACTTGTGGGACAAGGTCATCTGACCAAAGCTGGAGAATTCAATGTATTGCAGGTCACTCCGAGTGGCTGGGAAGTACTTCGCGGTCAGCAAACACCACGGCTGCTTAAACCTACTCAAGAATCCGGGGCGGAAAAGGAAGAGCGGAAGAAACGGCGTGCCAGCGTCGAGTCGGAGTCGTGGGAAGGTGTTGACCGAGGGCTCTTTCAGATCCTGCGATCCCTACGCAGCGAACGAGCGGATGAATTGGGGGTGCCGCCCTACATCGTCTTCGGCGATGCCTCCCTGCGCGATATGGCTCGAGAAATGCCCCAAACATTAGCTGAATTTCGTCGGATTAAAGGCGTTGGTGAAAAGAAGCTGGCCGATTTTGGGGATGCCTTTATTGCCTGCATTCAGCATTACGTACGCTCATCACGCTGAGCGATATTTGTTTCAGGAGTATTCTCGATGAGTTTTCTTCGTTTTCTTGGTATCGTCGTTGAGCGACCGTTTTTATTAGGACTCATCCTAGCCTGTTTTTCCGCGTGCTCACTTGCGAATGCTCAGCCGGCAGAGCAGCTCTACTTTGGCGGTTCAATTCTGACGATGAAGGGCGCCGAGCCCGAATACGTGGAAGCGTTGGCGGTGCGACAAGGACGAATCATCTTTGCGGGACGCCTGGCAGACGCAAAGCCACATCTCGATTCTGCCACCAAACAAATCAATTTGCAGTCCAAGACGTTACTGCCTGGCTTCATCGATGGACATAGCCACCTGCTTACTCATGCCGAAGGGTACCTGCAGGCCCCGCTGAGTCCACCACCGATGGGACGCGTCAACTCGATTGAAGATATTATTCGCGAGGTAAAAACGTTTCAAAAAGAACAGAAGATTAACAAGGGCGAATGGATTATTGGGTCGGGGTATGACCAGAATTTTTTGCGAGAGCAGCGTCATCCGACGGCTCGTGATCTCGACGCCGCCTTTCCCGATAACCCGGTCGTGTTGTTGCATGCTTCTGGTCATATGCTGGTGGCCAATAGTCGTGCCTTCGAGGTGGTGAGGATCACGGCCGCGACGCCCGATCCCGCTGGCGGTGCGATCATTCGTTTGCCCGGTTCTAAAGAGCCCGAAGGTTTGGTTCAGGAAATGGCCGTGGCCGCATTTACGGACTATGCCACACCGGTCCGCGAGCGGTCGGTCGAATTGAAATTGATCGAGAAAGCGGTGGCGCACTACGCCAGTTTTGGCATCACAACGGCCGCCGAACATCTCGTGCTCCCGCAGAAGCTGGCTTTGATTCAGGCTGCGGCGGGTGAGGGACTGTTTTCAATTGATGTCGTGGCAACTCCCGCTTTCATGTTGGCGGAGAAACTGGTCGGTGATGCCCAGTTTCGCTGGCGGCAATATGACCGCGGCTTGAAGTTCAGCGGTATCAAAGTAGCCGTGGACGGGTCCCCCCAAGGCAAAACGGCCTTTCTCACGGAACCCTATTTGACCCGTGCCGAAGGCAGTGGCGTGGAAAACCGCGGCTTTGCCAATGTATCTCAAAAGGATTTGAATGCACTATTTAATCTCACCTATCAGCAGGGCGTGCAAATGTATGCGCACTGCAACGGCGATGCAGCTGTGGATATGGTGATTCAAGCTCATCGTGAAGCTATGAAAAAACTGGCCAAATCAGACTATGATCATCGCACCGTCATCATTCACTCGCAGATCATGCGCTCGGATCAGCTGGATGCATATCGTGAATTAAAGCTTTTTCCTACATTCTTTACGAACCATGTGTTCTATTGGGGCGAAACTCATCGAAATAATTTGGGGGTGGAGCGAGCGAATTTCATTAGCCCCTTAGCGTCCGCTCGACGCCACGGTGTACGGTTCTCGAATCACACCGATAACACCGTGACACCTATTGATCCTTTATTCCTGCTCTGGACCTCCGTCGCTCGACGCACTCGCAGTGGTGCCGTTCTCGGAGAGGCCGAACGCGTCTCGGCATACGAGGGGCTGCTAGCACTCACGGCCGACGCGGCTTACGAGTACTTTGAGGAATCTCTCAAGGGAACGTTAGAAGTCGGCAAACTGGCGGACCTTGTCATTCTGGATGCCAACCCCTTGCAGGTAGCGACGGATGCGATCAAAGAGATTCGCATCCTGGAAACGATTAAGGCGGGCCAAGTGGTTTTTCGGCGTCAGCTCAGCGGCTTAAATCGTTAAACACCACAATGGATGGATTGCCAACCGGTACGTATTGACCCGTAAATTTTAGCAATCCCGAATCGCGTTGGACGGCAAAGACCGTCACATTGTCCGCACGCTGATTGCAGCAGTAAAGAAATCGACCCGTCGGATCGAAGCTGAAACTGCGCGGATAATTACCGCGAGTCGGCTCATCGCCGATGGGCTTCAATTCACCTTTCTCATCAATCGCAAAAATACCAATGCTATCGTGCAAGCGATTGCCGGCGTAAACGAAGCGACCGTCGTGAGAGACGAGGATTTCTGAACAAAAGTTACTGCCGGCGTAATCGGCTGGCAGGCTGGAGATCGTCTGTCGTGACGAGAGTTTGCCGGTCGAGGCGTCGTAGTCGAACAGGGCGAGCGTCGAGCCTTCTTCTTGAATCGAATAGAACCACTTGCCGTTGGGGTGAAAATGAAAATGCCGCGGACCATCG
>JBJSXJ010000258.1:0-13705 GCA_046086325.1 Planctomycetota bacterium | reverse complement strand
CCCACCCTCCATCCCCCCCTCAATCCCCCACTCACTCCCACACCCAATCCCCCCCCCAAAAATCCGCCGTCGGATTACAACGTTCGGCAAACAGCTCCGCAAAGATGGGAACTGCCCCGATGCGAACTTAGTTCTCTGCGCCTGGCGCTCATCGCCTCCGCCGTGCAGGCCGCTCGCGGTACTTGGGACGGGGATCCGCTGGATGTCGCCATTGCGCACGAGGTGGCTCGTCGGGGCGAAGATCCCGAGGTGATTCGAGAGCGAGTGCAATATACGTTTCCGTTCGATGTCCACCGACGGACTCAAGCCGGACTCACCGCGCCGGACACGAATGGCCAGCGAGAATTCGTGGTCAAAGGTGCCTGGGAAGCCGTTCGCGAACAACTCGTCGCCGTCCACGCTCCCGATCAACTCGCTTCGCCTCAGCGTATCCAGCAGCTCGATGAGCTCGTACATCAATGGGCATCCAGTGGGCGCCGATTGATTGCTTTGGCCTATCGTTCCATGGGCTCCAGCGACCTCCCACAGGCCGTGCTAGACGCTCGCCCCACGGCCAGGGATTGGTCCACGGCCCAGGATTGGTCTGAGGAACACCCAGACGAAAGTTCTTCGTTGCCAGGTTCGGCCTACCAATCGCTCGCCCGGGAGTTGATTCTGCACAGTTTTCTGGCGTTTGAGGATCCGGTACGAGACGAGGTGCCACTGGCCATGATGCGTTGTCGACAAGCGGGACTGCGCGTGGTCCTGATCACCGGCGACCATCCCGACACGGCGCTGGCGATTGCACAGCGTGTCGGACTGTGTGAATCACCAGCGGTCATTCTGGGCCGTGAGCTTGAATCCTTGACCACGTCTCAATTAGCGGCTCGCTTGGAGCAAGGTGCAACCATCTTTGCACGGACAACTCCCGAGCAGAAAATGCTCATCGTGCACGCCTGGAAGTCCTTGGGGCTCAACGTGGGCATGACGGGTGATGGAGTGAATGACGCACCAGCACTCAAGGCCGCCGATGTCGGGATCGCCATGGGAATCAGTGGCACGGACGTCGCCCGCGAAGCGGCCGATCTCATTCTGCTCGATGATAACTTCGCTTCCATCGTGGCGGGGATCGAAGAGGGACGCACAATCTTTCGCAACATTCAGCGGTTCACCGACTATGTCTTGGCGAGCAACGTGCCCGAACTCGTGCCCTATCTGCTGTACATCCTTTTTCCCGTTCCACTAGCACTTACCATCGTACAAATCCTGGCGATTGATTTGGGAACGGATATCGTGCCTGCGATCGGTTTGGGGCAGGAGCTACCCGAGTCGGAAGTGATGCGCGAACCGCCGCGCCGAGCGACCGCGGGACTACTCGACTGGCCACTGCTGGTGCATGCCTACCTGCTGCTCGGGCTGGCGGAAGCTTGTTATTCGCTGCTGCTCTTTTTCGGCGTTTTATGGCAGGGTGGATGGAATTGGGGCGACCGACTCTCAGACTCCGATCCGCTCTACCGCCAAGCCACAACCGCGACGCTGGCAAGTGTCGTGGTCATGCAGATGGCCAATGTGCTCGGTCGTCGTTCCCAGGCGGGGACCGGTATCAATCGCGGTTTGCTGGCCAATCGCCTGTTACTCCTGGGGTTGGCACTCGAAGGACTCTTTTTGCTCGCGATCCTCACCTGGTCTCCAGCTCAACAGGTACTCGGCACCGCCGCGCTCACTTGGCCTCAGCTTCCCTGGATTCTCGCCGGCGCGCCCCTGATCCTGGGCATCGATTGGTGCTGCAAGCGTTTTGTCAGGATTGGGCCCTGACGCTTATCCAAGTTGCTACCAGTGACTGCTAGCGTCGAGCGGGGATGCCACACGTTCAGCTTGTCTGATTTGGGTGAACTTCCTAAGATCCCGATTGCAGGCCCACCGTCACTCGGCTGGTGCCTGAGAATCCTGAGAGCCCAACTGTACGAGCTGAGTCGTTAAGAGCTGAGTCGGAAGAGGTCGACGACCGTGCCACTGTCTGAAATCGATCGACAATTGCTGGAACGATGCCTGGCGCGCAAGCCGCGGGCCTGGGAGGACTTCGTCGACCGCTTCCTCGGGCTGGTCGTCCACGTCGTCAACCATTCCTCCTCCACCCGCTCCCTGCGACTCAACCCACAGGATCTCGAGGATCTGGTATCCGAAGTTTTCTTGACCCTGGTGAACGACGACATGGCGACGCTGCGGCGCTTTCGTGGTGAGAGCTGTCTGTCGGCCTATCTCACCGTCGTCGCTCGTCGAATCGTGGTGCGCGAACTGCTCCGGCGCAAATCGGCCGGTGGTTTTTCGGAACTGCTGGATGCCGCTCCGGCCGCACTCGATCGCGGCCCGAGCCCGGAGGAACGCATCACCAACCGGGAAGAAGTGCAGCGACTCCTCGAACGACTCGACGGCTCCGAAGCCGCCATTGTGCGGATGTATCACCTGGAAGGACGCAGCTACCAGGAAATCAGTCGCAAAGTGGGAATGCCGGAAAATACGGTCGGGCCCACTCTGAGTCGTGCGCGAGCAAAACTACGGCGAGTTTGACCACTCACGATCAGGCCCCAGCCTTGCGAGAGATGCTCCGCACTCGCGTGCTCTCTGGATGGCTGGTCAGGGCCATGTGGTTCTCCAGGCCGACGATGGTGAGCGACAGCTTCTTGTCAGCAAAATCGCCCTGCAGCTCATGCAGCTTTTCCAAAAACGTGTGATCGACCAGTTGGGTCTCGCTGAGATCCACAATGATGTTTTTGTTTTCGGTTAATCCATAGAGATAAATCTGGCGGCGGAAGAGCAGCCAGTTGCTGAAGATGGCCGATTTACTGGCCGTGATCCGGTAGGTTGTTTCATCGACTTGTTCGATATTCAGGAAGGGCCGGAAGATACTCGACACGGGCACTCCATTGATGAAGTGAATCCCCAGCTTCACCGCGATGCCGATCATGATGCCTACCAGCAGGTCGGTCGCCAGCACGCCAATAATGGTCGACACGAAGACCACGAATTGCTCACGGCCGATATGGTAAACGTGCATGAATTCGCGCGGATGAGCGAGTCGGAAGCCGGTAAAGATGAGCATCGATGCGAGTGCGGCGAGCGGGATGCGATTCAGTACCGCGGGTATCGAAACGACTGCCAAGAGCAAAAAGATTCCATGGAACAGGTTGGAGAATTTGCTGCGAGCACCATTATCAATATTCGCTCGACTACGCACGATCTCGGATATCATCGGGATGCCGCCGAAGAAGGCGACGACCGTATTGGCCACACCCACGGCCAGCAAGTCACGATTCAAATCGGTCTTCCGCTTGAGTGGGTCGAGCATATCGACCGCCTTGGAGCTGAGCAGCGATTCCAAGCTCCCAATAATCGAAAACAGCGCAATCCACTTCCAGGCCGCACCCGTTTTCAGCACGCTGAAGTTGGGCAGGAAACTCGCCTGGGCCAGTCCTAGCCCACGTGTCTTCACCTCTTCCGGAACGTTCGTCGGCACTTCTACCAAGTGGGATTTGGCGGACAATTCATAGTCGCGGCCAAACAGACTGTAATGATAATTTTCCGTCCCTGGAGCGGGCACATGCAGGACATAGGTTGCCAGGAGAACTCCGACCACGAGCACGATGAGCTGCGAAGGAACGAGCTTCGGGATTTTCGGCAGGAATTTGGGTAACCCGAACATGATCAGCAGTCCCACCACTCCAATCACTGCGATATTCGGGTTGAACTGCAGCAGTGCGGTCGGCAATTTGAGAATCAGCGGCAGTGGTTCCAGTGGATGATTATGCTCGTCTTTCAGAATGGCCGCCGGCACACCCAGAGCGACCGGTAATTGCTTGGCCATAATGATGACGCCAATCGAGGCGAGTAGTCCATGCACGGCAGACGAAGGGAAAAATTCTCCCAGCACGCCACTTTTGAAGATGCCGAGCAGGATCTGAATCACGCCCGACACGACGCACACGGCGAGCATCATGCGATAGGCTTCCAGACCCGCGTCTGCCACTCCTTGCGTTTCCAGTTGCTCACGAAACTGCAGCACGCAGCCCATCACGATCACGATCAGTCCGGCAGCGGGGCCTTTGATGGTTAACTGGGAGTTGCTGAGCAGCGTGGCAATGATCCCGCCGGCGATCGCCGTATAGACTCCCGCAATCGGTGGACACTCGCTGGCTTTCGCGATGCCCAAACACAAGGGCAACGCGATGAGAAACACCATGAAGCCAGACTTGACGTTGCTGAGCCAAGAACCTTGCGGTCCGCCAGCCTGCTGTTCCATCGAGATCACATCCATCGCAGCATCCTCCTGTCGTGATTGCCGACGTTATTATCGTAGTGCGTTCAACCAATCACGGGAAGAATCGAAGAGCCTCGCAATGGATAGCTGTCGAAAGTTTCACCTGGAATTCAATGTCAATTTTGTCACGAAGTGGCCGCCTGTGGCGAACAGGCCTCTTCCTGCGGCAAGAAATGCTCAAACGTAAAGCCGTCTTGCTGGAAGTCGACTCGTACTCCGCGGCCGGCGCCGACATCTCCGCGCAGCAGTTCAGTGGCCAGCGGATTTTGAATTCGCTGCTGAATCACTCGCTTCAGCGGCCGAGCACCAAACGCCGGATCATATCCCTCATGGGCGATTGCCTGCAGTGCACGCGGGGTCACATCGAGGACCACCTCGGACTGTGCGAGTTGATCGACCAGTAGTCGCACTTGCAACTGCACGATTCGTCCGATCTGCTCGCGCCGCAGTGGATGGAACACAATCGTCTCATCCACCCGATTCAAAAACTCTGGCAAGAAGACTTGCCGCAAGCTATCGGTCACGGCCTCGCGAATCTGCTGTTCGTCACCACCCTCAGACGAAATCTGCTGAATCGCCTGACTGCCGATGTTGCTGGTCATCACGATGATCGTGTTGGTGAAATCGACCGTGTTGCCATGGTTGTCGGTTAAGCGGCCATCATCGAGTACTTGCAGCAAGATGTTGAATACATCGCGATGCGCTTTCTCGATTTCGTCCAGCAGCACGACGCTGTAGGGACGCCGTCGAACAGCTTCGGTCAGTTTGCCGCCTTCCTCATAGCCCACGTAACCGGGAGGCGCACCAATCAAGCGGCTCACCGCATGTCGCTCCATGAACTCGCTCATGTCGACGCGCACAAGTGCTTGTTCGTCATCGAACATGACAGCCGCCAGCGCTTTGCAAAGTTCCGTTTTGCCAACTCCGGTCGGACCGAGGAAGATGAACGAGCCGATGGGACGATGAGGATCCTGCAGGCCACTCCGACTGCGTCGCACGGCGTTCGCCACTGCTTCCACTGCTTCGTCCTGTCCGACGACACGCTGGTGCAGGCGTTCTTCCAGGACCAGCAGTTTGGCACGCTCGGTCTCCATCATGCGGTTCACGGGAATGCCGGTCCAGGCACTCACCACTCCCGCGATTTCATCGTCGGTCACTTCTTGTCGCAGCAAACGCCGCTGCACAGGCTGTTTCGCATCGGCATCTGGTTCCGGCTCGGCTTCCACTCGCTGTCGCAAGCTGCGCCGCCGCTGATCGAGTTCATACAGCCGCTGGTAATCGGTTTCTCCCACCAGGGTCCCGCACGACTGCTTGTCTTTGATAGCAGCTTCCAACTGAGTGAAGTCATGTTCGGCGGCGGTGAGTTCTTGACGCAGCTTTTGGACATCGCCAACGCCCAGCTTTTCCGCTTCCCACTGTTCCCGCAAACTGGCTAAGCTTTGCTTCTGTTCGGCAATTTCCGTTTCGATTTCGTGGAGTTTTTCTTGCGCGCTCTCGTCGGTTTCTTCGCGCAGTTGACGAGCTGCCAGTTCCAGTTGTCGCACGCGGCGCTGCACTTCATCAATTTCGGTCGGCACACTTTCCAGTTCCATCGCCAGCTTGCTCGCAGCTTCATCCACGAGATCGATCGCTTTATCAGGCAGGAAGCGATCCGTGATGTAGCGGTGCGATAGCCGAGCGGCCGCGATCAGGGCGCCGTCACGAATCTTGACGCCATGATGGGCTTCATAGCGCGGTTTGATCCCGCGTAAAATCGTGATCGTATCTTCGACCGACGGCTCACCGACGTAGACAGGCTGGAATCGTCGTTCCAGCGCTGCATCTTTTTCAATGTGCTGACGGTATTCATCGAGTGTTGTAGCACCGATGCAACGCAATTCGCCACGAGCCAGCGCCGGCTTGAGCAGATTCGCGGCATCCGCACCACCCTCGGCACGTCCCGCACCGACCACGGTATGCAGTTCGTCGATGAACAGGACAACTTCCCCATGGGCCTGTTCGACATCTTTCAGGACCGCTTTCAATCGCTCCTCAAATTCGCCGCGAAACTTGGTGCCGGCGATCAGAGCACCCATGTCGAGAGCAATGACACGGCGGTTTTTTAAACTGGCGGGCACATCACCCTGCACGATGCGCAGGGCCAGTCCTTCCGCGATCGCCGTCTTTCCCACGCCCGGTTCGCCAATCAAAACGGGATTGTTCTTGGTGCGCCGCGACAACACCTGAATCACGCGGCGAATTTCCTGGTCGCGTCCAATGACAGGATCGAGTTTCCCCTGACTGGCTCGTTCCACCAGATCGATGCCATATTTCTCCAGCGACTGATACTTGGATTCCGCGTTCTGATCGGTCACTCGCTGACTGCCACGCACCGACTGCAGCGCCGTGAGTACATCCGGTTCGCGCACGCCGTTCACGGTAAGCAGATTTTTGGCGGTCGACTTCAGTTTCACAATCGCCAGCAGCAAGTGCTCAGTCGCCACGAACTCGTCTTTCATGTTCGTGGCGATCTGCGCCGATTGCTCCAGGACTTCGCGGAGTGCGGCGTTGGGTTGCCGATTGGCGCCGCCCGACACTTTCGGCAGGCGGGCCAATTCCGCTTCGACTTGACGTTCCAACTGACCGACATTAACGCCGATCTTTTCCATCAGCGGACGAAACACCCCATCTCGTTCGGCGATCATCGCCGCCAGCAGATGCAGCGGGTCGATCTCGGGATGCTGTCGCTCGGTCGCGAGGTTTTGAGCTCCTGCAACCGCTTCTTGGGCCTTAATCGTCAGTTTGTCAAATCGAAAGTTCATCGCACACACTCCTTCGTGGCGCGGAACGCGCCGTTAGTCTTTCTTCACTTCGAATTCCGCATCGATCGTGTCGTCGCCACCACCGGACTTGTCACTGCCCCCCGCGGCACTCGTCGAACCGGCATCGCCAGTGGCCTGAGCACCACGCTCGTAGAGCGTCTTGCTGAAGGCATTCGAGACCTGTTCGAGCTCGTTGACGGCGGCCTTCATCGCATCCACATCCTCGCCCTTGGCCACTTCACGCGTCTTCTTGATCGCCGCTTCCAGAGGACTCTTGTCCTCGTCACGCAGCTTGTCAGAGTTCTCTTTCATGAGCTTTTCGAGCTGGTAGCACATCTGCTCGGATTGATTACGCAGCTCCACGAGTTCCAGTTTGCGTTTGTCCTCGGCGGCGTGCAGTTCGGCGTCCTTACGCATCTGTTCAATCTCGGATTCCGACAACCCCGACTGCTGCTTGATGCTCACAGTCGCTTCTTTACGAGTACCAAGATCCTTGGCGGTGACGTTCAAAATACCGTTTTGATCAATGTCGAATTTCACCTCGATCTGCGGCACTCCACGGGGAGCGGGAGCGATACCTTCGAGATTGAATTCGCCCAGCAGACGGTTGTCGGTCGCCATGGGGCGTTCCCCTTGGAACACGCGCACCGTCACCGCGGTCTGGCTGTCGGCCGCCGTGCTGAACGTCTTTTTCTTTTCAGCCGGAATCGTCGTGTTGCGTTCGACCAGAGCAGTCATCACGCCACCTTCGGTTTCGATACCAAGCGTGAGCGGAGTGACGTCGTGCAGCAACAGGTCCGTGCGATCACCCGCGAGCACGCTCCCTTGGAGAGCAGCTCCCACGGCCACCACTTCGTCGGGATTCACGCCCTTATGGGGATCCTTGCCGAAAATGTCGCGCACCAGCTTCTGAACCTTGGGCACTCGAGTGGATCCGCCCACCAGCACCACTTCGTCAATCTGCTGCGGCGTGAGCTGAGCATCCTTGAGTGCTTGCAGCACAGGCCGCTTGCAGCGTTCGATCAAACCATCCACCAGCTCTTCGAACTTGGCCCGAGTGATCGTCTGCTGTAAGTGTTTGGGTCCCGACGCATCGGCCGTGATGAACGGCAAGTTGATATCGGTTTGGGGCAGCGAGCTGAGTTCTTTCTTGGCCTTCTCGCACGACTCCTGTAGTCGCTGCAAGGCCATTACATCTTTACGCAGATCAATGCCATGATCTTTCTTGAACTGATCGGCGACGTAGTTGATGAGTTCCAAGTCGAAATCATCGCCACCCAGGTGCGTGTCACCATTGGTGCTGATCACTTCGAAGACTTTGGTTTCATGACCGTCGGCACCGCTGCCAGCTACCTGCAGCACGGAGACGTCGAACGTACCGCCACCCAGATCGAACACGACAATTCGCTCGTCCTTCTTCTTGTCTAAGCCGTAGGCGAGTGCGGCGGCAGTCGGTTCGTTGATGATGCGGGCGACTTCCAAACCGGCAATCTGGCCAGCATCCTTCGTGGCCTGACGCTGAGCGTCATTGAAGTAGGCCGGGACCGTGATAACCGCTTTGTTCACCTTATGACCCAGGTAAGCCTCCGCCGACTCCTTCAGCTTCCGCAGCACCTTGGCCGAAATCTCCTGCGGCGTCTGCTCGGTATCACCAATCTTCACCTTCACGTAATCGGCCGCTCCACCGACAACTTTGTACGGCACCATCTTCTCTTCCGATTCCACCTCGTTGTGCCGGCGCCCCATGAAACGCTTGATGGAGTAGATGGTGCGAGTGGGGTTGGTGACGGCTTGTCGCTTGGCCGGCTCGCCAACCAGCGTTTCGCCCTTATCGGTGAACGCGACCACGCTCGGCGTGAGTCGATTTCCTTCCGCGTTGGCGATCACTTTGGGCTCCGAGCCCTCCATGATCGAGACCACTGAATTGGTGGTGCCGAGGTCAATCCCGATAATCTTTTCACCTTGAGCCATGGTGCGTTCCCTTTGCTCTCTCTCGAGTTATGCAGATTAGTTGTTTCGTACGCTGAACCGGTCGCGATCACTTCCCAACCGACTCGCCAGGGGCACCAGCGGCGTCGGTCGCGCGCCCCCTGCCACCCCCTATCAGCAAGCAGCGTGCCAGTTGCCTGACTGCTGGTTTTGCTCGTTTCTTAAGTCCTTGGTTGATAATGTTTTGAGAAAAACGGCGGGTGCCTGTGAGGGACTTCGTTCCGCGACCTCTCGACCGCCCTCCAACGCCGGCCTGCCAATATGGCACTCGCCCCCATTGATTGACACCAGCAGAGGCGCACATTACAAGAGGAAACCACGGAGTACCCCCCGATGGCAAAAAGTAAAACAAAACGAACCTCTGCAGGCGGTGGTCGCGACTCGACCAGTGAACTCACGCGCGTCGTCGAGCGTCTGGATCGAGAGCTCGTCCAGCTCATCAGTGAGCGAGCGAAAGTGTCCGCCAAATTAGCGCAGGCGCTGCTCAGCGAAGGACGACCAATCTACGACACCGTGCGCGATCAGGAGCAGCTGCGGCAAGCACTCGCCACGAACAAGGGGCCGCTGAGCGACGAGGTGCTGAGCGTCGTGCTCAAGGATATTTCCAGCGGTTCCCGCACGCTGGTAAAGCCGATCCGTGTGGCCTATTTGGGGCCGCCGTATAGCTACAGTCACCAAGCGGCCACCGAGCGGTTTGGTACGACCGTCGACCTGGCACCAGTCGGGACGATTGCGGCCGTCTTCGAAGAGCTCAATCGCGGTCATGCAGATTTTGGGTTGGTGCCGCTGGAGAATTCCACGGATGGTCGAGTCACCGACACACTCGACATGTTCGCTCGACATCCCATCCGGATTTGCGGCGAAGTGCCGCTCCGCATTCACCACAACTTGCTCGCAAAGTGCGACCGGCAAGCGATCTGTGAGGTGTACAGTAAACCGCAAGCGTTGTCGCAATGTCGCGAATGGCTCTCCAAACATTTGCCCGGTGTGCGACTGGTGGAAATGACCAGCACGGCCGCCGCTGCACAGTTAGCTGCCGATCGACCGGGCGCAGCTGCCGTGGCAAGTTTGTCCGCCGCCACGCATTACGGCTTGCAGGTACTAGCCGCCAACATTGAAGACAATCGTCACAATCTGACTCGCTTTGCCGTGTTGGGCGGGGAGACTCCGCGCCGAACCGGCCACGACAAAACGGCGCTGATGATGGAATTAGCTCATCGCCCCGGCTCGCTCGCCGAAGCGATGCTCGTCTTCAAGAACGGGCAACTGAATCTGACGTGGATTGAGTCGTTCCCCTCGCCCCGTACTCCGCATGAGTATGTCTTCTTCATGGAGTGCGAAGGGCATCAAGCGGATGCCAAGGTGCGGCGAGCGATTGAAAAGCTCGCTCGCAAAACCGCTCGACTCGATATCCTCGGTTCTTATCCACGCGGCACGGTGGCCGACTAGCTGTTTTTCACTAGCCGTTTTTCACTAGCTATTTTTCGGCACACCATTTTCCGCGATGAGTGTCGCGACCAGCGCCGTCCAGCCGGTTTGATGGGACGCCCCCAGTCCGTCACCGGTGTCGCCATTGAAATACTCATAGAACGCAGGCAGATCGCGCCAAGCCGGATCGTGTTGCCAGCGATCATTGGCCCCGTATGTCGCTCGTCGTCCCTCTTCATCGCGCGTGAACAAACGCACGAGCCGCTGTGAAATGGTGCGCGCGAGTGTTCCGAGCGTGTAGGGGGACTGGTCACCGGCGGGAATCACAAAATCATCGCCCCAAGCTTTCGCTAATTTCTTGAGTGATTCCACTAACAGGAAATTGGTAGGGAGCCAGATTGGCCCGCGCCAATTGGAATTACCACCTTTAATGCGGTTCGTCGATTCACCCGGCTCATAGCCCACCTGATTACCACCAAATTCAAACGGATGCTGCGCGTGATATTTCGATAGGCTGCGAACTCCATACGCAGACATGAATTCGTCTGGATCGGCGACACGCTGCAAGATCTGTCGCAACTGCTCGTCATTCACAATCGTGAGTACGAGGATATCTTGATCATCGCGGCGAGTGCTTTGCACCACTTCTTTCACCAGCTCGCGGCGGTTATTCATAAACCACTGCACATTATCGCGGAAGCGAGGAAATTTATTCAGCCAGTTTTCTTCGAGTCGTTCGACAGCAAAGAGCGGGATGAGTCCCACTAGCGAACGGACTCGGAATTTTTGAAATGCGCCATCGGGATGTCGCAAAACATCATAAAAGAATCCGTCGTCATCATCCCAGAGTCGATAGGAGCGGCCACCCATGTGCTTCATCGCTGCCGCCACATAGACATAGTGCTGGAAGAACTTAATCGCCAGCCCTTCATACACAGGATTTTCCTGAGCCAGCTCCAGCGCAATGCGCATCAGATTCAAACAGAACATGCCCATCCAACCAGTGGCATCGGATTGTTCGAGCACTGAGCCGCCCGGCAGCGGCGTGCTGCGATCCAGCACGGTGATGTTATCCAGCCCCAGGAATCCACCCTCAAAAATATTGTTCCCCTCGCGATCCACTCGATTCACCCACCAAGCGAAATTGATGAGGAGTTTGTGGAAGCAGCGTTCGAGGAAGTCACGGTCGGTGATATTCCACTGAGTGCGTGCCATTTGATAGACACGCCAGACGGCCCAGGCATGGACCGGTGGATTCACATCCGAAAACTCCCACTCATACGCCGGCAGCTGACCACTGGCATGCTGGAATTGTTCAAACAGCAGCATCCAGAGCTGATCCATCGCTCCGCGCGGATCGATCGACGCATACGCGACCGAATGAAAGGCCAGATCCCAGGCTGCAAACCAGGGATATTCCCATTTGTCTGGGACGAGCATGACGCGTAGCGAGTTGAGGTGACGCCAGTGTTGGTTGCGAATTCCCTGTCGCTCGGCCGCCGGCGGATATTGCGGATTGTCGCCTTCGAGCCAGCGCTGCACATCAAACAGGTACGACTGCTTGGTCCACAACAGGCCCGCCCAGGCTTGCCGCTGCACAGCTCGCTCGTCGGCGGTCGCCGTCTCGGGATGCAGTCCATCATAAAAATCATCCGCCTCGCGCCGCCGCTGATCGACGAGGTCGTGGAGTCCGGCGAGTGGCTCGCGCAAATCGGTTTGGTCCGAGAGTCGCAGGATCCAAGTCTGTGAGCCACCGGCAGGAATCACCGTGCGATAATGAAGCGTCGCTTTGCTACCTTCCTCCGCCGGATTCGTGCACGCTTCGCCGCCCACAATTTGTCGATGAAACGCATCTTTGACGAACGGAGTGCGATTCTTGGCCGACTCACCGTAAACACGCGGCATGTTCGTTTCGTTGTTGGTGAACAGCAGCCGTCCCTCTGCTTGCCCATAGAGCACTCGCGGACCAAATGGGTAGTCGTTGCGAGCCGTGGGTTCGTTGGCGAGGTCGAGTCCATCGGCGCAGATGGCAACCGCTTCAGCGGACGCGACAGCATGGCGCCGAATCACCGGCACCGTACCCAGTCGTTCGCCCCAGCTCCAGTTGTTGCGAAACCAGAGATGCGGGAGGACGTCGAGCGGAGCGGATTCGGGACCGCAATTATGAGCGGTGATGCGAATGGCCAGATCTTCCGTCGAGACCTTGGCATACTCAATCGTGATATCAAAGAACCGATTCTCATCGAGTACTCCGGTGTCGATAAGTTCCAATTCATTTTCATGAATGGAGCGGCGCGAGTTTTCACGAATCAGCTGCTCGTAGGGATAGGCTCGCTGAGGATAGCGATAGAGATAACGCATGTAAGAATGCGTAGGAGTGTTATCGAGGTGAAAGTAGTACTCTTTGACATCCTCGCCGTGGTTGCCTTCGGAGTTGGTGAGTCCGAAGAGTCGTTCCTTGAGGATCGGATCGTGATGATTCCAGAATGCCGGTGCGAAGATGAGGAACTGGTAGCGATCACAGATTCCAGCAATGGCATCCTCACCCCAGCGATAGGCTTTGCTGCGCGCTTGATCGTGCGGGAGGTAGTTCCAGGCGTCACCGTGAGCGCTGTAATCTTCGCGCACGGTTCCCCAGGAACGCTCACTTACGTAACAGCCCCAGCGGCGCCACCCCGACCAATCGTCTGTCATCTGCTGGATACGTTCTTGCTCAGTCATCCTGCTCCTCCTCGCTTCGTGAAACGGAAGGTTAGATTCTGATTCGATCCGTCGCTCACCGCAAACCAAGGTCCGGTTTTTATTCAGGAATAGGGAAGCGGGGTGAAGCCGGATGGCTGACAGAGGGCTGCCGGCCGCTGCCGGAGGGCTGACGGCTGTTGCCGCTTAAAAAATAAGTAGCGACACGGCGTAAGAAAGTAGCGGCACGGCGTAAGCCGTCCGGAATCGAAGTAGCGGAACGGCGTCAGCCGTCCGGCGTGCATTCGAGAGTGTTCTCCACCGCCAAACGCCGGCCACACTCGCCCGCTGCCGGAGGGCTGACGCCCATACCGCTAAAATAAGCAGCGGAACGGCGTAGCAAAGTAGCGGAACGGCGTAAGCCGTCCGGCGTGCACTCGAGAGGGTTCTCCACCGCAGAGCGCAGGACGCACTCGAACGCCGCCGGAGGGCTGACGCCCATACCGCTAAAATA
>JBJSXJ010000257.1:0-6994 GCA_046086325.1 Planctomycetota bacterium | reverse complement strand
TTCGGTTATCGGTTATCGGATATCGGTTATCGGTTATCGGTTATCGGTTATCGGTTATCGGTTATCGGTTATCGGTTATCGGTTAAAAGCAACTCGCGGATCTTATCGCGCTTTAAGGTGGCGTGGCAGCAACAGCACTTGTCGGTCGAATGCAGCGAAACTGTTCGCTTTGCACGATGACCAGTAAGACATCGGACCAGCAGCCACCTTCGGCCATCGTCTGGGTCACTTCGTCCACTAACTTGCGATCCGACGTCATCACGGTGCGGCCTAACGCGTAGCCGGTCAGCTTGCGGGCGAGCGAACGCAATAAGTCTTCCCGACGCGGTCCGGCTAAGTAGCTTCGCAGACCGGCGATATCGTCGATCTCAGTGCCGTCACGGAGGATTCCTTTGGTGTCGCCCGGCTTCAGTTCGCTGGCCGGCCGCAGGCGACCAATGGCGTCGAAACGCTCCATCGCCATGCCATAGGGATCGATGCGAACGTGGCAACCGGCGCATTTCGAGTCCGCACGGTGTCGCTCGGTGATTTCACGGACGCTAAGGCCGGCAGGCGGAGTCTCGGGCAGCGGCGGCACGTCGGGCGGTACTTTGGGCAGTCGCTCGCCGAGAACTTGTACCAGCCATGCCCCGCGCTTGATCGGGCTCGTTCGCGCGGCGGCTGATTGCTTGGCGATCACCGCACCGAAACCAAGAAACCCGCCGCGACCGTAGGCAGAAACCTTCTCAACTCGTCGCCACTCCGGTCCGGTCACACCGGGAATGCCGTAGTGCTTGGCGAGCACATCGTTGACGACGACTGCGTCAGCAGCAATCACGTCCGCGACCGGACGATCGTTCACCAGCAAATCCTCGAAGAACCGCACCGGCTCCTCGGCCAACGCATCGCGCAAGGCTGGCGTGAACTCGGGAAAGTGCTTCAGACTGCGGCCGTGATTGGCAGCAAAGTCTCGCACACCCAGCCAGCGGGCACCGAACTCCTCCGCCATGCCCCGCATGCGGCCGTCTTTCAACATACGGCGCACCTGCTTTTCCATCACCGCAGGCTCGTGGAGTTTCCCAGACTTGGCTCGCAGTTCGTCGTCGGGGATCGAATCCCAGAGCAAAAAGCTGAGCCGTGTCGCCAGTTCGTCGCCTGACACCTGCTGCCAATGTTCACCCCGCGCTGGCTGTTCCACTCGATACAGAAACCACGGCGACGCCAGGACGCGGGCCAGCGCAGCGCGGAAAGCCGGATCGTGCTTCACGCCATCTTTCCGGTCGGCCCGATAGGACGCGAGTATCGCCTCGCGTTCGTCCGTGGCGAGTGGACGGCGCCACGCTCGAGCGGCGAAGGCGAGCAGTGCGTCGAGCTGCTTTGGTTCGGCGGCCACCTGCGCCGCGAGGAACTCTTTCTCCTCGCGCATGATCTGCCCTTCAAACTCCTGTATGTAAAAGAACATGATCCGCGCGCCGTCGTTCGGCTTACGGTAATACTGAACTAAGCCTGCGTAGGCGGTCGGAGTGGCGAGCGCTTGCTCACTGATAAATTCCAGCTCGCTCCACAGCCGATCGATCTCCGCTCGTCCGGCGTCGTCAAGCAGTAGCCGACGTAACGGCTCGTCCTCGCGGCGATACAGGAACACGCTGCCCTGAGCGTCGCGGGGGATAATCGGTTGGAAGAGGACCGCTGGTGGAAAGAGAGCGCGAAACTCCGCAGCCGGTCGAGCTCGCTCGGCGGCGACGTGCGGATGCACGATCAGTGCCGCTCGTGGGTCGCCCACTTCCGCCTTGGCAACGGGCTCAGCCAGATTGCCGCCACCACCGGTCGCTGCGATGAGAAAAGCTTGCACCGCTGCCGTTTCCGGACTCGCTTCATCCAGACTCACGTCCGCGCGGAGAAACCGCGGCAGCGTCAGTGCCTGCTGTAATGCTTGTGGCAATTTTCTCAGATCGATCACGACTTCGGCACCTGCCGCCGTGACGAGCGCGGTCTTCGGTACCGCGCGCCCCTGCGGGTGCTGGCCAAACTTGAGTCCCGACGCTTGCTCAATCGCCGCGCTCAGTTCGGGATGTTCCGCAAACACCAGCGGAGGACCATCGCCTCCTTCCAGCCGCAGTCGGTCCCAAACGACAAACGTGTCGGGCTGAGCGGGAAGCGCGACCAGGCGGAAGAGCGGCTCACGTGCTGCCCCTTGGACTCGCTCGCGGGCCACGATGCGACGCAGATCTTCCCACGCCGGAAAACCGTTACCGACCGCCAGCGCCGCATTCTTCCGGTATTGGCCTTGAAACAACTGCTCCTGCATGGCCTTGATCGTCGCCAATACTGGCGCTGGATCGGTGGTCGCCTCGCGCCACTTCTCTCGGACCAGGGCGAGCATGTCTGGAGGCAGACCGGCGTCCGGCAGAATCGTGGAGGCACTTCCCAAGTCCGCCAGGGCCTGTCCCAATTCCGCAGCCGCGACATGCGACAACTCGAACGCGACTCCGTCGAGACCGGCAGGATGGGCATCGGCGACACGTCCCGAAACGAGCAACTCGCCAGCGACGGGACTCGCCCAAGCGACCGCTACGGGTCGCTTGGGTCCCGGATGCACGAAGAATGATCGCGCGGGCAACTTCGTCCAAACCTGGATCGGCTCGGCGGCCGAGTTCACAAAGACCGACGGTTCCGAACCGATACTCCACGATTTCAGTTCCGATCGACCAGCGATGCTGTCGCGCCGTTCGGTAAGGAAAACGGGAGTCGAAGTTGTCTCTAGAAAACTCCAGCGGGCCTCGTGCTTGTCCAGCGATGGGTTCGTCTTCAATAGGTTGGAGGCCAGATCAGCAAGGTTCCACGTGCGCTGCTCGCCCGTGGTCTCGCGGATCGTCCATTCCACAAGCGTGCTGTCGGCGCCATAGTTTTCGTTGGGAAGCACGGTCAGTAGGAGCAACTCGCCGCGTTGCACTGAAACCTTGCGCTCGAAGGAAACCGAACCACCTTCCGCGACTTTCGCTTCCGCCAGCTGGCGCTTCGATGAAGCCCAGTGCGACTCAATTGCCTTCTTCGCCGCTGCCAACGCTGTCTGCCGCCGCCGCTTCTCGGCTTCCGCTTGGGCCGCTTTCTCGGACCACTGTTTCGTTTGTGCATCGAGTTCCGCTGGCGAACGCTGGCCCGCCGGTCCGTCGCCCTCCGGCTTCGTCGGACTGGAAGTCCGCCGTACCGAGCCGGTCAAGCCCGCCCAGAGTGCTGCCAGATAAGTGGCGTTGAGTTTTTCCTCGGCGGCCACCGCCACTAGTTCGGCGGGACCGCCGCGGGTCAGCCTGTCACGGTGCTTCAAGGTCGCTGCGAGATGTGCTTCGAGTGGCGGCTCGCCGTTGGGCCCCGCGTAGCGCGCGTGAAAACTGCGAAGCGGTTTCAGTGCTTCCTCCGTCCAATCCGGTCGTTCGGTGGACGGCGAAAAACGAAAGCCGCTCGGCAATAGCACCATCCGTGCAGCTACATCGCGCGCTGTCTGATGAAATCGTTCGATCAGTTCGGGAGTTACGGGCATCGCGTCGCCGACATTCGCGAACCCTTCGCCGCCGACCGCATCCGTAGGAAACTCGCGAACCCGAGTCGGTCGTATGTCGACGCCGGTGAGATCGCGGATTGCGTTGTCGTATGCCGAATTGCTCAACCGCCGCAGCGTCACTGGCCCTGGGTCGCCAGCCCGAGCGGCCGCTTCGGCATCAAGCGCCGCATGAATCCAATTCAGCAGTTGCTCCCGCTCGGCCGTGGTCGGCTGCGGCGCCTCTTTTGGCGGCATGTCGCCTAACCGCAATCGCTCCGCAACATCCATCAGTACCTTGGGCTTCGCGATGATGGCGGGAGCGGTTCCAAAGCCCGTAAGATCAAGTTCGTTGTCCTTCGGTACCTTCCCGTGACAGTCCCCGCAGCTCTTCACCAGCAGCGGTTGTATCTGCTTGGCGAATGACTCCGCCAAGTCGTCCGCCCCATGGACCAAGGCCGGAACAAGCAGCAAACACGCTCCGAGCAGCACGTCGAAAGATAACTTCGCGCGTTGGCTCGTACGACGGCTCGTACGACGGCTCGTACGACGGCTCGTACGTTGGCTCGTACGATGGACTTCCAGTCCGTCGCCGCTCGTGATCGACGGACTGGAAGTCCATCGTGCTCGGTAATCTCCCCTTGCATTGCGCGTGACTGACATCAGACCTGCTCCCGATCATGCTCGACGAAGTTCAATGCTTGGCGCCATTCGCTCTGCGAAAGCCTAGTTGGTCAGGGCTGCATCGGTTGCAACCCGCAGCGACTACCCATCAGCCTAACAGGATTCAATGGTTTTGAAATGGAATTCTCTCGTCGATTCTACGCGGAATCGGCAGAGCCTGTCGAGTTTAGCTCGACGTAGCCTCGCATACCCTCGTAGCTTAAGTCGCAAGACTTCTGACGAACCAAGGTTGGCCTGTATGCGGTTCATCATTTCACAATAATCTGCAGTTCAGGGCGAGCCGCTTTGCGCAATCGATCGATGCCCGCCGGTGTTACCAACTTCAATCCGCTCAGCGATAACTTCTTCAATGACTTCGAGGCCGCCAGAGACTGCAATCCTTCATCGGTCACCTGGGCGCTGCCAAGTTGAAACTCTTCCAAGGCCGGCATTTGTCCCACCGCCACGAGTGCTTCGTCGGTGACTGTTGGTGCATGGGAGACGTCTAATCGCCGCAGGGTGGCAATCTTCGTCGCATGCTTCAGGCCCACGGCTGTCGCTTGATTGTCGAGCAGCGCGAGATCCTCGAGCGGTAACTTGGTCAGCGCCGCCACCGCTTCCCCCGAGCTGGCCTGGTCCGTGCTGCCGATACCACAGCGTTTCAGTTGCGTCAGTCGACTTAGCTCTGCCGCTCCCGCATCGGTAAATTTTGTATGTGCAAACCACAATCGATCGGCAATAGGCAGCTGCGCAATCGCTCGCAGCCCCGCATCATTGAGTGGCGTGAAGTGGAAGTTAATGCTTTCCAGTTTCTGCAGTGCCTGCAAATGAGTGAAGCCTGTGCCAGTGCATTGCGTTGAGGCGAGTCCTAGCATGCGCAATTCGGTGAGATTCGCTAAATGCGCGAGACCATCATCGGCGACGGGCGTGAGCGTGAGATTCAGTTCGCGTAGTCCGCGTAAATTACGAAGGTGTCGCAGACCGTCGCCCTTAATCGCACAGTTGGAAACATCCAGTCGACGCAGCGTTGTGACTTCCGCGAGACAGGCAAGCCATTCATCGGTGACTTGCTCATTGCGTCCACCTTTGCCCTTCAGCGGATTGTTGCCGTTGTACAGATCAATGACCGTCGGCAAATCAAACAGATCAATCCCCTCATCACCCGTTGCCAGAATCAACCACTGGGGAGCCTGCGACATCCGGATCAGCTTGCCTCCCACGGCATTGATCTGGGCTTCCAATTTCGAAGCCTGAGTGCGTGCCACCCATGCCCGTTCGATCTCTGGCAGCAGCGCCGTCAGGCGTGCTCGCAGCATTTCATCCGTGATCGTCGCCACGAACCTTGTTCGTTCCTCAGCCTGAGTTGAGGACAAAACTCGTCGCACAACGGCTTGATCTGAATCCGTCACCGTACGCAGAGCGAGTAGGTCATCGAGATAACGCTTGATCTCAGGATTCAGATTCTCGAATCCGGCGGCTGACAAGGGTTGTCCCAGCGTGCGGCGCATGGCGTTATGCATGAGATACTTGCCATGGTCGTGCGTCATGTGGATCGCATCGCGATATAAATCGTTCACCGATTTGAAGGGCGCTCGCCCGGCATCAATATCCTCCGCGATTTGTGCCAAAAGATTCTGTGCCAAACTCTGGCGAATGTCGCGACCCGGATGCAAGCGCCGCAGTTCGGCGATGAGTGTTCGCAGATAAGTCGGACTATGCGACATCGTGCTGGGAACAGCGAGACTGGAAAACTCGCTGGCGCGCTGCGCATGAAAGGCCCAGCCGGAGTGAATAACGAACACTGCTTTTGGCTGCAGCTTCATCCAATTAGAAATCGTTTCCACATCTTCGGCCAGAGTCGAACCGTAATGCGGCTGAACGGAAAGAAACTCGTACTGTTTATCGCGTAAGGCTTGCGTCCAGATGGTCGACTCTTTCACACACGGCTTCTCGGGATGGGCGTAGATGTGCGGCAGTGACACGCCGCAATCAACATGCCACTGCACGTCGCCTGCCAGTCGCATCGGCACGGTGTCCCAGGTCAACGAATTACCGATCAGATAGTAGCTAGACGGCCGATTCGGAGGCTGCTCGGCTGGCGTCCGGACTACCAGCGGCGATAAGCCAAGCGACAAGATCAGCAGCATGAAGAGCGACACAGCTCGAGGCCCTAGCGAGCGCAACGTGGTCCACGCCATGAGTGTCCGATTGAGCCGATTAACGCAAGCTGACATACGGGTCTCCAGTGACGCGAGGGCCAAGATGGGCACGGTGAAGGCGAGTTGCGTGCAGTCTAGGGAAAGCTGCACGAGATAACGGGGACGGTGTGTGAGGTGAAGGGGAGTTATGCGAGGCGAGACAATTATCCTTTATACACAACTTCACCTCTCGCCACCGCCGGTTCTTTTTTAGCGGTATGGGCGTCAGCCCTCCGGCAGCGTGCGAGGTCGGTCGGCACTCGGCTCTCGGCGATGGAGAACTCCTTCGAATTCCGGCCGGACGGCTTACGCCCAACCTTTTAAAGGTGTTTCTTTGTGCGACTAACGCTTCTTTCATTGACTGCTCCCTTCTCCCCCGCAGGAAAAAAAGGTGATCGTCGCCTCGGCCAAACGAGTTTCCTTTTTTTCCTGTGGGGGAGTAAGGGCTGGGGATGAGGGGGCCATTGTGACCAGCAGCTCGCAGACCAGCCAACAGGTTTTGGCGGTTGATTTCTCGCGAGAGCAATTGTTTCGGTCCATCCGAGTTTCGTGTAGGCTGACCGCCGGTGAGGCCGTCGGATTTTTGGAGGCATCGCGCAGGTGTCCAAAGGTTTATGCC
>JBJSXJ010000256.1:0-5381 GCA_046086325.1 Planctomycetota bacterium | reverse complement strand
CGCGATGGCCCGGGCCCGCGCGTCCAGTTCCGCATAAGTCCACGAAACTTCGGTTTGCTCACCGTCCGCCAGGAAAGCGTACGCCAAGAGATTGGGGGTTGATTCCGCCCAGAAACGAAGGCGTTCCACCAGGTCGGTCGTCGGAGGCCGGAAGGGGCCCAGCAGAGTATCGAGGCTCACCGTCGCTCTCTTTCCAACTCGTCGTCACGAAGGATTCTTCAGCCAGCATGCTTCCCTGGTCTGGTCGAGCATCCGGACAGGACGCGCGGTTTTCGTTCCGCGATCACCGACGCGAACTCAAACTGTCGTTCGAGCGTTCGGGATCCAGGGCCGCCTCGAACCCCAACCGCCCTTCGTCATTCCGGGGGCCGGTACATCCCAAGACCGCCTCGGCAGTTCGCCTCGCACCAACGTTCCTCGCTGGACCAAGGCCGCTTCGTGGCAGCTCACTCTGGAAAACATATCGGAAGGCGACCAAGCCCAAGGTGTTCCAAAATGCCCCGTCAGCCTAACATGTCAAGCCTTGATGATCAAACGGGCTGTGCGGAGGCTTGTCGAGCGAACTTGCCTGCGCCGCCGGAGTCTTACCGTCGGGCCTCGGCCGCGAATAGGAGCGTTGGAGAAACGCTGCAGGTCGCGAGGAAGCGACCAGTCAAGAAAAATGGCGGAAGTGCATGGGAATCGAACCCACCGATCGTCTGGTTAACAGACGATCCAACGGCTTTGAAGACCGAGGCCGACACCAGTCGTGCAAGCACTTCCTTAAGATGCCTTGGCTGGCAAGGCCAGCGTGAGGACAGTCTAGCGATAACCCTGCCTCACGCAAGTCGCTCGCGGAGCTCGTCAGTTGTCAGTTGTCAGTTGTCAGTTGTCAGTTGTCAGTTGTCAGTTCTCATTCGCCATTGGCGGTGGAATGCCTGGGAAATGGCTGCCTGGCGCGCGATGTTCTTTGGAACTGGCCTCGCGGATCGATTTGGTTTAGGATTCGACTACGACTCGAGAATCCCACACCTCGTGTTGCCCACCGCATGACATGGCCGAAGGAGGATTTTGGCCGAAGGAGGATTTGGCATGAGAAGTTCCCGTCTGTTCCTCGCGGCAATGATGCTCGGCGCTTTCTCTATCTCTCCGGCACTCGCCGAGACCGACCCGCAGGCAGCGAAATTCTTTGAGGACCGCATTCGACCTCTGCTCGTGAAACACTGTTATGAGTGTCATGGCGCGGACGTTGCCGAGGGCCAACTGCGACTCGATACCAAGACAGGCTGGCAGCGCGGTGGGGAGCGAGGGCCGGCGATCGTGCCGGGTGATCCCTCCGCCAGTTTACTCATCCGCGCCGTCTCCTATCGCGATGAAAAGTTGCAGATGCCGCCGCAAGATTCCGGTGGAAAGCTCAGCCCCGCTGACCTGGACGCCCTCACAACCTGGATTCGGCAAGGCGCGTTCGACCCGCGTGGCGGACAGAAAATCGTCACCAACATCGAGAAGGCTGCCGCATCACACTGGGCATTTCAGCCGCTCGCCGTGCCTCAATTAGAAGCCGGCACGCATCCCCTCGACGCACTCGTCGAACGTCAGCTCCGCAAACAGAACTTCGTCCCCACCGCTCCGGCCGACCTGCGGACGCTCATCCGCCGCACCACGTTTGACCTCATCGGCCTGCCGCCAACCGAGCGGCAACTGGCTACTTCACGCGAAAACTATCCGCAACTGGTCCAGGAACTTCTCGCCTCGCCGCAATACGGCGAACGCTGGGGGCGACACTGGCTGGATGTAGCTCGCTACTCGGACGCCAAGGACGGTGTCTTGATGTACGGCGATGCTCGCATTCGCCCGTTTGCCTACACCTATCGCGACTATGTCATTCGAGCGTTCAACGACGATAAGCCGTTCGATCAGTTCATTCGTGAACAACTGGCCGCGGATCAACTCAACTTGCCAGCCGATTCGCCTGATTTGGCGGCACTGGGATTGCTCACGCTGGGCCGCATGTTCGACAGCAATCGGCACGACGTGATTGACGACCAGATCGACGTCGTGGGACGTGGGCTGCTCGGGCTCTCAATCAGCTGCGCCCGCTGTCACGATCACAAGTATGATCCTGTTCCGACCGCCGATTACTACTCACTGTACGGCGTTTTCGCCAGCAGCATGGAACCGTATGATCGTCCGCGCATCGGGCCGGTTACCGCCGCAGGTCAGGCATTCGAGGACGAATTCGCTGCCAAGCTCAAAGAGATCAACGACAAACAGCAAAGCCACTACGAGGAGACGCTGAAGATCGCTCGCGAGCGCACTCCCGACTACCTCGTCCATGTCGCGACAACCGAGCCTGATGTTGCCGAGACGACTATTTTCTTTCTCTCTTTGATTCCCGATCAGTTACGGCCACAGATCACCAAACGCTGGCGGCAGCTCATCGCGCGGCGCGCCTTTCCGGACGATCCGATCTTCGGCCCGTGGCATGACCTGATGCGCGAACCAGTACTCAAGCCCGACAAGTGGAAAGCGGCCGGCGTCGATGCACGCATCATCGACGGACTCGTTGCCGCCAACCCGAGTACGAAAGCGGACGTGGCGAAGGCCTATGGCACGATCATTCGCGAGGCCTGGAAAGCTGGTGGCAACGCCGCGAGTGATGCAGATCCACTCGCCGCACTGCTCATCGCGCGCGATGGCCCGATTTGGTTTCCGCCGCGAGACGTCGCGTTCTATCTGTCGCGCCAACCAGGTGACGCGTATCGTGGCCTACTCGGGCAGCTCGATGCGATCGCCGTCAAGCATCAGGATGCTGCTCCGCGAGCGATGGTCGTCCAGGATGCGGAAGTGCTTTGCGATCCGGTTATCTTCCAGCGCGGCGACCCGAGTGCACGCGGAAATCCGGTGCCACGTCGCTTCCTGGAAATCCTCTCGAAACCCGAACGCACGGCCTTTCAGCATGGAGCCGGTCGACTCGATCTTGCCAACGCGATCGCCTCCCCCACGAACCCGCTGACAGCCCGCGTCTGGGTGAATCGCGTTTGGATGCATCACTTCGGCGAGCCGCTCGTTGCGAACCCGAGCGATTTTGGTCTGCAGACGAAACGCCCAGTCCAGTTGGAGCTGCTCGATTTTCTCGCGCATTATTTCATCCAAAACGGCTGGCGGACGAAGCCGCTGCACGAACTCATCCTCAGCTCGCGCGTCTATCAACGAGCGTCCGCAGTCCCCGATTCAGATCAGATGGCCACTCAACAGCGAACCGATCCGAGCAACTCGCTGCTGTGGCGTGCTAACCGGCGGCGACTGGATTTGGAACAGATGCGCGACACGCTGCTCGGGGTGACGGGCGAACTGGACCCGAGGATGTATGGTCGTCCGGCTGTCATCACCGACGATGCCAATCGACGACGAACAATCTACTCCTTCGTGGAACGCCAGAACCTGCCTGCGATCATCCAGACATTCGACTTCACGAATGCCGATACCAGCACTCCACGTCGCGGCATGACCACAGTTCCGCAGCAGGCACTCTTCGCACTCAACTCGCCCTTCATGCTGGCCCGCGCCGATGCGCTAGCAAAACAGCTCGCCGGGATCGAAGCATCGCAGCGAGTCCCACGCTTGTTTTCCCTGGTGCTGGGCCGCGAGCCATCGGGGACGGAGCGTGACGAGTGTGATCGGTTCCTGGCGACCGGTTCGCTCGAACAACTCGCGCAGGTGCTGCTGATGAGCAACGAATTCATGTTTGTGGATTAAGAGGAACATCACCGTGCATACATCGACTCATCTCACTCGGCGTGAACTGTTGGGTTCTGTCGGCACTGGCCTAGGGCTGCTCGCGCTGCCGTCGCTCTTACGCGCCGACTCGTCGAGCGCACCGGCAGAGAACAACCCGCTGGCGCCGCGCAGCCCGCACTTTCCTGCACGAGCCAAGCACATTGTGCATATCTACTTGAACGGTGGACCATCGCAGGTCGACACCTGGGATTACCGTCCCGAGTTACAAAAGTGGGGCGGTAAGAAGCTGCCGCTGGGAAACCTTACGACCGAACGCGAGACCGGCGTGGCGCTCGCGTCACCCTTTGAGTTCCAGCAGTATGGCTCGAGTGGCTTGTGGTGCAGTGAGATTTTTCAGCGGACCGCCAGCCAGCACGCCGATCGGCTGTGCGTCATCAAGTCGGTCTATGCCAATACGCCCAACCACGAGCAGAGTATGCGGTTGATGAATACGGGCGACGAGCGACTGTCACGGCCCAGCTACGGTTCGTGGCTCACCTACGGCCTGGGCTGCGAGAATCAAAACCTGCCGGGCTTTGTGACGATGTGTCCCGGCTTGCCCGTCGCCGACTCCTCGAACTGGCGCAGTGCATTTCTGCCAGGTATTTATCAGGGTACTTATCTCGACACTCGCAAGACGAAGGTCACGGAGCTCCTGGCGAACATTCAGAGTCCGCGCACGTTGCCAGTCGATCAGCGTCGCCAACTGGATTTGCTGGCGAGCCTGAATCGCCAGCACCAGTCCACTCGCCGCGACGACGCAAATCTCGAAGCGAGAATTCAATCGTTTGAACTGGCCTATCGGATGCAAATGGAAGCGACCGATGCCCTCGACATTTCCCGAGAGACCCAGGCGACGCAGAACCTCTACCAAGCCGACACGTTGCATGGTCGGCAGCTGCTTATCGCGAGGCGTTTGATTGAACGTGGCGTGCGAGTGGTGCAGTGTTATCACGGTGATGTGCAGCCGTGGGACTCGCACGGCAATCTCGCGGCCGAACATCGTAAGCTTGGTAAGGAAATCGACGGGCCGATTGCTGCTCTGCTGACCGATCTGGCTCAGCGCGGATTACTGGATGAGACACTTGTCATTTGCGGCGGCGAATTTGGACGCACTCCGGTGGTAGAGATCCCGATTGGCGGCGGGAATCCGACTGGTCGCGATCATAACCATCACGGTTTCACCCTCTGGCTAGCGGGCGGCGGCGTGAGAGGAGGCTTCGCCTATGGAGCGACCGACGACTTCGGATTCCGGGCGGTGGAGAACCGAGTGCATGTGCATGACATCCACGCGACGATGCTGCATCTGATGGGCTTTGACCATCGGCAGCTCACTTATCGCCACGCGGGACTCGACTTCCGCCTGACGGGAATCGAAGAGGCGCGTGTGGTGCGGGAGATTGTGGGCTGAAGCGGGGAGGGGGCTCACGCAAAGGCAGGGGAAGGGGGAGGGGGCTCACGCAAAGGCACTGAGACACGAAGAATGACGGGGGCCTAGCTTGGTGAGCTTTGTGACTTGGCGTGAGAATTGATGGCAGGGGGAGGGGCTCTCGCAAAGGCACTGAGACACGAAGAATGCGATTCAGACAGTTCCTGTATCTCGTTTTGTGGGTTGCCAGGGT
>JBJSXJ010000255.1:0-4330 GCA_046086325.1 Planctomycetota bacterium | reverse complement strand
GGTGCGTAGCGAACTCCAAGGCAAACGGAAATTGTGTGAGCATTTTATAACGCAATCGAGCGGTCACTCACGAGTCGTCCGCCGCTCGGGAAAACTTGAATTTCAAAAAAATTGAACTTGACGCTCTTGGTGAGCCCCGGTACTTACACCGCCCTCTTCTCACTGATTCGTACTTGTCCGTAGTTGGGAGTGGTATTCCGTGGTGAAACTCTTCGCCCGAACTGAACTCGTCGGTAGGTCTCTAACAAGGAGGCGCGCGGTGAAACGAACCGCTACATTATTAACCGGGTGCCTGTCATTGGCTGGTACCGTGTGGACGCAAAGTGTGTTGGCCAATCCACCGCTGCTGAATCAAGTCGCGCTGGGGCAAGCTTTGCTGGGACAAACGGCAGCGGAAGATCCGACTGCCAAGCGGCGTGAGGCGGACGATTTAGTTCGTCGAGCGCGGCAGTGCATGAAAGATGGCGACCTCGAGCAAGCTCACGAATTGGTGAGCAAGGCGGAACAGCTCGGTGTCGTTTACAGTGGCATCACCGCTCGCTTCGGTGACACTCCCGATAAGGCTCGCAAAGACCTCGACGCGCTGCGAGGTAAGTCGGGCAAGGCGGGTAAGCCGAGTGATCGGTTTAAACCGGCGGCCATTTCCGATCGCGATCCACGTGCCACCAGCACCGGCACCAGCGGAGCTCCCGCCAAGACGCCCGGTGCAGTGGTCGATGCGGCTGAGAAACTGGCCAGCGATGCCAAGACCAACGTCGCCGCAGGGTTTGACCGCGCGGCTCGATCTGGCTTCGCTCAGAATCCCGGCCCCGCGCCGAACTCTCCACTCGAACGTCTCCCGACTCTGGACCGAGTTCCAGCGGTGGGTGGTTCGTTCGTGCCCCCCGATTCACTCGCTGATTCCGCCAAAGCGATTGTCCAGGATGCTGCCGCTGAGGTAACTCAGGAAGCTTCCGCAGCTGCCGCCGACGTGATCGAAAAGGCCGGCGATGTGGCCGAAGCGGCCGAAGAGAAACTCGCCGCTGTCGTCGATGCAGCCGAGAACTCGGTGGAAGAAGCCACGGCGAACGTCGCCGCGAATGTCGCCGCAAATGTTGATGCGGCTACTTTGTCGCTCAAGAAAAATTGCCTGCGGATGGTCGCTCAGGCACAAGCGGCGATGGACCGTGGCGACATGGTCACCGCGCAGCGCTTAATCACCCAAGCCAAGAACATGCAAGTTCCTGATGAAGCCTTCGAGGCCGGGGAAACTCATCCCTCCATCGTCGGCTTGCAGATCGAACGAGCACTCAATCGTCGTGGCAATGCGGCAGGTGCACCTGGTAAGGAAGCACCAGCCGGCGCCGCTGCCGTGGGACCAGCACCCGTGGTGCCGGCTAGCAAGCCGCGAACCGCGCCCAGTGCCGCACCGAATAACTCGGCCGCGCCCGGTAAAGTAGCTCCCGCCGGTGGAGTATCGCAGTCGAACGATCGCTACCCAGTCTCGCGTGGCATGTACGAACCGTCGAAGGATAAGACGAAGACGGTCAAGGTGCAGGCCGAGCAAGAGTTGCCGAGTGTGCTGGGAACGACTCCCGCCGGTAACAGTCAGGGCGAACAGCTCTACGCTGAAGGACTTCGAGCATTGGAAAAGCAGGATCGCGAGCAAGCGGTGAAGCTCTTCCGAGAAGCCTGGCGATTTGCGGACCAGATGCCGCCGGAATCACGTGCCGCTCTGAAAGACAAATTGTCGCTCATGCAGGACACGCCGAGTGTGCCGTCGCGAGGAGTTGATTCCTCGTCGGCTCTGGAAGCGATCGATGCCAAGCAGCAAGTTCTGCGACAACAGCTCTATCGCGAGATCACCGCCGAACAAGATGCTGCCAAGCGAATGATCGCCACTGAACCAAAGCAAGCTCTGCAGCGATTGCAGCGGCTGCGTGATCGAGTGGCAGAATCGGATCTCGATCCACCATCGCGCAAACAACTCATGTCGATCGTCGATCGTAACCTCGGCGAACTCGAACGCTTCATCGAAACCAATCGCTCCGATATCGACAACACCGAACGCAATCAGTTGGTGAACGAGAAGGTGGAACGCGAACGGCGGATGAAGAATGAGGTGCAGAATAAAGTCGCCGAGTTGGTGGAAGAGTTCAACAAGTTGATGGATGAAGGTCGGTTCCACGAGGCGGAAGTGCGAGCGAAGCAGGCTCGCGAATTGGATCCCGATAATCCGGTGGTGGAAACGTTGAAGTGGAAATCGAAGTTTGCGATCCGTATCGCGGAGCAGAACGCGATCAAGGATGGCAAAGAACAAGGCTTCTACGATGCCATGACCTCGGTGGATCGCGCTTCGACGCCGTATAACGACGACGAACCGATTACGTTCAACAAGAAGTACTGGAACGAACTCAACCAGGGTAATCGCAAGAAGTGGATGGAACGCCAGAAGCGACGCATGACGCCGGCCGAGCAAGAGATTCAACGCTCGCTTGCCAAGCCGGTCGAGGCACGCTTTGATCAACGTCCGCTGAAGGAAGTGATTGAAACGCTGGCGGCCGCCTCGGGTATCAATATCCACTTGGATAATGCAGGCCTGGCAGCGGAAGGCGTGACGACCGACACTCCCGTGTCGCTCAATCTCGCTCAACCGATCGCTCTGCGAAGTGCACTCAACATCATCCTGGGCGAACTGCGACTGAGCTTCGTCATTCGCAATGAAGTGCTCAGCATCACCAGCGAACAGACTCGCGATGCTGACACCTATCCGCAGGTCTATGACGTCGCCGATCTCGTGATTCCGATTCCGAACTTCACACCGGGTTACCACACTGGCTTGCCCGCTGCGATCATGGAAGCGCATCGAGCGATCGGACATGGCGGTTTGTCGAGTCCCTCGGGGTCCAGTCAGTTGACACTGGCCGCCAATCAGGCGGGTGGTGCGAACAACTCCTCGGTCCTCGCACAGATGGGTGCCGGAGCGCTCCAGCAGGCAGGCATTCGTCCTCCGACGCAGTTGGGATCTGGTCCCGGCGGCCTCGGCGGTGGTGCTCAGCCCGACTTCGACAACCTGATCGAACTGATCACCACCACGATCGCTCCGACGCAGTGGTCGGAAGTGGGCGGTGGCAGCACGATCGAGCCGTTCCCGACGAACTTGAGCATCGTCGTCAGCACGACTCAGGAAGTTCACGATCAGATCGCCGATTTGCTCGAACAACTCCGCCGCCTGCAGGATTTGCAGGTGACGATCGAAGTACGCTTCATCACGCTGCGTGATAACTTCTTCGAACGCATGGGTGTGAGCTTCGATTTCCGAGTCGATGACAACACCGGATTGAACTCGGCCAACGGTGCCTATCCGGATGATAATGGTCCGAGTTACGTGATTGGCTTGAATAACGCCAACGGCACGGCGGTACCGACGGCTGATTTGGACTTGCCTTTCACCCAAGGTTCGTTCGCCTCGACGGTCCCGCAGTTCGGTGGCTTCGATGCCAACACAGCGGCGAACTTCGGGTTTGCGATCTTGAGTGACATCGAAGTGTTCCTGCTGTTGCAAGCGGGTGCCGGTGACCAGCGCAGCAACGTGTTGCAAGCTCCCAAGGTGACGCTGTTCAATGGTCAGCAAGCCTCGGTGGCCGATACATCGCAGAAACCGTTCGTAACCAGTTTGGTGCCCGTGGTCGGCGACTTCGCCGCCGCTCAGCAGCCCATCATCGTCGTGCTCAATGAAGGTACGTCGTTGAGTGTGCAGGCGGTGGTGTCGGCTGATCGACGCTTCGTGCGACTCACGCTCGTGCCGTTCTTCAGCAAGATCGGCGACGTGCAAGAGTTCACCTTCAGTGGTTCCAAGACCACTAAGTCGGGGACGAACATCAAGGATCCGACCGACAATAACAAGACGATCCAGGACGGAGTGGAAACGACCACCACCGGTACGACGGTGCAGTTGCCCACCTTCGCGTTTACGACTGTGACTACGACGGTGAGTGTGCCGGACGGTGGTACGGTGCTCCTGGGCGGTATCAAGCGATTAGCCGAAGCACGCAGCGAACGCGGTGTGCCGATGCTGAACAAAATCCCCTACGTCAACCGACTCTTCAAGAACGTTGGTATCGGACGTGAAACCACCAGCCTCATGCTGATGGTCACCCCGCGCATCATCATTCAAGAAGAAGAAGAAGCGAAGCTGGGGATCGATCTGGGTCAGTAACCCGGCCGCTCGGACGGGTTGATCGGTGAAAGAGAGCAAGCCGTCGCGGCGTCCATCGTCGCGACGGCTTTGTTTTGTTTGGGGGGGAGTTGAGGGGCTTTTTTGAAACACAGAGGCACAGAGAGCACAGAG
>JBJSXJ010000254.1:0-8004 GCA_046086325.1 Planctomycetota bacterium | reverse complement strand
CAGGATGGTACGAGCTTCTTCGTTGGCAGCTGCCAACTTCGTCTCGTGTTCCTTGATCGCCGCTTCGCTGCGCGCCGCATTGGTTTGAGCTTCCGCGAGCAAGCGTGCCATGTTGTCTTCGCGGCTCTTCAAACCCTTCATGATCGGGCCCCACGCGAACTTCGCGAGTGCCAAGAAGAGTAGGACGAAGAGCACGAAGGTCCAAATGGCCAAGTCCGCCCGCAGTTCCTGCAAGCTCATCAGCTCGGGTGTGGCGTTCGCATGACTGAGATCGTTCTCGTCGTGGTGTCCACCGCCGTGACCGCCCGCATGGTCCGCGACCTGACCGGCCTCAGATGCTGCCGTGGCAGTCTCGGGGTTAGCCACCTTCTCCTCGGCAATCGTTACCGAGCACGTGAGAGTCAGCAACAATCCCAGCAGCAACCCACTCAGGTTCAGGTACCGCCATGCCAATTGTGAGCACGAGTTCAACACGGCCTCATCCCTATCGCTAAAGGAGCACATGAAGCGAACGATCGACCAACACGCTGCTGTTCGTCGTTACTTGGCGGCCCAAGGATTTTGCTGAAAGCACACGACGAGTGCGAAGAACGTGAAACCCTCGATCAGCGCGGCCGCGATGATCATGGCGATTTGAATTCGCGGCGCAACTTCTGGTTGGCGAGCCATGCTCTCATAGGCCGAGGATGCCAAGCGTGCAATTCCGAACGCGGCCCCTAAGGCCACGACGCCGGCACCAATTGCTCCGGAGAAGCTAATCAGCGGAGTGCCTTCGGCGGCCATTGCCGGTGCAGCCATTGCCAAAACTGCCATGAAACTCCACAACGAAATGCGTACTAACCGATTCACAGTCGTCTCTCCTGTAATGAAGTGAGAACCCCAAATAACCTCGTCAACAACGCCGCTACTAGTGTTGATTGATTGCTGCGTTGATGAACAATGCCGACAAAAACGTAAATACATAGGCCTGCAGGAAAGCTACGAAGAGTTCCAGCAGGCTCAGAGCCACCGATCCGAACATCACCAAAGGAGCCGAAAAGTTCCACATGGAACTCTGCGCACCTTCGACGCTAAACGCAATTGCGAGAATGGACAACAAAACCACGTGCCCGGCTACCATGTTGGCCAACAGACGAATCGACAAAACACCATGTTTGATCACTAATCCGAGAACTTCGATAAGAAAAATCATGGGAATCAGAAAAATGGCGATAAAGATCGGCAGGCCCATCTTTGGCACTTGGTTCGCCCAGTATCCGAAGAACCCCATGCGATAAACGCCCACGACGAATCCAACCGTGAAGGTGACAAGCGCCATGGCGACCGTTGCGCCCCAAGAGCTAGTCGGAGCTCCCAGCCACGGCAGCATGCCCATCAGGTTGCAGCCTAGAACAAACATGAAAATCGTCCACAGGATCGGCACGAAGCGGTCTGCTTCGGCGTGTGGATTGTCATGGTCGTGGCCACCAGGATGATCATCACCATGATGATCGGCGACATGATGATCGGCGACATGATGATGCCCGTCCGGTGTCGGCGACCCGGTACCGTGCGGTGACGGGACATGGGTTTCATCACCGTGCGCGCCTTCGACCTCAGACTCGTCTTGGTGATCATGGGCGCCATGAATGGCTGCGCGAGCGATATCATTACGAATAAATAGTAGGAATGATTCGAGCAAGTTCCAGCCAGTGCCTCGGGGAGTGCCTCCTGTGGCGACTCGACGAGCGAGCCACGAAAACGCAGCTACCACAATCAAAGCCACTACGATCTGGATTACCATGAACTTGGAAATGCACAGTCCGGAATCCGCTTGATAGAAATTACGCAATTCTCCGAATGGCTGTGGGATCAGGATCTTACCATGGAGATGATAGTTATAAGCAGCGAGCTTTTCTGGCGACCACTGTGTGGCTGGCTCGGAAGACTTGACGAACTCCTGCACGTCACCAGCCCACAAACAGTTCTTGGTCCACTGCGAGGCCCAGTTCGGGACTTCCATGCCGCGGGCGAACCAAACACCGGGTGCATTCTCTTGTTCGGGTTGCTTCAGCCAAGCTGCGAAATCGATCTTCTTGGCATCTTGCGAATGCGATTTAGCCCAGGTTTGATACTGGGAATGCAAAGCTTCACGCTGTTCAGCGGCATAAACACGAAAAGACTTACCGAAATTCTTATGGTCGTGATGCTTCCAAGCCTCGTATTCCTCGATCAACTGCTTGGCGGCCGGTAGCCCCAAGGAACTGGACGAATCCATGTCGATCAAGCGTGCACACAGACGTTCGGCTTCCCAACTTTGGAACTGCGCGTCATTCTTAATCCAAACCGAGGGAAAATCGGCTTTGGTTTTACGCGCCGACGGCCACAGCACCTTCGGTAACTCGAAGTAATAGCTATCTTTTATATGAAGTTCGGGCGAAGACATGAGTTAAAGCACCCGCAGGTCCAGCACTTCGATATCTGAATCTAACAATCAATGCGATACGAATTACACAGTCGTCGTTTCGGAATCACCTATTGGGACCAGCAGGCAAGTCATGCCACGCTCGACTAATCGCCCACTTCGTTTCGACGGTTAAGGCGACTTGGTATAGGAGAACCGACGCTTCTAAAAACCCTGCTTTCACCAATCCACTTCCCCGAGCCAGTAAAACCAATGTTACTGCCAGGGGCAATGCTAGGCGAAACACCATCCCGACAATCGTCCCCACCGCAATTCGCTGTCCACGATAGCGCGAGGCGACAACCATCCCCAGCACGCTGCTCTGCCAAACCACCACTGCGGCAAGCAAGGTCGCTTGCCAACCTTCAAATCCATACCGACGACTAAACCACCACCCCAACGCTACCGACGTCAGGCCAACTCCGCCCGTCAAGCTAACAACTCCAGCCGGGAACGAGTAGCAAAGGGGAAACGCGGTCCAATTCTGCTTCGAATCTGAAATTTCAGGCTCTTGGTCGCTGCGTTGGTCGCTGGCCATGAGCTGATTTTCCAGAATCTGATTGCTTTAACTGCGACGATAGCATCCGAGTGAGCGTAACTAGTTGCCAGATGGAGATCGCAATTCCCACCACCATCCCAATTGGCATCCAGTACCCAGTTCCGTTTCGATCGTCGAGCCAATGTCCCGCAACTCCTGGCAGAATCATCATCAGCGCTATGCTGATGATCCTGCCCGACCAATCCATCGCCTCGGCCACTCCTCTGTAGTCGTTCCGAGAAGATCTCATGGCAAAGTGCCCAAAAATGTCTGCTCTTTACCTTGCGGGGTGGTTACTTTAATCCAGCCTCTAACACTGGTCAACCAACCTTCGTGTTTTTTTTCACAAAGTCTGGTTCGTAAACGTAAGCGATGATTTGCGAGCGACTAGCGTCGAGTGAAGGTGGGGTGGATCGATGCTGGAATCAACTTGGCGACCGCGCTTTTAATACCGCTCTGCGAGAAACTGGCTGGTGTGTTAGCGATCCTCGCTACCATTAGACGCTAGCGTAGGCTCCGAAAAATGCCCTTCGAACTCGGCGCGCCAAGCCAGAACAGGCAGGAAATGGTTGATTTACAAGTGCGCTTGGATTACTCTGTGCCGATCGATGTCCGGTCGCCCGAGGATATTTCCCTCGCGGATCACCGCCGGACTGTCCCGGTTGTGGTCCAGGAATGAATCGCTGGGCGTAACTTGCGAGGAACCCGATTCGTGATCAGTGCGACATCTCTTAAGTCCTATTCCATGCGAGACTTGACGCAGCTCGCGAAAAAACGCGGCATCAGCGGTTGGCAGTCGATGCGCAAGGATCAACTGGTGCGCTCGCTGGGTCGAGCGGCTGGAAGTTCTGCCGCCAGCGGAGCGGCGACTGGTGGTCGAGCCGCGGCAGTGGCCAAACGCTCCGCTTCGTCGCCGGCCCGCAAGTCGCCCGCGAAAGCGACCGCCAAACCGGCCCGCCCGGCGGCTCCGCGCCCAGCAGCCCGGGGTGCGGCGAGCAAAGTCACGAAGTCGGTGGCCAAGCCCGGGTTGAAGTCGACTCACAAGCCGGCGCCCGTCAAGGCGAGCTCAGCGAAGGGGACGGCCGCCAAGCCGGTGGAATCGAAGAAGAGTTCTAAGGTGCCCAAGTCCGCACCGATTCCCAAAACAAAGCCTCGATCGGCGCTGATGCTCAAGAAGATCCAGAAAGCGAATGAGCAGCGTGAGCGACAGCGTGATTTGGCCACGGAACCACGGCCGGCGGTGCAGGGTAAATCGCAGGCGCCGGTGCGTGACCGAGTGGTGCTGATTGTGCGTGATCCGTACTGGCTGCAAGTTTCCTGGGAGGTGACGCGGCAAAGTGTGCTACGGGCTCAGGCGGCGATGGCCGAGCAGTGGCATAGTGCTCGACCGACCTTGCGCGTCCTGGAAGTTGAGAACTCCGGGACCACCAGCACCGCTGAACGAGTCATTCGTGAGATCGCGATTCATAGTGGTGTGCAGAACTGGTACATCGATGTGACGAATCCGCCGAAGAGTTACCGAGTCGATTTGGGCTATTTGAGTGGCAACGGTCGTTTCTATGCGATTGGCCGCAGCAACACGGTGACGACGCAGCGTCCGGGGACGGGCGAGTCGCTGGATGACAACTGGACCGATGTCGCCGAAAACTTTGAAAAGATTTTTGCTCAAAGCGGTGGTTACTCGGATGAGAGCAGCAGTCACGAGTTGCAAGAGGCGTTTGAGGAGCGTTTTCAGCGGCCTTTAGGGGCTCCACTGACCGGCCGATTCGGTGCGGGTGCGGAGCGAGTCTTTCGCCGACGGCGCGACTTTCCGTTTGAAGTTGATGCGGAGATGGTGGTGTTTGGGCGGACGCAGTCAGACGCCCATGTGAGTCTGTCGGGTGAACCGGTGAAGCTGCGTTCCGACGGAACATTCTCGGTGCGCATGCCGTTGCCGGATCGGCGTCAAGTCATTCCGGTGGTAGCCTCGAGTCGGGATGGGGTGGAGCAGCGGACGATCGTGATTGCGGTCGAGCGAAACACCAAATCGATGGAACCAATGTCGCGCGAGCAGAGCGAGTAGGCTTCTTGGGGATGCGATTACGTTGCGCGGAGTTGGCTGTTTGGCACTCCGCAGAAGGCGAAACAGTTCGTCGAGCTTGCCTGCTAGCTTGGTGACTGTTAGGATTCAGCCGTCGGTCGCTTGCGTCCGACGGGCGGCCTTCTGCCATGTACGTGATGTGGTGTCATTTTTCGGGGAGCCGATAAGAGAGTCCGCAAGGGAACCAACTTTGGGCGCTGTTACCGTATAGCCAACGCTCCACCCGGCTTGCCGGGATCGGCCGTTGGATCACCTGGTACTTCACTCTAGGTTCCCCCTTACTACTTGCGGGCTCCCAAAAAACACACTGCCACGGCATTACGGTGGATGTGCCGCTTTTTTATACGCGGATCAGGGATTATGGCTCCGCTGGATTCAATACGAGATCAATTGATTGCGGCTCTTCGCGGCTTGGAAAGCTGCGTAGTGGCCTTTTCGGGTGGCGTGGATAGCGCCGTCGTCGCACAGGCCGCGCAGTTGGCGCTTGGCTCGCGGGCGTTGGCCGTGACGGGTGTAAGTCACAGCTTAGCCGCCGGTGAACTGGAACTCGCCACCGACATCGCGCGACAAATTGGCATTCGCCATGAAGTACTCGAAACCGCGGAGTTTGCGCGGCCGGAGTATGTCCGGAATCAACCGGATCGCTGTTATCACTGCAAGACCGAGCTCTACAGCCAGCTAGCGCAAAGGCTCGCGACTTGGGGTGTGAGCTGGGTGGTGAACGGCGCGAATCGCGACGATCTGGGTGACTATCGTCCCGGGATGCGTGCCGGTCAGGAGCATGCGGTGCGCAGCCCGCTGGCGGAGCTCGGCATTACCAAAGCCGAAGTGCGAGCGCTGGCGGCTCATTGGCAACTGCCCGTGTGGGACAAACCAGCCACGCCCTGTTTATCAAGTCGAGTGGCGTATGGCGAAGAGGTAACTCCCGAGCGGCTGGCGCGGATTGATCAAGCGGAGCGGTATCTCCGGGAGCTTGGTTTTCGCGAAGTGCGAGTGCGATATCATCGCGGAGATTTGGCGCGGGTGGAGGTGGGAGCATCCGAGATTGAACGGCTGTTGGCCGGCGACCTCCGGGAGCAGTTAACCGATCGCCTGCGTGCGTTGGGATTTCAATTTATCACGCTCGACCTGCAAGGATTTCGTTCCGGCAGTTTGAACCGTAGCGTGGTGGCGGGTGCTAGCGGCGAGTTGGCGTCCCCGCAGCTGGTCGCGATTACCCTGGCTCCTGCTGAATCGACGAGTAGTCGGCCATGAGCGACGATGCCGAACAAGTGCCGCTTTCGTCACGGAGCTTGGATCTGACGGGCCGCGATCTGGGTGATTATCACATCCTCCATCGGCTCAACCGGGGCGGCATGGCGGATGTCTATCTGGCCGAACAGCGGTCGTTGCGACGTCGAGTGGCGCTGAAGGTTTTGCAGGGACGCTTGGCCGGCGATGCACTCTATATCCAGCGCTTTCAAAATGAGGCTCGCAATGTGGCGGCACTGGTGCATGCCAACATTGTGCAGATCTATGAGGTGGGAGTGCGCGACGGCATTCATTTCATTGCTCAAGAATACGTCGACGGTCCGAATCTGCGGCAATTGATTGCGCGGCATGGAACGCTGGATGCGGCGCGTCTGGTGCGCATTTTGCGGCAGGTGGTGGCGGCACTGCAAAAAGCGGCTCAAGTGGGCATCGTGCATCGCGACATCAAGCCGGAAAATATCATGTTGACGGCGACGGGCGAGGTGAAGGTCGCGGACTTTGGACTGGCCCGAGCGGCGAACAGCAGCGACGCACAGCATTTGACTCAGGAAGGCATCACGCTCGGCACACCGCTTTATATGAGTCCGGAACAAGTGGAGGGGCGAACAGTTGATCCACGCAGCGATCTTTACTCGCTCGGGGCAACGGCCTATTTCGTTCTGGCGGGGCGGCCGCCGTTCGAGGGCGAAACATCGCTCGCGATAGCTCTGCAGCATTTGCGGACCACGCCGGCACCGCTGGCGACGCAGCGTCCAGATTTGCCCAGTGAGCTCTGCGACTTGGTCCACAAATTATTGGCGAAGCAACCGGCCGATCGCTTTCAATCGCCGCGCGAACTGCTGACCGCCTTGCGCACGTTATCGCTGAACTTACCTCACACCGACGAAGCGCTGGGACCGCTCGACTGGGACGAAGGGCTGGCGCTGAGCGGTGCGGAGAGTATCGGCCCAGAGCTCACCCAAAAACTCGACTTGCTGATGAAACGCACAGCGCAGCCGCGCGAGGTTTCCTGGGCTGGTCGCTGGTTAGTGCTCGCCATGCTCCTGGCGGGCATCGTGGGCGCGGCGATGGCGATCAGGGCGAAATCGAGTTCTCTACTTGGTCAGGCCAAGCCTCAGCAGCTCGAGGTGGAACGTCGCGAGTCAGCGAAGGAGCAGTTTTTCTTGGCGATGCAACTGGGGACTCCCGAGGGCTATGAAAGTGTGCGCGAGTTTTTTCCGGCGACGGAAAGTGAGTTGAATGCGTATTACGTGCATCGTTCCGCGCAGCAGCTAGGAGAACTCTATTTTGGTCAAGACAATTGGAAGCGAGCGTATGAGGCCTACGACCGGCTGGCAACGCTCAATGAAGAAGACGACGTGGAGTTTCGCGTCAGTGGGCTAGTGGGGCAGGCCAATGTGCATGCGGTTCGCGGCGAGTCCTCGCAAGCAACTCGCAAATTAGCCCTCGCGGTCCCTCTGCTGCAGAAACTCAAGCCGAACGTCCGAGCCCAGATCGTTCAGCAGATGGCACCCAAACTGCGTCCCACGTATGAGCAGATGCTGCGAGATGGAAATTTGGGAGTGTAGCTGAGCGGTGGCGAGGTAATGCTTGGCCAGCACCGCGCGGTTCAATCTCGGCCGGAAAGCATCAAAGGCCGCCTGCAAAGGTCTGGCTGGAGTACCGACTTCCTTGAGCAAGTAGTACTCGCAC
>JBJSXJ010000253.1:0-8193 GCA_046086325.1 Planctomycetota bacterium | reverse complement strand
ATTCGGGAAGGTTTCAAGCATTTCACGGAACTGAGCGGACATCCTGGTCTCCTTTCGAGCGGTGCTGCATTGTGGCATCATGACAGAGGAGTGAGAAGGGGCAGGGCTTACGAGTCCCTCGCGGCTGCCCTGACGACGAGTCACGATTTTAGGGGCTGACGTTCACAGGGGTTGAGGTTCACGACGTGCGTATCGCGGAAATCTTTCGTTCGATCCAAGGGGAAGGTTTGCTCACCGGCACCGACAGCGTTTTCGTGCGGGCGTCCGGTTGTAACCTGCGCTGCCATTTTTGCGATACTCCCTATACCTCCTGGGAACCCGAGGGCGAGGATCTCTCCATCGCCGAAATCGTGAGTCGAGCTCTCTCCTGGGACTGCCAACATGTCGTCCTTACCGGAGGCGAACCGCTGCTCTTCACCGAACAGATTCCAATTTGCGAACAGTTACAGGCGGCGGGGCGACACATCACCATCGAAACGGCGGGGACGCTGGCGCTGCCCGTTCGCTGTGACTTGATGTCGATCAGCCCCAAACTCTCCAATTCAACTCCGCCCACCGAGCGAGCCGGTCGCTGGCGGGAACGCCACGAACGCACTCGACATGCCCCGCAGGTCATGCGTCAACTATTACGCGACTACTCCTACCAGCTGAAATTCGTCGTCGATTCGCCGGCCGATTGCGCTGAGATCGAACGGTACCTGAGCGAGTTTCCCGAAGTCGTGCGGGAACGCGTGCTGCTCATGCCGCAAGGAATCGAACAGGAGGCCCTGACTCGCAGTGGCGAGTGGCTGGAGCCGTACTGTCGCCAGCAAGGCTATCGTTTCTGCCCACGCAAACATATCGAATGGTTCGGCTCTCGCCGCGGCACCTGATTCGATCGCCAGCGGTGTTCTTACCGACCACCAGCACCAATCTGGCGGATGATTTCCCACATGGCGTCAAGGTACTCGTGGGCTTCGTTGAGCGGCATGACCAGCGGCGGGCTGATGCGAATTACTTTCCCTGCCAGTGGTCCCAGCAAATGAATCGCGCGACCCCGCTGATCACCCAAATAGCACCTGCGGACCACCTCCACCGCCACCTGTTCGGGAGCCAGATCGCCCACCGCAGCACATTCAATCCCCCAGACCGTACCCTCACCGCGCACTTGAGCAATCACGCCGGTTTCCTTGAGTCGGACCAGCCCGCGCTCCAAGACCTGTGACAACTGCTGACCATGCCCCAAAATGTCGCGGGTTTCAAACTCATCGAGCGTCGCGAGTACCGACGCGCAGCCCAGCGGATTGGCACTCCACGTATCCGATCCTTCGCCAAACTTGAGCACTCCGAGTACCGCGCGACTGCCCACGGCGGCATTCACGGGAATTCCGTTGCCCAATCCCTTCCCTAAACAGACCACATCTGGCTCGACACCATAGTGCGTGTAGGAGTACATCGGGCCGGTACGACCGACATTCGCTTGGATTTCATCGAGGATGAATACGAGGTCATGTTGACGGCAGAAACGCTCGAGCAACTGCATGTATTCAACTTGAGGATGATAGGAGCCGCCGCCGCCCAGATAGGGTTCCGTGACAATCGCGCACAGCCGATCGCCCAGTTCCGCCGCTAGTTGCTCGAGTTCGTTTTCATAGCGCGTCAAATCGAGCGGCTGACGGCGCAGCTCGATGTCAGCACATTCTGTCGTCGGGAACGAGATGAAGCGCACGCGTGGATCACGCTCGTGATCAAGCTCGCTGCCGGTTACGGCTCCGGCGAGTCCCTTCTTGCCGTGAAAACCGCGGCGTGTCGCCAGGACCACGTCGCTGCCAGGACGGCGACGCATCGCCGCCCAAATCGCTTTCTGAATCGCTTCGCTACCGCTGGCCGACCATAAAACCTGCTCCATGCGACCGCCACCCGGTGCCTGCCGCATGTTGGCGATGAGCCGCTGACAAGCTTCGATTTCCAGCTCTGTCGCCGCGTTGTATGCGGTGAGTGGAACCGCGTGGTAATAGGTCGAAATCGGTGACTGCTCCGCCACCAGCGTGGCCGGCCCCATGGCGGCAGCTGCAGCCGGAGCAGCGCCCTGTGGTCCCGACAAACCCATGTATTTCCAGACTCGCTCCCACCACTGCACCGGATTGTGTCCGATATTGGCGACCAGCACTCCCGAGGTGAAATCGGCCAGCTTGCGGCCGTCCGAGGTCCAGTGATAACAGCCGGCGCTGCGCGCGATGATCGCCAGCGACGGCGTATACGTTCGCAAACAAATAGGCTCGACTTCGTCCAGATATACTCGCCAAGCATTACTGCGGGGCTCACCCGGATGCTGAATCACATGCGCCGCCGCCGGAGTAGTGGCAGAGCTCGCCTGGGTCGATGGTTGAGTAATCGTCGCCATACTTGGTAGTTCCTCACAAGTTCATCGTTTTCAGCGTTTTTCAGCGGCTTTCAGCTGCTTTCAGCGTTTCTCAGCGGCTTCAGACGGGCGGTGCGTACAACACTTCGGGCTGCGCGTCACCGGGAGAAAACAGCACCAGTCCGCCCGCCGGGTCGTTCACTCGAACCACCGCGTCGGGTTTCCCGGCGGCATGTCGAGCCAAAATGGCTTCGGTTGCCTGCACGGCCGCTACCACTTGGCGGTCAGCGGCCAAGTCGCTGTAGCTGAGTGCTCGCATTTCGGCAAGTCGAGCGGGGCGATCGCTGCCCGCTCCTCCAAATTCCACATACCCCACTTCGCGCACAAACTGCTCAATCACTTCCAGCCCATAGCCGCGCTGGGAGCGCACCTGAGTCGGCTCGATGAATCGTCCGTTGTAGTGATTGTTGATCGTCGTTTTGATGGTCAGAGGAGTCTTATGCTCGATCGTGCATTCCACTCCCCGTCGCCGACTATGCGCGTTCCAGACACCGTTATCAAAACGGAACTGGACTTCTTGTTCCACGTAGCCGGGAAAATTGTCGGGCGTCACCCAGCTCGTGTGAATGTCGAAAGCCGCCTCGCGTCCGTCGGCATATTCATAGATCAGCCGCAATTGGTTGGAATCCCAGGTGGAACCCTGTGCGGGACCAACTAAACCGCGCTGCCCCGAGCAACTGACACTGCGCAACCGCCCACCAAACGTAAAATCAATCAACTTGATGTAATGGACGGCCACATAGGTGCTCGGGTTCCGCCCCGTAATCCACTCCGCAAACTGGGCCCCGGAAATCTGCTTCGGCTCCAGCAGCGAGCAGTAGCCATGATTGACATGCTGCAGTTCGCCATCGACGACGAGTGTGCGGAGTTTCTTGTGATCGGGATCGAACAGTTTGTGATAGACCACTCGGGCCAGCACCTGCTGCTCGCGGGCCAACTGATTCAATTCATCGAGTTCGGTTAAGGACAACACACTGGGCTTTTCGATGAGCACATGTTTGCCAGCTTGCAGGGCTGCGCGAGCGGCCGAAAAATGCCGATCGTCGGGACTAGCGATAAACACCAAGTCGACGTTGGCGGCGAGGAGCTGCTCGATGGCGTCCGGCTCCGCGAAACTCACAAAGTTCCCGATCCGCTCTCCCGCTTGTGCGCGGTACTCTTCCGCCCGTCGTCCCGTTCGACTGGCGACAGCCGCGAGCTGTAGCTCACAGAGCCCAAAACGTCGATCGTATAACCCATCGCGGCGCACCGCTTCCAAAAACGGTCGATAGGTTTCGTCAAAAATCATTCCCATGCCAACCATTCCAGCGCGTAGCTGATGAGCGGCAAGTGCGGGAATGTTCGACGTGGGCAGGGCAGGGGAGTTAGGCGGGGATTTCATGCCTAGAAGATATCGCACCCCGCGTAGGATTTGAAGTCGAGGACGGCTTGCGTCCGGTAAGTCGCCTTCGGACAATACTGGCGGGCCCGGGCCATTACCGGGCAACGAACCACCGCGCATGCAGCTCACAACCCCACACGCCGCCTTCACTCCGCTGTCATCGGCTCACACCTTCGCCCCCGGAGTGGCTCCAGGATCAACACCATGTCCGACAAACCTCGCGTCATTCTCTCCGGTTTCGCCGATGAGTCCGCTAACCAGAAGACGGCCGAACAGCAATTCGTCGCTTTTGCAGCCGCTGGCCTGCAGTACTACTCGCTGCGCTTCATCGATGCCGGTCAGGGCGTCAAAAACGTGATGCAGCTCACCACGCCCGAGATCGTCAAGATTCGGCATCTGGAGGACGAATACGGGCTCAACGTGGCCACAATCGGCTCACCCATTGGCAAGGTAAAGCTGCTCGACATCGAAGACGGTACGAAAAACCGCTTTGTGCCGTTCGCCAAGTATCTGGCCGAGGAAGTGAATCGAGCCTGTGAGCTGGCACATGCCTTCGAGACGAAACTCATCCGCGGCTTCTCCTTTTATCATCCCCGGGGCACCGACCCGCAGTTGCATCTAACGCAGGTCGTCGACCAGCTCGGACAAATTGCGGAGGTCTGCCACCGCAGCGATCTGACATTCGGACTGGAGATCGAAGCGAATCTGGTGGGACAAACGGGGCAGTTGATGGCGGAGATTCACCGTCAAGTCAATCATCCCGCACTGGTCCTGATCTTCGACGCTGGCAATATCATCACGCAGGGTTTTTCGACCGACGAGACGATCGAGCAATTCCGCGTCATGCAGCCCGGACTCGGCTGGATCCACATCAAAGACTATCGTCACCCCTCCCCCGCACAGCGCACGACCCATGTCGACGAAGAAGCGCTCAAGCACTTTGTTCCAGCGGACTTAGGAGACAGCGGCCACGAGGCCATTTTGCGGCTGCTCAAGGAATTCTTGCCGGGTCTGGATAAACATCTCACGCAGCGGGGGATTCCCGGCGTGATCTTGGACTTGGAACCCCATGTGAAGGGTGGCGGGCAGTTCGGCGGCTTCAGCGGCCCCGACGGCTTTGGTGTCGCCCTCCGAGGTCTCTGTCGGCTGCTGGACTATGTCGGGATCGATTACCATCTGCGGGATTTCGACGACATCATCGCCGCTCGCGGCTTCTAAACCGCTGCCGGTCCGCGAAGGTCGAGCACAGAATTTTAGATGAATTCGCTATTTTTTGCGCGAATTATCAGATTCTATTGGATGACCGCGCGGATTATGACGATTAACGAAGGGCCAACGACGCTACTCGCCCGCAAAGTCGAGTGGAATCGTGGCAGGTCCCGCTGCGAACTGGGTCGCAAATCTCTCGGTTTGACTGACCCAAACGACGGTTCGTTGCGTATTACGAACGATTGGCGGTTTACGAATCACGTGAACCTGTTCGGCATCTAGACACTCTAGATGAGCTGGATGGTTGTCACGAGTTCAGGCCCGACGGCAAGCCGTCGGCAACCGCGACCGAGCCACTCGCGGGCCAACCCCGTGGCACTCCGGGGAGTGCCGGGGGAACGAAAGCCAGCCAGCGGCGAATTTCAGAGAGGATGGGGTGAACGATGAAACGCAAGGATTCCTTGGTCGACCTGAAGCAAATCCTGCTAAAGCGACGTGACGCTCTGCGCAAGGCACTGGCTGGCGACTTGAGCCTGCTGAAGGAACTGCGTGGACAGTCCACGGGCGACACCATCGATGCCGCCCTCGACTCTGCTCAAGATGAACTCAGTTCACAACTGGCGGAAGTCGAAAGTCGTGAATTGTCGAGTATCGAGAATGCCCTGGAGCGGATGCGCGAGGGGGATTACGGCTCCTGCGAAAGCTGCACGGAATCAATTCCGCTCGCCCGCCTGCAGGCACTCCCGTATGCCACGATGTGCATCAAGTGTCAGCGCGAAGCGGAAAAGAGCGGCAGCTACAATCGCGCGGCCAATGCCATGTCGCGACTGTTTGAACCGGTCGATAGCGATGCGCCAGCCGACCAGGAAGTCGACGTCTCCTGAGACGTGTCACGCGGATCGAGGGTCGCCGATTTCCTACCAGTGAGTAGATGCGGGAGACGACAGGGATGGTCGTGTCACAAAATTCGTCCGTCGTCTCACGCGACGGACGCGTCTCCCGCTCCCTGCTCTTAGCCTCCCTCGCCACTCTGTCACTGTGCGGCACGTTCCTGCCGAGATCCGCCGTCGCTCAGCCGCCCAGTTCTAGTTTCGGTTCCAGCCCAAGCGGCAATTCCGCTGCGGTCAATCGCAGCTCACCCAGCAGCTCCAGCGGCACCGCCGTGGGCAGCGCGACCGCCGTGGGCAGTGCGACCGCCGGCGAACGCGAGCGCGAGCGGCAATTCGAGCAGCTCTCGGCCGACGTCGCTCACCTGGAACAGGAAGGCCGTTTGCTGCGCCGAGTTGTCTCGTTCGTCAAACCGACCGTCGTGCATATTGATGCCGAACGTGCGGATGAGCCTCCGCGGCCCGGTCGTCGTCCCACGGAAGAAACCGGTTCCGGGATTGTCGTCGAGCTAGCGGAAGCGCCCGAGCAACCGAAGAAATTCTTCGTGCTCACCAATCGTCACGTGGTCAAGAATTCACCGCTCAACCGAATTCGTATCAAACTGACCGACGGTCGAGTGCTCACGCCGACCAAGATCTGGTCGGACAAGGCGAGTGACGTCGCCGTGCTGGCTGTGCAAGCTCCCAATCTCGTACCAGCCAAACTGGGTGACAGCGATCAGATGGATATCGGAGATTTCGTGCTCGCTGTCGGGAGTCCGTTCGGTCTCAGCCACTCCGTCTCGTACGGCATCATCAGCGCCAAAGGGCGACGCGATCTGCAATTGGGATCAGAAGCCGTTTCTTACCAGGATTTTCTGCAAACCGACGCTGCGGTGAATCCCGGCAACCGTGGCGGCCCACTCATCAACCTCCGCGGGGAAGTGGTGGGCTTGAACACGGGTATCGCCAGCAGTTCCGGTGGGAACGACGGCATCGCCTTTGCGATTCCCATCAACATGGTCGTCGCCGTCGCTCGGCAATTAGTCGAACAGGGAGTGGTCGTGCGTGCCTACTTGGGCGTGCATTTGGACGTGCGCTTCGGCGAGGAAGCCGCTCGGCGACAAGGAGTACCGCAACCCGGTGGCGCCCGCGTTACCCAGGTCACTCCCAAGTCGCCTGCCGCCGAAGCGAAACTGTTACCGGGTGACGTCATCCTGGAATTCGATCAGGTGCACATCGAGGATGACAATCACCTCGTCAATCGTGTCAGCCTCACGCCCGTCGGCAAAAAAGTAACGGTGGTCGTATTTCGCGACGGCCAGACGCTACGACTGCCCGTTACGGTCACCGAGCGGGAACGCTTCGAAGGTCCTGAGCGCTAGCTGACACGCTAGCCATCTCGTTGAGAAATACGAGCTTTTACACCGGGGCCAGAAAAAGAGTTTTGCGGGGTACCTCGGGGTCGATGTCGAGTGTTCGGTTGATCCCCCAATTCAATCAAGGACCGAAGGTCCGACCAATCACCTAGCCCAGCCCAGCGGGCTGGGTTTCCGGGAGCCATCGAAACAGGGACCCGGGCCAACGGCCCGACGATGAGCCACGGCCCCATTAAAAATCTATGGATGAATGGTCGGCCATTCGGGTTTTTTGTGAGTTGACCGCCGGTGAGGCCGTCGGATTTTGGGAGGCATCGCGCAGGTGTCCAAAGGTTTACGCCAATGAAACCAGCCGCTGGCGTACGAACTCCGCCAGCGGCTGCCTGCGCCTGGGCGCACCCGCGACCGGGATATCCCTTGTTGGGTTGCGTCTCCGCAGAGCCCGACTCCGTTTTTCCCGGAGGCAAAAGTCTACACCGCCACGAAGGGTGGAGCATGGGAACGCTTGGAACACCTTCGCCATGCCTCCAAAAATCCCAGGGGTTTGGGGACTGGTCCCCAAGGCACCTGGTACCAATTCCGCTGTTAAAAAGGAATTCAAAAATGTCTTTTTGAATCGTCTGTTGACGGAACCTTAGACCGTCGCTTCTCCCCCATAAGAAAAATAAATAGATATCACATAATGGATAACCACCATATTTTTCTTATCGGGGAGAAGGGAGCAATCAAAAAAGAACTAAGAGTCGCAGAAAGACATACCGCTACAAGGCCGGAGGGCTGACGCCCATACCGCTACAAGGCCGGAGGGCTCACGCCCATACCGTTGAAAAGTTGAGCCGTCCGGCCTGTAAAAAGTAGCGGCACGGCGTAAGCCGTCCGGCCCTTTTAAAGGTGTTTTTTTCTGCGACTAACGCTTCTTTCATTGACTGCTCCCTTCTCCCCCGGAGGAAAAAAGAG
>JBJSXJ010000252.1:0-31218 GCA_046086325.1 Planctomycetota bacterium | reverse complement strand
AACGCCGACAGCGCGGCGACGCAAAATCGCACGCTTGTGATCACTGCTGGGACCACCGGTCTGGTGCGATTTGAAGGGAGTGTGGGAGCGACCGAGGCTTTTGCCGATTTGGATGTGACGGGTGGCCAGATCGAATTACTCGGCAGCAGTTATGTGATCAACGATGGCGCGGGCGGAGCGACGTCGACCTGGACCGGTGCGGTGACACTGCTGAGCGACGTGACGTTCCTCACCGATGGCGCGAGCGACAACAGTATCACCTTTAATGGGTCGATCGATTCCGACAGTGCTGCCACGGCCCGCTCGTTTAACGCCGTCGCGGGTACGGGAGTTGTCATTCTGGCAGGCGCGGTGGGGGGAACAGTTTCGCTGGCGGATCTGGACGTCTCGGCCACGACGCTGCGCATCAACACCGCGACGATGAACGTCAGCGGAGGCGCTGGAGAAAGTGTGATCACGTTGAATGCCGCCGTGATTCTCGGCGCCAACGTCTCCATCTCCACCACGGGTGCTGTCGATAATCATCTCCTCTTCCACAGCACCATCAACGCCGATAGCGCGACCGCCAACGATCGCACGCTCGTCATCAACTCGGGTACCGCCAGTGTCACGTTCAACGGAGACATCGGTGGATCGCAAGGTTTGGCAGATCTCGATGTCACCGGCGCTGCGATCAACATCAATGCCGCGCAGGTGAGGGTTACCGATGGAGCCGCCACACGCGTGGTGACGTTGACGGGTGCGATCCGTGTCGGCAGTAACTTGACGATCACCACGGACGGCGCCAATACCGATGGCAATCTGGAAATTCGCGGCCTCCTGGACGCTGATGACGCCAGCGCGCAGGACCGCACGCTGACTCTGTTGGCAGGCGTTAGTTCCATCAGCATTTTTAGCCCGATTGGCACTCAGCAGGCATTTGCCGATCTCGATATAACCGCCAGTACGATTAACTTGAATGGTGCCACGATTAATGTCACGGATGGAGCGACCAGCAATACGGTCAGCTTCACTGGCAACACCGTAGTGGGCAGCAATCTGTCCATCACCACCACGGGTGCAGTCAGTCACAACGTGAGCTTTTCGGGTTCAATCAACGCAGACAATGCGACGGCCAATGATCGAACCTTGATGGTCAATGCCGGAACGGGCACGATCACCGTGGGAGCGGCGGGTGTTTCTAACAACGTGGGAGGCACGCAAGCTTTTGCCGACCTGGATCTGATGGGCAGCACCATTCGCCTGAATGTGAACTCGGTGACGGTGAATGACGGTCCTGGCAATGCACAGGTTACGTTTGATGGCAATGTCGTGCTGGCCGCAGCGACGGTCACGATCAACACGGATGGCGATCAAGACAATCAGTTGTTGTTTACTCAGTCCATCAATTCTGATGCGGCTGCGACGCCTCGCAATCTGACGCTTACGGCAGGTAATGCGCCGATCACGTTTTTGGGAAGTGTCGGCACGTCGGTCACGCTTGGCACCCTGTCACTCACCAGCAGCTCGGTGCTCCTGAGCGGTACGGCGAATCTGGACCTCCGAGCGACGACGATTCGCTTGCAAACGGCAATGCTGGCGATCGCCGGTGACTCCTCCGGTTCTCTCACCCGTCTGGTTGGCAATGTGCAATTCGGAGCGAACTTGTTGATCAATACGCGGGGAGCCAATGGACCGGCCAACAACTTCGAGGTTACAGGCACGACCAACGCGGATTCTGCAGTGAATTTCGATCGCACGTTGACGATCGATGCCGGGGCAGCGAATGTGACGCTGGGCGGCAATGTGGGCGCGACGCAGGCCTTGGCCGACTTGGATATCAGCGCTGCCGTCATTCGCTTCAATGCTGGTACGATCACGGTGAACGATGGGCCGGGTGGCATGACCGTGACTCTGGATGGTGACGTCGTCCTCGGAGCGAGCACGACGATCACCACGACGGGACAAAGCGACAATCGCCTGCTGGTCACCAAGACGATCAATGCGGATAGCGCCGCGAATAACCGCACGTTAATACTCTCGACGGGAAGCGAGTCGGCGACGTTATTGGGCAGCGTGGGCTCCAGCCAAACCTTTTCGGCTCTGACCTTCATTAACGGCTCACTGCTCCTGGGTGGAACGACTGCGATCGACCTGGTAGCGACCTCGATCCGGCTGCAGACGCCTCTGGTGGCGATTGCCGGCGAATCCAGTGGAGCTTTAATCCGCGTAGTCGGCGACGTGCGATTGCAGTCGAATGTCGTGGTCAACACGACCGGCACGACAGGGACGTCGAATAGCCTGTTATTTACCACCACGATTAACGCCGACGACTCCGCTAATCAAAATCGGACGCTCCAAATTCAGGCGGGTACGGGCGTGGTAACGTTCCAAGGTATCATCTCTACCAGCAATGCTCAGGGTTTGGCGGACCTCGATGTAACTGCCGCGCTCATTCGCCTGCAGACAACTAGCATCGCCGTTACCGATGGCCCGGGTGGGGCGACCGTGACCTTTGATGGCAAGGTGGAAGTCGGAGCGAACCTAACCATCACCACCGATGGCACGGCAGACAATAATCTGCTCTTCACGGATACGATTGATGCTGACGATGCGGCCACTCAAGATCGCACGTTGGTCATTAGGGCGGGAACAACTGGCACGGTGCGCTTCAACAGCAGTGTGGGTACCAATCAAAGCTTCGCGGATTTGGATGTTACCGCCCTCCAAACCCAGCTGCTCGGCTCGCAATATGTCATCAATGATGGTGCCGGTAACGCCACCTCGACCTGGACGGGCGCCGTCGTGCTGCTGAACAATGTCAGTTTTATTACCAACGGAGTGGCCGATAACAATTTGACTTTCAGCAATACGATCGATGCCGATGATGCTTCGGCCAACGATCGGGCACTGAGTATTGATGCAGGGCAGGGGACCGTAAACTTTTTGGGTAACCTCGGCGCGACGCAAGCGCTTGCCGACCTGGACATCTTGGCGGCCAGCATTCGCCTGACAGGGGCCAGTTACAACATTCAAGATGGTTCTGGTGGCGAGACGGTGACGTTCGCTGGCAGTGTAGTCGTCATTGCCCCGACCGTGACGATCAATACCGATGGAGTGAACGACAACCAGCTGCTGTTTACTCAAAGCATCAATGCTGATTCGGCGGCCAGCAATCGCACACTTAATCTCACCGCCGGGAATGAATCGATCACCTTACAGAGCAGTGTCGGTGCTACGCAAGCGCTGGGAAATCTGTCGCTAACCAGCAACTCGGTGTTACTCAACGGCAACACCAATCTGGATCTGAAGGTCAATACGCTCATCCGACTGCAGACCAACACCCTGGCGCTCGCAGGTGACTCTTCGGGAGCCCTGATCCGGTTGATCGGCAACGTCCAGGTGGCGGCGAATCTGTTGATTAACACGCTGGGCACGTCGGGGCCAGGCAATAATCTGGAGTTCACGGGGACCATCAATGCTGATTCAGCGGCGAGTTTTGATCGCTCGCTCACGATCCAGACGGGCGCCGGCAATGTCACGTTTGCCGCCAATGTCGGTGCCACTCAGGCGTTTGCCGATCTGGATATCAGCGCGGGACTCATTCGCTTGAATCAATCGTCGATCGTGGTCAATGACGGTGCTGGTGGCCAGACCATGACCTTCGACGGCGATGTCGTGGTCGCCAACAATCTGACGCTCAACACCGACGGAGCGAATGACAACCGACAGCTGTTCACTAAGACGATCAATGCGGACAGTGCGGCTAGTAATCGCACCTTGACGTTTACGGCCGGCAGCGAGTCCGTGACGTTACTGGGGAGCGTCGGAGCGAGCCAGGCTTTCTCCACGTTGACCTTCACGAGTGGATCGCTGCTGCTGCGCGGCGATGCCGATCAAGACATTACGGCTACGTCTCTGATCCGTCTACAGACACCGACCGTGTCCGTGACGGGTAATTCCACGGGCTCGCTACTGCGATTTGTGGGCAATGTGCAGCTCCAGGAAAACGTGACGATCACCACCACCGGAGCCACAGGCCCGGCGAACCATTTGCTGTTCACAGGCACGGTCAATGCCGACAATGCGACGACTCAGGATCGCACGCTGGTAATCCATGCGGGGACCGGAACGGTGACGTTCCAAGGAATCGTCGGGACGGCCAGTACCACGGCGCTGGCTGACCTGGATATTACGGCCGCCAAGATTCGCTTTCAGACGACGCGCGTGGCGATTACCGATGGGCCAGGCGGAGCGACGGCGACCTTCGCTGGCCAAGTGGAAGTCGCTGGTAACTTGACGATCACGGGCGATGGCACCGCCGATAATCATCTGCTCTTCACCGATACGATCGACGCCGACGACGCGGCGACTCAGGATCGCACCCTCACCATCACAGCTGGAACTGCTGGTAGCGTGCAATTGAATGGCAACGTCGGTGATACCCAGGCTCTGGCTGATCTGGATGTCACCGGTATGCGCATTCGGCTCCTGGGGTCTCGATACGTCGTGAACGATGGAGCGGGCGGAGCTACATCTACCTGGACCGGCCCCGTGACGCTCGGCAATGACACCACCTTTATGACGGACGGGACGAACGACAATAACCTGACGTTCACCGGCACGATCGATTCCGACGATAGTCAGGCCACGCCCCGCACACTCACCGTTTTCGCCGACCTCGGAACGGTAACATTCAACGGCTCGCTCGGTACGGTCATGTCGCTGGCCGATCTCGATGTGACGGCCGCGACGATTCGTTTGAACGCTCCGGAACTACGCGTCAACGGCGGTCCTGGGGGCGCGACGAGCAGCATGAACGGCGCGGTCGTGCTGGGCAACAACGTCACCATCACCACGACAGGTGCCAGCGATAACCATCTGGTTTTCAACGGCACGATCAATGCCGATAATGCGGTTTCGTCTGATCGCAAGCTGGTGCTCAATACCGGCGGTGCCGATGTCACCTTAAATGGCAACGTGGGCGATACGCAGGCCCTCGCCGATCTAGATATTACCGCTCGGCGGATCATGATCAACGCCAGTCGCCTCGTGGTTACCGATGGTGCGACCGGTCGCGTGATCACGCTGCAAGGCGCCATTCAAGTGGGCGCTAATCTCTTGATCAATACCAATGGCACAACGGACGGGAATATCGAACTGCGAGGGGCCATCGATGCCGATGATGCCGCCAGCCAGGATCGCACGCTCACGCTGCAGGCAGGCACGGCCGCGATCACGTTCTTTGGTCCGGTCGGTGCGCAACAAGCTTTGGCCGATCTCGACCTCACCGCCAGCACCATCACCTTTAGCACGGCGACCGTGAACGTGAATGATGGGGCGACCAGCAGCACGCTCACCTGGACGGGGAATGTCGTGCTGGCTGAGAGTCTGACGATTAATACGTCGAATGTCGTGAGCAACAATCTGACGGTTACCGGCACGATCAATGCCGACAGTGCGACGCTCAACGATCGCGTCCTGGCGATTCAAGCCGGGCAAGGTCTGGTTATCTTGGGCGGCAGTGTCGGAGCCTCGCAGGCCTTAGCTGACCTCGACATCGTCGCCGCCACCATTCGCATCTCGGGAACGTCCGTCGTTGTCAATGATGGTACTGGTGGAAACACGGTCACGTTTCTGGGCAACCTGATCATCGCCAATAACGTTACCTTCAACACGGATGGTGATGCGGATAACAATCTCGACTTCGCGGGACGCGTCGATGCTGATACGGCGCTGGGCACCACGGATCGGCTCGTGACCGTGACCGCCGGTACGGGACAAGTTCGCATCGGTGGCGACGTGGGGACCAGCACGACGCTCGCTACGAATCAAGCGCTGGGTGACTTCGACATTACCGCTAGCTCGATTCTGATCAATGCCTCGACGATTGCCGTCAAAGATACGACCTCGGTTCGTACGCTCAACTGGACTGGCGCTATCGTCCTGGGAGCGAATTTGCTGGTCGATTTAGATGGCGCGACCGACAATGCGCTGGTGCTGAACGGGACGCTCAACGCCGATGATGCGACGGCCAACGATCGGAAGTTCAGTGTCCTGGCGGGTTCCCAGAGCGTGACGTTTTTGGGCGACGTGGGAACCAGTCAAGCGCTGGCGAGCATGAACCTGACGGCCGCCACGATTCGCCTGAATAGCCCTTCGTTCGTGCTGAATGATCAAGGCAGTCAGACAACCACCTTGAGTGGAGCGGTGATACTGGGCGCCAACGTCACCTTTAACATGGCGACGGCTACCTTGGCGAATAACCTGGTGTTTGATGGCACCGTCAACGCCGACTCGGCGGGCGCTCAGGATCGCACCCTCACCGTCAATGGCGGCGACGGATCGGTTACGTTCCGCAATACGATTGGTATCGCCACGCTTTCGACCGCTTCTCAGGCGCTGGCCGACCTCGATATCAACGCCAAGAACATCTATCTGCAAACCACACGCATCGTGGTCAACGATGGACTGGGTGGCGCGACCGTGACGTTCAATGGCCAGGTGGAAGTCGGAGCCAATCTGACGATTACTACCGACGGACTGGCCGACAATCATGTGCGGTTTACGGGAACGGTCGATGCCGACGACGCCTTGAATCAAAACCGCACCTTGACCATCGCTGCGGGCACGCTCGGCAATGTGCAGTTTGATCAGAACGTGGGTGACACGCAGGGGTTCGCGGATCTAGATGTCACCGGTAATTTGATCACGCTCGCCGGACAGCGCTATGTCATCAATGATGGTGTCGGCAATAACACCTCGACCTGGACCGGCATTCTGCAGCTCGGTACCAACGTGACCTTCGTAACGGATATTGTTGGGTCCGATACGGATAATAATCTGAGCTTAAACGGTACGGTCGATTCCGATTCCAGTGCGACGCCACGCTCGTTAACCATTGAGAGCGGTAAAGGATTGGTGACGCTGAATGGCAATGTGGGCGGCACCCATAGCCTGGCCGACTTGGATGTGAATGCCGGTACCTTGCGCGTGAATTCCAATCTGCTGCAGGTAAATGCTAGTCCAGGTGGTAAGCAGATTTCGATCAATGCCAACCTGCTTTTGGGCAATAATGTCACGATCAACACAGCCAGCAGCCCAGGAAGCAACGATCTGCTCATCAACGGCACGATCAATGGCACGGCCGCGAGCAGCCGCAGCCTGAACCTGATGGCTGGAACCGGAGTGATCACGATCGCGCAAAGTATTGGCAATGCAGGCGCCTTGGCGGATTTCGATGTGCAGGCGTCCCAATTGGTGCTGCAAGGAACTGATTTCAATGTCTCGGCCGGGGGCGGTGGTAACACCATCACGCTGAATACGGACTTGGTGCTAGGCAATGCCGTCAACATGGTGACGGCTTTTGGCGCTGCCAATAACGTTGATTTCCAGGGCCGAATCTACGCGGATGATGCCACTCAGTTTGACCGCTCTTTGCAAGTCAATGCCGGCTCGGGCTCGATCACGATTCGACAGAACGTTGGTGTTTCCCCAGATGCCATCGATCGCGCGCTGCAGAACATCAATCTCACGGCGGGCTCCATCACGATTTTGGCGACCGAGATTCGCGCGAACGACGGACCGGGAAATCTGTTGTCGTCTTTCAATGGTGCGGTGGTGTTGGCTAATAACCTGCTCGTCACGACCGACGGCGTCAATGATAATCGTTTGCTCTTCTCGGGCAGTATCAACGCGGATGATGCGGGCGCCCACGATCGGACGCTCACGCTGCGGACGGGAACTGCCACGTTGAGTTTTCAGTCCAATGTTGGAGATCGAATGGGCGCTACGGGAGTGCCCGATGGGGCCCTCGCGGATCTCGACCTGTTTGCCGATCTGATTCGTCTGGGAAGCGGTCAAATTCGAGTGAACGATGGGCCGGGGGGAGCGGTGGTGAGCATGAATGGAAAGGTAGTGCTCATCAATCAAGTGGCGATCAATACGGATGGGATGAACGACAACCACCTCTTGGTCACCGGTACGATCGACGCTGATAATAACGTCGCCAGCAATCGTTCGCTGGCGGTCACAGCGGGGGATGGTGACATCAACCTTCTGCAAAACGTCGGCGCCGGACTGTTCGGATCACTGGCCGATTTGGATCTGCAAGGGCGCAATATCCGTTTTGATGGTGCTCAGATCGTCGTTGATGACGGGGACGGCAATGCGACTGCCACCATCACGACGACAGCCGCTGGCGGGTTCCGCTTCAGCCAGAATCTGCTGATCATGACGACGGGTATTACCAGCAACAATTTGCGCTTCGATAGCCTAGTCGATGCCTTGGACTCCACGACCCAAGACTTGACGCTCAACATCGTCAGCGGACAGGGAACGGTTACCTTCGAACGCAATGTTGGAACGAGTACGAACGGGGCCCTGGCGGATCTAGATGTTTTCGCTCAGACGATCGCTTTGAATGGCAGCATCGTACAGGTGAACGACGGCCCTGGTGGCGCGGATGTTACGCTCAATGGTGGCGTCGTCGTGGGGAACTTGGTGAGTGTGGTGACGAAGGGCACGAACGATAATTCCGTGTCGTTCAATGGCACTGTCGATGCCGATAACGCCGTCACCCAAGATCGCACATTGACGGTCACAAGCGGCAGTGGCAGTGCGAATTTCCGCGGCGATCTCGGCCAGCGACAAGCGCTCGCTGACTGGGACGTAACTGCCGCTCGTATCAATCTGATTGGTGCGAATTATGCGATCAATGACGGACCGGGCGGAAAAGAGGTGACGCTGACCGGAGCGATTGAGCTGGGGAACAACGTCACACTGGTCACGACGGGAGCCCAGGACAACAACCTGTTGTTTGACGGCACGGTGAATGCCGATGACGCTGCCGCACAGGACCGCACTCTGACCGTCCGCTCCGGTGCCAATGGCACAATCACGTTCAATCAAGACGTTGGTACGAAAGCGCCAGCGCCGCTGGCGGAAGGAACGTTCGGTGCCCTCGCGGATCTAGACCTGAACGGAAAAATCATCCTCAACGCCGCGAACTATAACATCAGCGATGTTGTTCTCAATTCTGTCACCGGTAACCCGACCCCCACGACGCTGGTTTGGCAAGGTTCCGTACAACTCCGCAACAACGTCTCGCTGGTCACGACGGGCACCGGGAACAACAACGTGCAGCTCGATGCGCCCGTCAATGCCGATGACATCGCGACACAAGATCGCACGCTGGCCATCAGCAGCGGCACTGCCAAGATCACCGTGAACCGGGAAATCGGTAACGAACAGGCGCTCGCAGCCCTGACGCTCACGGCCAGCGAGATCGTTCTTAACGGTCAGTCGATCGTGGTCAATGATGGACCGGGTGGAAACATCGTTCTATTCGACGGTGCTGTGTTTATTCCCCGCAACCTCATCATCACCACGGATGGGGTGAACGACAATCATGTGACCTTCAATGGGACGGTGGATGGGGGGAATCCCCCACCAGCTCCGGCTGCACCGGCAGAGGGTGAAGTGCCGCCAGCTCCGAATCTCACGGTCAAGGCGGGCCTGGGAAAAATCCTGCTCGTACAGGACGTGGGCGCGCAGCGGTCCCTGAATGCCATTGATATGCAGGGTGGTGACATCCAGCTCGAACAAGATACGTTCAGTGAGACCATTACACTGAACGCGAACTCGAACTTGATCTTCGGAGTCAATGGCTGGATTCACGTCGGCTCCGGCGCCAATGAAGCGTCGGCTCGACAAGTCGATCCCACCATTAACTTCCAAGAAATCTTCCCGCAGCTCGAAGTTAGCATCACGAAGGATGGATTAGCGCAAATCACGGGCACCTTACTCGGCCTCAGCCAACTCGAAAAACTCATTCAAGTGAAGTTCAATTGGGCGAAGAATCTGAATCCTGCTGACCCCAATTTGATCACCAATGACCTGATTGGTATCGGCAATGCCGATCCAAGTCGCATCTACAACTTCACCTATTCGGGCAACCCCGGCGGCGAAGCGACACTGCCGATCCCCATTTTCATTTTTGCCAATTACGATCCACGAATTCAACTTGTAGTTAACGGTGTGCAGCGAGGTTCCACGCAGGCTGATATTACCCTGATTCCTCCGGCCAACTCCGTCCAAAACAATAACTTCTCGGCCGTCCGTCCGATCGTGATTCCGGACGTCACGACCACGCAGCGCACCTCTACCATCACCAGCTCCACAACCACCACTCCGCCTGCCAGTCAGACCTTGATCGATCAAAGTGGCAGTTCGACCGCGGAAACGACCGATGAGCAGGAATCGATCGTCGTGCGCCGCTTGGTGTTCACGCGCGGGCTGAAACTCGAGGACGATTTGATGGAAGGCCCACAGGAAGTCGATGTGGAAGAAATGGGATCGCTTCCTTTAGCGCAGCAGAACGACCTGCCAGGACTCTACCGCAAACTGGAAAATGACCGGTATCGAGTTTACAAAAAATCGAGCCGAGGCCGCGAACGGTTACTGTCGGATGTCCGCATCATCGACGGTCAGGCGACGGAGGGTCGGTTCGTCGAAGATGATGACCTGACCGACGAATCGCCGAACCAGGGTAAGTCGGAGAAGCCGGCTTCCGAAAAGCCAGCGGCCAAGAGCCCCGCCACCGAGAAACCAGCAGCGGAGAAGCCATCCGAGGAGAAGCCAGCACCGGAATCGAATCAAGGTGCGGCGATGGGTAAGGCGAAGCGGCGCGGGACGATCCGTCAGCCAGGGGCGGAAATGGCAGCTGCGGATCCATGGGCGGAGCATTTGGGGAGCGACGCACCGGGCGACGAACCGGCTCTGGCCGCTCGCTCCTGGTTCGCTCGCAGCCAGCAGGTGACGCGGCGCTGGGCCGAGACGCTCTGGGGACGGTCCTCCGCAGGCCAAGATCAGGACCTGACCAGCTCTGCGACCACAACCGATGCGACCAACTCTACCACCGCGACCGACGCGGACCGCTCGGACTCAAGGTCCGCTGGGGGTTCGGCTGGAGCCGCCGAGCAGGGGTCGGCGTCGAAATGGTCGCAGCAGGTCCGGGCCACATTACGCCAGGATGCTCAGGAAAATGGCAAATTGAATTCGCAAACGAGTAATCGTTCGTTATCGTAAGGGGACTACAAGGTGGCGGTGAAAGGGGAAACTTCACCGCCAAAAATGCGGGAAAGGAATCCTGGTGGTTGACGCCATATTCCGCTCAATTAGTGTCAAGGATTGGCAGCGCTTGCGTTTGCACTGGTACGTAGCTGGGGTCGCAGACGAAAACGGCAATCATCTCAGCGCCCGATGATGGAGAGATTTGTGGACGACAAAAAAAAGCAGGATGATTTCAAGGGCACTATTGCGGACGCCAAGCAATTCGCCCAGTCGCCAGACCAAAACAAGGGAACGGTGGGGAATATCGCGCCCGCTGATGCGGCCCAGTTGAAATCCGAACGCGATGCCGCGCCGTCGGTGTCCCCGCCCGCGGCTTCCTCGAAGCCCACGCCAGCTCCCTTCATGGGGACGGTAGCGGACGTATCGTCGGCGCTGAACCGGACGGGTGATGACCAGACGCAGCGCGCGTCTGCGGCAGCCGCGCGCGGCGGGGACGACGAAGAGGATGCGAGCGATTCTGTTTTCGATGAACCAGCGCGCGGGAATGCTGATGATTTCCAGGGTACTTTGATGATGACGCGCGAGCTGCCTGGGCCGTCGCGTGGTGGCGACGCCAATGATCGCACGCTGGCTGACATTCGAGGTGTTGAACCTCCAACCGCCGCGATGCCTCCCGGTCGACCCGTTAATCCGTCGTCGATGACGATCGAACTGAACGCTTACGGCACGGTCGACACGCTCGATGGCCTGCGGAAGTCGCAGCTCGACCTGGGGGACGATAAGGCGAGCGGTGGTTCGGCCGGGGATCGATCATCTTCAGCAACGATGTCGCTGGACGACGGCGGGGCGTTGGGCGCGAACCCTGGCGGCGCCACGATGATATTCGACAAGACGAATCCGATCTTGAAGCCGCGAGCGCCGCAGGCCAGTAAACAAGATTCTAACTCGGTTACGATCGGTGGCTTGCCCGGATCCGGATCGCCAGGTGGTGGCGATCATATTCAGCAAACGATCGCTGCCATGTGGGATGAGGCGATCAAGGCGGACGATGGTCCACCGTCGCGGACCATCAAAGGCACCTCCCGTCCAAACATCACCGACACGCAGCTCAACATTCAAACGCGTAATGTCGTCAATCGCAAAACGCGCTTTGATGGCCAGGACCTGGGCGCTGAATACGAACTACTCAAGGAGTTAGGTAAGGGTGGCGTGGGCGTGGTCTGGTTGGCGCGACAAGCGTCGATTGATCGCAACGTGGCGATCAAGATGCTGCGTCCAGACCGAGTCTCCGAGCCAGGTAATCGCGAAAAATTTCTGGCCGAAGCGGTGGTTACGGGCGATTTGGATCACCCCAATATCGTGCCGATTTATGACCTCGGTGCCGACAGTCGTGGCACACTCTTCTATTCCATGAAACGTGTTCAAGGCACGCCTTGGAATGATGTCATTAAAGAAAAAACGTTGGCCGAGAACTTGGATATTCTGCTCAAGGTGGCGGATGCCGTCGGGTTTGCCCATTCCCGCGGCATCATTCATCGCGATCTTAAGCCCGAAAATGTGATGTTGGGTGAGTATGGTGAGGTGCTGGTGATGGACTGGGGGATTGCGCTGCCGCTCCCCGAATACTCCAAATCCGGCGACATCATGCGCGCTCAGCAGGGGCTCGGCGGTTCGCCCGCTTATATGGCTCCCGAAATGGTCTTGGGCCCGATCGAAATCCTGGCACCACCGACCGACGTTTACCTGCTCGGTGCCATCCTCTTTGAAACCCTGGTGGGCAAGCCGCCGCACACCGGAAAAAACATTTACCAATGTCTCAATGCCGCTGCGCGTAATGACATCATCGCCACGGACAAGTCCGGCGAACTCATGGAGATTGCGCGGCGAGCGATGTCGACGGAAATGGAAGATCGGTATCAGACCGTCCGCGATTTCCAAAATGCGATTCGCGACTTTCAGGCGCACGAGAAAAGTATTGTGCTGGCGGAACGAGCGCGTGAGGATCTGCAGCGCGCGACTGAGACGCAGTCGTATGAGGACTATGCTCGCTCCGTCTTCGCTTATCAGGAAGCGGTAGCGCTCTGGGATGGCAATCATGAAGCAGCGGACGGTGTTGTGCAGGCGAAGTTCGCCTATGCCCAGGGCGCTCTTAAGAAAGGCGACTTTGATCTCGGCTTGACCCTCGTCGACCCCGCCCTGGCCGAGCATCAACCCGTTTACACCGAACTCACCCGCGCTCGCACCGAACGGAATAGCCGTCAAGCTCGTCTGGCGCGCTTCAAGCAAATCATCGCTGCCCTGCTGGTGCTGGTGAGCGTTGGTGGCGTGGTCGGGGCCATGGCGATCAACCTGCAGCGGAAGGCGGCAATCGTAGCTCGAGATGAGGCGAAGGAAGCGGCGAAAAAAGAAGAGCTAGCCAAAAAGGACGCACTCGAAGAAAAGGCGAAGGCCGAGAACGCGGAAAAGATTGCCGTCGCTGCCGCGAGGAAAGAAGAGCTCGCGAAGAAAGATGCACTCGAACAAAAAACGAAGGCCGAAAATGCGGAAATGGTCGCTGTAGCTGCCGCGAAAAAAGAAGAACAAGCCAAGAAGGAAGCGCTCGAAGAAAAGGCGAAGGCCGAGAACGCGGAAAAGGTCGCCGTTGCGGCAGCCAAGAAAGAGGAGCAGGCTAAGAAAGAGGCGCTCGAAGAAAAGGCGAAAGCTGAGAATGCGGAGAAGATCGCAGTAGCCGCGGCTAAGAAAGAGGAACTAGCCAAGAAGGATGCCTTAGTTCAAAAGGCTAACGCCGAAGCCGCCAAGAAACTCGCCCAAGCGGCGCGCGAAAATGCGGATCTTTCCCGGGCGGACGAAGTGAAAGAACGCCGCAAGGCGGAAGAACAGTCCTACTGGGCGCAAGTTGGACTGATCAATTCCAAGATTCGAGCAAATCAGTTTGCGGATGCCAGTGAATTGCTGATGGCGCAAGAGGACTCCGGTTTGCGGCGACTGCGACACTGGGAATGGGCTCGACAAAACTATTTGAGCGGTACGAAAACCGCTGACTTGTCGCCGCTGGCGGCACGCATGAGGAATTTGCCCAAGGAGATTCAAACGTTAGTGGTGGCGCCGAGCGAAACGTGGCTGGCTTATGGTAATCGTGATGAGATAAAGGTGGTGGATGTGGTGAGCGGTGCTGAACGTGCCACGCTCGACTACCCCCCCAAGGGAAAAATTACCGCGCTGGCGGTGTCGCCCGATGAACGCTATTTGGCGGCGGGTGGCGAGAACCTTGATGGCGAAGTGTTGATCTGGGAAAAAAGTCCCGACGCGAACCAGCCTTGGAAGGCACTCGCACCGATCAAGCACCCGGGCGGCGCCAGCCGGTATGCTCCCCAAAAACGTGCGGTCGGCGGGATCGTTTTCGTTCCTGGCAAGAACCTCTCGCTCATCACGTTTGTAAGCAACCGGGCGGAACTGTACCACTGGACGGCGGAGGCAGCGGCGGTCGCTTCTGCACCGGTCGATTCAGCCAAGTCGCCGTGGCTGGATAAGCTCCGGCAATTGCGCGGTCACTTCGATCGTGTGCAGAGCGCACGACTCGCGCCCAGCGGCCTGAAACCGGGCCAGGACGCACTGCTGTCGACGAGCGACGACGGCTCGATTCGACTCTGGGATCTCGAGACTGACACCGAAGTGCTACGGTTTGTCGGCCACAATAAGGGTTCAGTCTTTGACGCTACCATCTCGCCGAACGGAGAGTGGATCGCATCGGCGGGCTACGATAAACGCGTACTGCTCTGGAACCTGGAAGCGGCAAAAAAAACGGCCAAAGACAAGGCCCGTGAAGCGGCGAAGGAAGCGAAAAAATCGGGGCAGGCGGCGCCCCAAATCTCCACGACCGTGCGATTTGATCCTAATCAGTTTCCGGCGCATTTCTGCGAACTCATCGGCCACCTGGAAAGTGTGCATCGAGTGATGTTCATGCCGGTTCCCAAACCGGCGGCAGCAGCGGCGGACGAATCGCAGTCGGCGAAGGATTCGTTACTGCTGGTTTCGACGTCGGATGACAATACCGCGATCGTCTGGCATGCAGATCGCGCGATCGAGCAGGCCGAGGAACAGGCGAAACCGGGCAGTGCAGGTGAAGCTCCACGAGCCACCCACCAGCCGCTGGCCACTCGCCAACTGGTGCGCAACGTACTGCGAGGGCACGGTTCCCCGCTACAACAAGCGTTTGTTGGTCGGGATGGTATGACAGTCATCGCTGGGACGACCGGTTTGGGCTGGCATGGCTGGAACATCAAAACCTACGAAGAGGTGCGACAATTCGGCGAGTTGGACAAGTATGTGGTCGTGGCAGCGAAAGTACTGCCGGACGGCAAACGACTTGTCACGGCCCTGCAGAATGGCGAGACGATGCTCTGGGACCTCGAGTCGGGACAGAGTTTGGCGCGGTTCGAAGAGGGACATTCGTTCCTCACGAACACCGCTCAGTTTTTGCCGAGCGGCCTGGAAGCGATCACGAGCGCCGGTGACGGTACGACCTGCTGCTGGGACCTGATTCGTGGAGTGCAGAAATATCGGCTGCAGGGGACTGGCAGCAAGGGCATCATGGCGATCTCCGCTGATGGCACGAGACTGCTCACCGGCAGCGATCGCAAGACGGCTTTGCTGTGGGATGCCACGCAAGGCACGCTGCTAAAAGAACTGGAACCTTACGAGGAGCTGATCAAGCGGTTCCGGGAGCGCAATCCGGGGGCGACGGTGAGTAGTTATCGAAGTCAATTGCCGGACATCACGGCACTGGCGATTTCCCCCGATAACAACCTGTTCCTTACCGGCGACACGGAAGGCTTCGTCAAGCTGTGGAATGGCAACGGGGAACTCATCAAGACGTTGGCCGGCGCCCATTCGGAAGCGATTTCCTTGGTTGATTTTCTGCCACAGGTCGATTGGGTCAAGGAACGCCATTGGTTGGCGATTTCCGCTGGTTCCGATGGTCGAGTGACGGTGTGGAACGATCAGGGTGTGAAGGACCAGGCAGCCAGCTTCGTCACGGGTAGTACGATCGTTTCCGCTGCCCTGTCGCGCGACGCACGCCGCTTGGTCTGGGCCTCAATCGATCAGCAGGAAGCGCCCGCCAATGCCGCCGCCGCTGGCGGAACTTCGGCCACGAAGTCGAGGACTGAAAGCAAAAGGAACTCTGTGCCCCTGGTTTCGACGGTCATCGTGCGCGATCTGCAAGCTCGTGAAAACACCGTCTGGGCCAAGGATCTTCCCGTGATCGTGAACCATGTCAGGTTCTTCGACGAGAACGACCAAGCCGTGATGGTGACCAGTTCCGAGCAGTCCAAAAACGGCACCAACTCTCGGCAACTCCTCACCTGCTATCGCGACGGCAAGCCACTCGAAGGTGGCGTCTTGCGCGAAGCGGGGCCGTGGTCGGCAGCCAGTTCCCCCAATGCTCGTCAGTTGCTGGCGGTTAGTGGTAAGGAAGCTCGCCTCTACGACATCTTGCAACAAAATGCCGGAGCAACCGGTTTCAAATTCAAAACTAGTTTGCGACGACACAGCAAAGTGAATGCAGTCGACGTCACGCCGGACGGGAAGTTATTGGTAACGGCCGGTAGTGAAGGGCAAGTGAAGTTATGGGACCTCGAGACGCATCGCGCACTGCATCAGTTCAAAGATGGGCATGCTCCAGAAACAGAAATCTTCAGCGCCAGCTTCTCGCCGGACGGTAAGTTTCTGCTGACCGCTGGTGCTGATGGCAAGCTCTGCCTCTGGAACGTCGCCGAGCGAAAGCTGGTGAACCTCGCCGGTGCTCCTGTGCCGCCAGGTTCCAAAACCGACAGCAATAGTGTGGCCATTCGCTGTACGCACTTCTCACCCGATGGTCGCCAACTCGTGGTTTCCTCGGACCAAAGCAATGCTCGAGTTTATAACGTCCGCTGGCAAGCGAATTCCGCCGAGCTACTCAATCCGCGGGAGATCAAATTCGTGGATGAGGATGATGATTCCAATTCGCGTCATACGATTGGCTTGAGTGCGGCGGTGTTCACGCCTGATGGCCAGCATCTGCTCACCGTGAATAATCCCACAATCGACCGGGGTGGAACCGCTCAAGCATGGTCGCTGACAGCGAGGGGAGATTTTGTCCCCCGCGGCGCGAAATTGGCCGACAACATCACCTCGCTGGCACTCTCCGCGGACGGGCTGCGAGCTTTGTTGGGCGATGAAAGTGGTCGAGTCAGTTTGCGTGATATGCGAGCGTTGTCGCTGCCACCCGAAGCGGACGAAAAATTCAACGAGGTGTTGGAATTAGCTCGGTATGAATTAGCGGCTAAGAAGAGCGGTGCTGGCGGTAATAATCGGCATGAACGCCGCGTCAGCTTTGTCTCCTTCTCGCCCAACGGACGCGATGTCATCACCGCCAGTCAAGATGGAACCGCGCTGTTGTGGTTGGGTGAAATACTGCCGCCGACGGTCGAGCTTTCTCCCGAAGAGACGCAGATGAGCAAGGAGAGTCAGATCGGGCGCATCGACAGCAAGCTGCGCGTTTCTTACCCGACTAAGAATCTGCTCGAGGAGACCCAGATCGTCGTTCACATCGAACCTGCTGAGGATACGGATGCTAACCGGGTCCAGCCTCGGGCCTTAAACGGGAATGCCGGTGATGGCAATGGCAATGGCAATGGTGATGCGGCTCCTACGGTAGCCAAGAAATCCGAGATTACAATTGACTACACTCCCGAGAAATCTCGGGCGAACGATGAGCCAGCTCCTCGCTGGCAAATCAACGAGCAGGGCCAAGTACTGCTTAACTCGGCGGTTGGCGCCGCAGATTCGCAGCCGGTGGGCAGTGTCAAACGTGAAAACCTCGGCGCTCAAGGTGAACGTTTCACCATCACGCTCCACAAAGATGCTCCGTCCTACTTGATGCAGGAGATCTTGCGTAGCCTGAAGGTGAAGTGGGATGCGGCCGATCCGAACGATTCCAGAGCCTACCAGGCACAGATTGATATCGTGCCTAGTTCGCTGGCGAATCAACGATCGATCCGTCCACCGGCCGCTCTCGAAAAACGCCGCATCAACTACAAAGTCGAACAGGCTCAGTAGCAATGCCTGCGGTCCGTCGCGATCAGAGTGGGAGATTCGCGTCGCCCAGTATGTCGACTTTCGCTCCCGGACGGGATTGCCTTACAATCCCTCCGCGGGCTCTTTTGACAGGCAAATGGTGCGTGCTGCGGAGTGCGAGTCGATGAGGCAGAGCGACAGATGAGGCAGATAGACCAGTCGGTGGATGTCAATAAGATTCATGGTACGGCGGATTCGGTATCGACCCGATCGGGTGATTCGTCCCCGCACGATTCTCATGCCAGTAACTCCGATTCGGTCTCGATGAGTCGATCGCGAAAACTGGTGAAGTGGTACGTGCTGTCGGTGTCTCTGGCGTTCCTGGTTTTATTGGTCGTGAATTGGCTAGGAAACGGCGGAGGTATTTTACCGTCGCCGCTAGTGCCTTGTTTGTCCGATCGCTCCTGGAAGGCCAGACGACTGGAAGAGATGGTAGCCGCCGGTCGTAGTCCGGAGATCGTGCTCTTCGGCTCTAGTTACGTGATGCAGTTCCAGCCGAGCTATCTCAAAGAGCGTACTGGTGTAGAAGCTTTTAACTTCGGTGTCTCCATGGGACGGCCGGTCGATGCGCTGACGTTGCTGCGTCATGCGAGACAGGTGGGCGTGCGGCCACAACGCGTGATCGCGGCTTTCCATCAAGAAGCGTTTGATGCCGGGTTAGCCGCCGGTACGACTCGCTTGGCCGATTATGGTCCGCTGCTCCGACAGACTCCGTTTCCGGTCAACCTCCAGATCTTGGCCGAGCGATTTGGGAATGCTCGAATCTGGAACACGCGGCAAAGTATCAACAATCTCTTGGGGCGAAATCAGGCGACTAGGTCGCTCGCGGATGTCGATAGTCTCTTACTCGCGGACGGCTACTTGATCTACACCAAGACGACGTTGGCTCGGCACAACGGGACCTTTGACTTGGAGCAGGCACTCGCCAAAAAAAATGCCGCTACCGATCCCGACCCGGCGCCGCTAAGTAACCTCGAGCAGTCGGCCCAGTTTGCGTATTTGGAGCAATTTCTGCGGCTAGCCCGTGTCGATGCGGCGCAGGTACAGCTCGTGCTCATGCCCAAACATCCGGCTGTGATCACCGCCTACAACCGGTCGCATCGCGAGATTGTCGTTGCGAGGCTGAAAGCGATTTGTGGGGCGGTGGATTGCGAATTCTACGATTTAGATTCCGTCTCGCTCTACGCCGGAGATTTAGCTGAATTTCACGACGCGGGGCACCAATCGCCCGTCAACACTCGACGCATTATCAATCTGCTCTTGGGAGAGCGGATTGAGGATGACGCCACGCAGTCGCCGACCGATTGGGAAATCCTAAATCATCTACCAGCGGTGACAACGCTGACGACGCCCTGATCAGCAAGCACTCGGCAACGAAGAGCAATCAGAAGCGGAAATAGAGGAAGTCGACTGGCGTTCCCATTTGAGTCAGGCAGATGCCCATGATGATGCCGGCCGCGATCAGATATAGCGGCTGGTGAGAACGTTCGTCGTAAGCAATCGTGCCCGTGTTCGGTGCGAAATTGCAGATGATCCAGCAGATACCGAGCAGGGCCCACAGGTTTAAACTGGCGCGGCTGATGTCGGCTCCGGGCCAAAATCCCTCCAAACCACACATCTGCTGCAGCAATCGCCACGCTGGCAGCAGCGAGTCCCACGTGCCGGTTCCTGCCTGCACATCCGCCGCTCGGAAAAACACCCAGCCAATCACCACCAGGACAAACATCAGTTGGCGGTTGAACCAGCGACCCCAGCCAGACGTGTTGTCGGGAAGCAGTTGATATTTTTTCAGATAGTGGTAAACGATGAGCAGCGATCCGTGCCAGGCGCCCCAGACGATAAATAGCCACGCGGCACCATGCCAAAGCCCGCCGAGCACCATCGTGATCATCAAATTGCGGTACTGATGACCATGGCGATTGCCACCGAGCGGAATGTAGAGGTAGTCGCGCAACCAGCTCGACAGCGAAATATGCCAGCGACGCCAGAAATCACTGGGGTCGAGCGCTTGGTAAGGACTATTAAAATTCATCGGTAAACGCACGGCGAATAAATGGCCGAGACCGACCGCCATGTCCGAGTAGCCAGAAAAATCGAAGTAGATGCGGAACGTGTAGCCCAAAACCGCCGCCCAAGAATTAACAAAACCCAGCGACGCCTCACCGCTCAAAGCATCCCACCACGGATTGATCCGAACCGCGATCGTATCCGCGATGAGCAGTTTCTTGGCCATACCCAGCGTCAGTAACAATAGTCCCGTGACAATTTGATTCCAGTCGGGTCGCGGTCGTACCCAAGCCACCTCGTGAAACTGATGCAACATGTCGGAGTAGCGAATGATGGGCCCAGCGACCAAGTGTGGAAAAAACGAAATGAAACAGGCGTAGTCGAGATAACTACGGGCGGGGCGTGCGATGCCACGGTAGACATCAATCACATAACTGATCGATTCAAACGTGTAAAAACTGATCCCGACCGGCAGGATCAGGGAAAGCACAGGAATCTCTCGGCCGCCCCACAGCTTGGCGAGGTCAGCGGCAATTTGTGTCATGAACCCGGCGTATTTGAACAGAAAGAGCAGCCCGAGATTCCCGAGCAGCGAAATCGCCAGGATCGCCGCGCGACGAGCTCGAAACTCGGGGGCGATACGATAAATCACCGCCGCTGCCCAGTAATCGATAGAACTGGTCAGAACCATGATGAAGGTGAACCGCCATTTCCATAGCGCTGCCTTCAGTTCTGTCAGTGTCGTCGGAGTCAGCGATTGCCAAAAATCGGCCAGACTGTCGAATTGCCAGCAGCTATAAAACGCATAGCTCGCCACCGTCATCCAAGACAGACGCCAAACCCGCGAACTGCCACCATACCAAAACAGCAAAAACGCCAGCGGAAGAAAAGCCAGCAGAAAGGTATAGCTATTGAATAGCATCACGCACTCAGTCGCGAAAAATGGACGATCGTGCGGCCCCGGTTCGGTACCCGCTGCCCAAGCACAGCACGCGGAATGCTTTTGTACCTGCCTCAGCCAGAAGCGGCAATCAGAGCAGGATAAAATAAAAAATGGTCCATCCGGGTTTCCGGTGGTGACTGCCACACAGCGTCGCTACTCGACGCCGACCCACAGGCAGCCCGGCAGGATAAAAAAATCCGCCGAGTCTGGCGACTCGGCGGATCACTCAGCGCGGTTGGTGGTTTCGCTGAGGAGGAAGGATTGTCTGCCGCGAACAAAATCCGCGATTGCTCAGCCGCATCCGGCTGGAGAGCGACTACTTATCTTTGAAGTCCAGGTGCCACCAACCGTCGTCCCACTCCAACATCACCTTGCGCCAGCCAAGTGGCACTTGGGGATAAGGATAGAAGGGGCCGATGTAGGGCCAAGCCGACGGCGAGTACTGCTTGGGGTAGGTGACCGCTGCATAGTTGGGGTAGGCAGCATAGCTCGGCCACGCATAGCCCGGCATGTTCGGGTGGTCGTAGCGAGCGGGTGCGATCCCAACGTTCGGACCGGCACTATGCATCGGCATTGGCATCGGTGCTGCACCCTCTTCCACCGGCTGCATCTGAGCGACTTGCATCATCTGCGGGCCGCGTTGCGAAGGAGCGAACGCCAGAGGACGCTGCGCCATGCGAGGCTGTCCCATGCGAGCCGGAGCGGCCATCGCCTGTGGATTCGCCATCATCATCTGCTGGTTCGGCATCGCAGCCATTTGCTGAGCAGGCATCGCAGCCATCTGCTGAGCGGCAGGTTGCATCATGGCCGCTGATCGCATGGCGGGAGCGGCAGGAGCAGCCACCATCTGCGGTACGCCCGTGCCTTCGGCAATGCCCGACGTTGGCGTCACCTGCGGCTCCGCCGCAGCGACCGACAACTCGTTCACCACCTGCTTCACACCAGCCACTCGTCGCACCACTTCGATCACCGTCTGCTGCTGAGCGGCATCGGCCACTCGACCCGTCAACCAGACCACGCCACCCTCGGTGTGCACATCCAGTTTGAAGCCCTTGAGCTGACCCGACTTCTTAACCGCCTGCAAACGATTCAGCACGTCCGACAACAACTCTTCGTCACTCTTGCCAGCCGGTGTAGCAGCGGCTGGAGCCGGTGTAGCAGCGGCAGCGGTCGGTGCGGCAGCAGCCGGCACGGCGACGCTCGGTCGAACGGTGGTGGGAGCAGCCGTGGGCGTCTTCGACGCGGCGCTCTTCGCATCCCCTTCGACCTTCAATTGATTCACTACTTTCTCCACACCCTGAATGCGGCGAGCGACATCGAGAGCCAGACGCTGCTGCTCCACCGAGGCCACTGAACCCTTCATCCAAACGGTGCCCTGATCCACTTGCAAGTCGATGTTGAAGCCCTTGAGCTTGCCTTCCGACTTCTGAGTTTCCAGGCGTTCAATAATTGCTTGAGCGATCTGGTCGTCATTCGCCTGCGCCCACATCGGCGACAGCGTGGCGAGTCCGATCGCGAATCCGATCACAAAACGTCGCATGGGTCTTTCCCCCTCCTGAGATTAGTTACTTCCGTGTACCAACCGCTATTAGTCTTCGGTTGACGATCCTGCCAAAGGGCAGGTTTTTTTCGGTTTTACCGGCGCTTCCGAAAAATTCTCGCGACTCGATTCATCAAGCTGGGCAAGACACACAGCCTGCTGCGACTATAGCGGCCTATTTACGATCCCCATCGCCGATTGCGCAAGGAGAACACGGGTTTGTTTCGCACGGAGACACTGTTCATTTTCGCACGGAGAACACGGGTTTGTTTCGCACGGAGACACGGCGACTCGGAGGTATGGCTTCCGCGGGATTGGCCGGAAAGTGAAAATTCAGCTTTGCAAGGCTTTGAATTGCAGGTCTTTGAAAGGAAATTACCAGGCGTCTAGAACGAGGTAACTCGAAGTTTCAAACAAGAAATAACTGGTCCCGAGCCTTCACGAGCAAATTCCGATTTACCTCCGTGCCCCCCGTGTCTCCGTGCGAGATAACCCCGTGCTCTCCGTGCGCAACTCACCGATGTCTCCGTGCGCGACAACCCCGTACTCTGCGTGCGCATTTCTCCCGGGCCCTCCCCGGTGAAATAAATCGGTAAAACTGGCGAGCACAGGAGGTTTGGGTCGATAGCCAAGCAGTCGCTGGAGCGAGTTTTTTATGTTCACTACGCTGCCCCACGCTCAACTGGAAGCTTCCGCCGGTGCCCGTCCGCGTCCCAGCCGCTCGCCGCTGTGCGCGACCACGTTCCATCGGCGCTTCTCCCTGTCCGATGACGCTTCCACGGAACAAACTTGGCCGCAGCCGCTTGACAATCGAGTGGCTTACGATGGAATGGTGACGTTGGAATCGGTGCACGCTGATTCCTCCGTCGCGTTTTCCTTGCCCAAGTTTCGGGATCACTCGCTTCATCCGGAAGGCATGTCGTGCGAACGACCATGAGATTGGACCGGATTGCGGACTGGGTGGATGGCCACTTGGCTGACCCCACGCTGCTCTTGGGACCGCGCCAAGTCGCTCAGTATGGAAGTCGCTCCTGGGCGATTCGAGCTTATTTGCCGACCGCCCGCCAAGCTTGGGTGGTGGATCGCGACGGTCGTTGGCGCCGCCCCATGCGCCGCCTGCATCCCGCTGGTTTGTTTGAAGCCATTTGCCCCGGTGAGCCGCTGCGGGACGCTGCGGCTGGTAATCCTGTGGCAGTTAATTTTGCGGCAGCGAACGGGGCGAACGAGTCGGCGGGCTCGGGGCTGCGGCGCGCGGGGGATGGTCCACCGCGGTACGTTTTGGAACTGGTAACCGCTCACGGCGTGGTAGAGAAAATGCACGATCCCTATGCGTTTCCTTCGTTGCTTGATGAACTCGATCGACACTTGCTGGGGGAGGGACGACACTGGCGGTCGTACGACAAGCTGGGCGCGCAGGTGACGAGCCGCGAAGGCGTGTTCGGTACGAATTTTTCGATCTGGGCTCCCAATGCGCGCCGCGTGGCACTCATCGGCGATTTCAATGACTGGGATGGCCGTCGTCACCCGCTCTGCCAGCGCATTCCTTCTGGAATTTGGGAACTCTTCCTGCCCGGCGTCGGCCCCGGAGCTCGGTATAAGTTTCGTATTACCGGCTGTGACGGGGAAACGATCGATCGCGCCGATCCCAACGGATTTGCGGCGGAAATGCCACCGCATACGGCGTCCATCGTAGCCGATCTGAATTCCTATCCATGGCAAGATCACGACTGGCTCACGCGCCGCTCACAGCGCGATCCGCGTCAGCAGCCGCTCGCCATCTACGAAGTCCATCTTGGCAGCTGGCGCTGTCAACCAGATCGACTCCACGGCTGGATGAACTACCGAGAGTTGGCTCATCAGCTAGTCAATTACTGCCGAGAGCTAGGTTTCACGCACGTCGAACTGTTGCCCGTCAGCGAACATCCCTTTACGGGTAGCTGGGGGTATCAGACGGTCGGCTACTACGCCGTGACAAGTCGCTACGGTTCGCCCGAAGATTTCATGTACTTCGTGGACTATTGCCATCAGCACAACTTAGGTGTGATCTTGGATTGGGTCCCCGCGCACTTTCCTCGCGACGAACACGGACTGCGGCGACTAGATGGCACGGCACTTTACGAACATGATGATCCGCGTCGCGGAGAGCATCCCGATTGGGGAACTCTGATTTTTAATTACGGCCGTAATGAAGTCCGTAATTATCTCATCTCCAATGCGCTCTTCTGGCTCGATAAATATCATATCGATGGCTTGCGCGTGGATGCCGTCGCTTCCATGCTCTATCTCGATTACAGCCGCAAGGAGGGCGAGTGGGTACCGAACGAGCATGGCGGACGGGAGAACTTACAAGCCATCTCGTTTTTGCAGGAGTTCAATCGCGAGGCGCATGGGCAGTTCCCCGGAGTGCTGACGATTGCGGAGGAGTCGACGGCGTGGGGCGGCGTGTCCCATCCAACGCACTCGGGTGGCCTGGGCTTTTCGTTCAAATGGAACATGGGCTGGATGAACGATACGCTCGCTTACATGCGACTCGATCCGATTCATCGTCAGTTCCATCACGATCAACTCACCTTCAGCCTCATCTATGCCTACAGCGAAAATTTTCTGTTGCCGCTCTCGCATGATGAAGTCGTGCATGGCAAGCGCTCCTTGCTGGATCAAATGCCCGGTGACGCGTGGCAGAAATTTGCCAATTTGCGGCTGCTGTTTGCCTACATGTGGACTCACCCAGGTAAAAAGCTGATCTTCATGGGCGGTGAACTCGCACAGTGGGCGGAATGGTCTCACGAGCATTCATTACCCTGGAGTTTACTAGGTCAGGATGCGCATCGTGGAGTGCAACAACTGGTGCAGGATCTCAACCAGCTCCATCAGCGCGAACCAGCACTTCACCACTGGGATCATGAGGCGCCTGGATTTGAGTGGATTGACTGCAGCAATCGGCAGGAAAGCACGTTATCCTATTTGCGTCGTGGACCGGGCGACGACGACCTGCTCGTCATCGCCTGCAACTTCACGCCGATACCCCGTGCCAACTTTGTGATTGGGGTACCACGTGAAGGCTACTACCAGGAGATCCTGAATACCGATTCTGCCTTTTACGGCGGCAGTAATCTGGGTAATCATCCCGGTATACCGGCCGCGGCCAAGCCCGCTCAGGGACGTCCGTTTCAACTGAACATAACTTTGCCGCCGCTGGCGACCGTCATCTGGAAGCGCTCGCCCGGCTAGCTTGGAGCCTGCAAACCATGGCGCGTCACTGGCTGGCTTTCCTCTCGCTGCTCGCGGCTGTGCTTGGCCCCGAACGGTTTCTGACTGCTGTCGCGTGCGGGCAATCGCCACGGACACAGATTGAACTTGATGGACAAATCTTTACGCTTCCAGCCGGCTTCACGATCGAACGAGCGACGGCGCCGGGACTCGTCGAGCGTCCGATCACGTGCGACTTCGATGAACACGGTCGGCTGTACGTCGCCGAATCTTCCGGGACGAACGACAAAGTCGAAAAGCAACTTGCAGAACGGCCCCACCGCATCTTGCGTCTCCACGATCGCGATGGTGATGGTCGGTTTGACGAGCGGACGGTGTTCGCCGATCAGATGATGTTCCCCGAGGGCACTCTGTGGCTGGATGGTTCGTTGTATGTTTCCGCTCCGCCATCCATTTGGAAGCTCACCGATACCAATGACGATGGTGTTGCCGACGAACGCGTGGAATGGTTTCGTGGCGGTACGCTTACGGGCTGTGCGAATGATTTACATGGTCCGTATGAAGGACTCGATGGCCGCATTTACTGGTGCAAAGGAGCGTTTGCTGAACAGCGTTACCCGCGGCCCGGTAAATCGGATCTGGTCACCAAGGCGGCCCATATTTTTCGGGCGCGACCGGATGGCAGCGGAATTGAGTCGGTGATGACGGGAGGGATGGACAACCCGGTGGACGTGGTTTTTCTGCCCGGTGGTGACCGCGTTTTTACGACGACGTTTTTGCAGCATCCGGCTGCCGGTCTGCGCGACGGCTTAATTCACGCCGTTCATGGTGGTGTCTATGGCAAGATCCATGACGTGATCGAATCGCACGTGAGAACTGGCGATGTCCTGCCACCACTCGCCCATCTTGGTCCCGCCGCACCGTGTGGTTTAACTCGCTACGAGGCGTCGAGCTTTGGTGCGGAGTATCGCGATAATCTGTTCGCCACGCTGTTCAATTTGCATAAAGTCACGCGTCATGTGCTCACCCCGCAAGGCGGCTCGTATGTCAGTCGTGACGAAGATTTCCTGGTCTCGAATAATATCGATTTTCATCCCACCGATGTGCAGGTGGATGCCGATGGCAGTTTATTGGTGGTCAACACGGGCGGTTGGTATAAGCTCTGCTGCCCCACGTCGCAGCTCTGGAAGCCCGATATCTTGGGTGCGATCTATCGAATTCGTCGCACCGACGCGCCAGCGGTTAAGGATCCGCGCGGCAAAGATCTCAACTGGTGCGAACGTATCAGCGGTGCAGAACTGGCCAGTCGGTTAAGCGATGAGCGACCGGCGGTACGGCTGCGTGCGACACGCGACCTGGCGCGACGCAGCCGCGGCGCAGCAGCCGATACGACCGCGCAAGAAATCATCACCGCGTTGGCAAAGTTGCTCGACCCCGCAGCGACGGCCACCACGCGCGAAGCGGCCGTCTGGACGCTCGCGCGCATCGATGCCCCTGCCGCAAGGCAAGCCACTCGGCGCGCTCTGCAGGACCCCGACGACACGGTGCGACTGGCCGCTCTGCAAGCCGTCAGCCTCCATCGGGACTCCGCCGCGCGCGACGGAGTCCTGGTGAATATGCGAGGCACTTCCGGGCGTCATGTGCGGTTGGCAGCGGAGTGTTTGGGACGCATGGGTGACGAGTTGAATATTGAACCGGTGCGCGAGCGCTTGCAGCAACTTGGTCAACAGGTCGCTCAGCAGCCGCGGTCCCCGAGTGATGCTTCGCTCGCCGATCGATTCGTCGAACATGCGCTGCTCTTTGCCTTATTGGAACTGGAGTCTGGTTCAGCCCTGCGTCCGCATCTGGCCAGCGATCAGCCGTGGCTGCGCCGAGCGGCGCTGTTGGTGCTGGATCAGTCCGGCAGCGGCAGGCTGAAGGCTGCCGAGGTGGCTCCGAGTTTATCGTCCACGCAGCCACTGGTGCGCGAGACAGCAGCCTGGATCGCCAGTCGACACGCTGACTGGGGCGGTGAATTGGCCGCATCTCTGCGCGATCGCCTCCAGGCCGCCGGCAGCATTCCACCGGACTCCGTTGACGCACCAGCACTGACCGAACTGACCAAGCAGCTCGCACTCTTCGCTCGACATGCCGACGTGGCAGCACTGCTGGCGCAAGTCGTGCGCGATCCCAAGGCCCAGCAGTCGTCCCAGATCATCGCCTTGCGAGCCATGCGAACGAGTGGTCTGCGTGAAACACCGAGTGAATGGTGGGGGGCGTGTCGAGTGGCCTTGCGCGCGGCACCGGTCACGGATGGTTCCGCACGGTTACTCGGCGAACTGGCCAGCACGCTGCGTGAGTTAACCCCGGCAAAACGGGCGGATGCAGAACTGAGCCAGGCACTGGTGGCGCTGGCCGAGGACCGGCGCGTGGAGGTAGTCGTACGACTGGATGCCATGGCCGCAGTTCCCGGCGGTTTGTCGGTCGTTTCAGACGAGCTGTGGAAGTTCCTGACGCAGCAGCTCAGTTCGGATATCGCCGTGCCACGGCGGATGGCAGCCGCGGATGTCATCCGCAAAGCGATCCTCTCTTCGGAGCAATTGTCGCACCTGACGTCACTCATGGCCGAAGTCGGACCACTCGAGGCTGATCGGTTACTGCTTGCCTTTGAAAGTTCCACCGATCAGGAACTGGGCCTGATGCTGCTGAAAAAACTGCGCGATTCCAAATCGGTAGCAGGGCTACGAGCCGACGCGCTGCGACAAACTCTGGCCAAATATCCGGCACCGGTTCAACAAGAACTTAAAAACCTCTTGTCAGTCATTCATGTGAACGAAGCCCGCCAGCGCGAAAGACTCGAACAATTACTAGGCTCACTACGCGACGGCGATGTGCGTCGCGGTCAGGCCGTCTTTCATAGCGCCAAAGCCGCTTGCGGCTCCTGTCACACCACCGGATATATCGGCGGTAAAGTCGGCCCCGATCTCACTCGCATCGGTAGCATTCGCGCAGAACGTGATCTATTGGAGTCGATTGTTTATCCCAGTTTGAGTTTTGTGCGCAGTTATGAACCGGTGTCGGTCACAACGGTCAATGGCAAGACGTACAACGGACTGGTGAGAAAATCATCCACTGATGAACTGGTGCTGGCCATCAACGCCACGGAGGAAGTTCGAGTGCCACGGACGGAGATTGAAGAGCTGCGTCCCAGTCAGGTGTCCGTCATGCCCTCGGGACTCGATCAACAACTCACCCCACAAGAACTGGCCGACCTGATCGCTTTCCTCCGCTCCTCCAAATGAACAACGATTCACCGCAAAAAAACTTTTTAACCCGTAAAGGACGGCTGATTTTTATGACCTCGATTTGGAAGCTGATGCGCTCTGTTTTGTCGATTGCCTGCGTGGGGACATTGGCTGGCGGGACGTTCGCGGATCTACCCGCTGCGGAACCGATTTTTGCTGCAGGTGCAAAGCTCAAAGTTGAAGTGGGCGATGGAGCGGGTGGCGAAGGGCCGGCGTGGCATCCACAGTTAGGCGTGCTCACCAGCGGTGGCGGCGATATCCGTCAGTTGAACCCGGCAGGGAAAGCGTCGGTTTATCGAGCGAATGCTGGTACGAACGGACTGTTGTTCGACAGTCAGGGGCGACTGCTGGCCTGTGAGCCGGTGCAGCGCCGAGTGACTCGTACGAATCTGGATGGCAAGCTAGAGGTGCTCACGGAGCGTTACGAAGGAAAACGCTACAACCAGCCCAACGACATCACGGTCGACTCGCGCGGCCGCATCTACTTCACGGATCCTCGTTATGGTGACCGCGAGGGAATGGAGATTCGTGACGCGGATGGAAAAACGATTGAAGGCGTTTATCGCATCGATCTCGATTTGAAAGTCACGCGCATCATCGGCCGTGAACTGGAGCGGCCCAACGGTATCTTGATCACGCCGGACGATCGTTATCTGCTCGTGGCCGACAACAACAATGACACTCAAGGTGGCGCGCGGAAACTGTGGCGCTTCGAGCTGCGTGATGATGGCAGCGTTGACTTGAAGTCGCGCAAGCTGCTGCGCGATTGGGGGCTGGGGCGCGGCCCCGATGGTTTGAAGCAGGATCTCAAAGGTCGCTTGTATGTGGCGGGCGGCTTAAACAAGCCCAACCCACCCTTTGAACCTGCCACCGATGTAAAGGGCGGTATTTACGTGTTGGATCTCGAAGGAAAGCTACTCGATTTTTTACCTGTGCCGACGGATGAAGTAACGAACTGTGCCTTTGGAGGTGCTGATCGGCAGACGCTTTACGTCACCGGTGGCGGCACGCTCTACAGCATTCGCACCACGACCCCCGGCCGACTCATTTATCCCGCCAGCATGAAGTAGCGGAACGGCGTAAGCCGTCCGGCCAGGAGGTAGCGGAACGGCGTAAGCCGTCCGGCCAAGAGGTAGCGGAACGGCGTAAGCCGTCCGGCCTGTTAAAGGTGTTCCGGGTTTCCTGTGGGGCAACGTCGAGCAACGGCTCAGTGTGGCTGTCGCCACAGGATTTTGGGAGGCATGGCGAAGGTGTTCCAAGCGTTCATGTGCTCTGCCCCCGTTAGCGGTGTAGGCTTTTGCCTCCGGGAAAAACGGAGTCGGGCTCTGCGGAGACGCAACCCAACAAGGGATATCCTGGTCGTGGGTGCGCCCAGACGCATGCGGCGGCTGGCGGAGTTTGTACGTTAGCTTGATCACGGCGTTGAGTGCGAACTCGAATGGCACGTACTCAACCATCCTCTTTCGAGATTTTGCGGTAGATAGAAAGAATTGTTCTCGCGAGAAATCAACCACCCAAACCTGCTGGCTGGTCTGCGAGCGGCTGGCCACAATGGCCCCCTCATCCCCAGCCCTTACTCCCCCACAGGAAAAAAGGGAAACTCGTTTGGCCAGGGCGACGATCACTCTTTTTTCCTGCGGGGAGAAGGGAGCGATCCATGAAAGAAGCGTTAGCCACAGAAAGAAACACCTTTAAAAGGCTGGGCGTAAGCCCTCCGGCGCGTCGGTGAGCGTGCGGGGCCGCCGGACGGCTGACGCCGTGCCGCTAATACCGGCCGGACGGCTTACGCCGCGCCGTTAATTCCGGCCGGACGGCTTACGCCGTGCCGCTAATACCGGACGGACGGCTTACGCCGTGCCGCTAATACCGGCCGGACGGCTGACGCCGTGCCGCTAATACCGGCCGGACGGCTAACGCCGTGCCGCTAATTCCGACCGGACGGCTTACGCCGTGCCGTTAATTCCGGCCGGACGGCTGACGCCGTGCCGCTAATACCGGACGGCTTACGCCGTGCCGCTAATACCTCAGGCCTCGTCGCCTAGTCCGGCGGCCTTGAGCAATCGGTC
>JBJSXJ010000251.1:0-11571 GCA_046086325.1 Planctomycetota bacterium | reverse complement strand
ACGCTCCGAGCAGCGGCGGAGGACTGGAACAAGTGGCTCACCTCTGAGCCCCGCCCCACACCTGGTGCGAACCGCCAGCCCTTGCACCTCACCGGCCGCGGCTGGCTCGGCCCACACACGCTCGTCGCTACCGGTTCCCACGGACTCCTCTGGCTGCTCGATGAGCAGGGTGCGGTAGCGTGGCGGCAACCGCGAGTGGCCTGGAATGCTGAATTACTCCCCGGTGGCCATCTGCTTATCGCCTCGCTGGATGATCAATCGATTGTCGAAATCAACGGTCGCGGTGAGGTGCAGTGGGAGTTCTCTCCGATCGCGGCCACGCGTGCCAAACCGCTGGCCAACGGAAACGTCCTGGCGGTCGACTACCAGGGTGCCCGCGTCCTGGAACTGGCGCCGCGCGGTCGCTCCGCAGAAATCGTCTGGAGTCTACCGACACCGGACCCCTGTTTTGATGCCGAACGTCTGGCCAATGGTCACACCGTGTTCGGCTGCGCGAACCTGGTGCGTGAAGTCGCGCCCGACGGCGCGGTGATCAACGAGTGGAAGATCAGCGGACGACTGAATGGAATTCAGGTTTTGCCCGACGGTCATCTACTGGTGGCCAACTACGGTGCCAATGAGGTGGCGGAGTACGACCGTCAGGGTACGTGTGTCGCGCGGCTCAGCGAGCCTCAGCCGTGCGATGTGCAGCGTTTGCGCGACGGACGAACGCTCGTCACGTCGGCCAGTCGTGTGGTGGAATTTTCACCGGAGAACCGCGAGCCCCGCGTGATCACCAGCGCCCGCTATGGCTCGGCACGCCGCAGTGCAACTCCCTAGGAGGGGCGTTCAGACGGTGCCGCTGGTCGGCAGGATCCCTACGGCCGGCAGCATCGTAGTTCACGAGTACAAATTGCCAGCGCGCGCCGTAAATGATTTGATTCTGGCCACGGGTGTATGCCGATGCCGACCCAAGCGAGGCTCCCAGGAGTACGGCTAGACGGACCAGGTGGCGAGAGTTCAGGTTATGATTCGAGCTTTTTTCTGTGCGATTGGCGTGGCGATCGTGCTGCTAGGACTGCAGTGCCTGGCAGTGGAACGGGTTGTGGTGCATGTTCCCGATCAGCTACTTTCCAGCGACAACTCGACGGTCGCCAGCATTTCGCAGCCAGTCACCCGGGAGCTTGTCATCCCGGAATGGGCTCCCTGGGCCCTGCTCTCCGCCGGTGCCATCACCGTCCTCTACTCGCAGGCCATCGCCCGTCGTTTGACAGGCGATGAGTAACGCGGCGGCGGGTGAGCCAGGTGAAATCGACGGTTTGCACGGGACGTGGTAACATCTGAAGGTGGTAGCGAACGCCTTTGAACGTCACCCATTGAGCGAAGACCGATCGAGGAACGGAAAAATGCCGAAGCTGGATTATCGAAATATCGAACAAGAGCCCGCTCGCTGCGGCGGGCAACCGGTCGTGGGTGGAACGCGTATTCGCGTGGCAATTATCTTGGGGTGCTACCGGCTAGGAATGAGCATCGAAGAAATCGTTCAACAATACCCGGCACTCAAGCCCGCTGACGTTCACGACGCCTTGGCCTACGCCTACGACCACCTGGACGAAATTGAAACTGACCTAGCCGCCGACGATGAAACGGCCGTGAAGTCTCGTATTGCCGGCGTTATCTCCCCATGAGCCGGCTAATGTTCTTCACGGACGAAGATGTGTACGCGGCGGTTGCCGTGGGTTTGCGGAAAGCAGGCGTGAATGCGGTAAGTACCCCAGAGGCAGGCCGGCTGGGAGAATCCGATGAATCACAGTTGGCGTTCGCAGCCACTGCTGGTCGCGTATTGCTGACCTTCAACGTAGCTGACTTTGCGGTCCTACACGCAAGCTGGCTGTTGAAGGGTGGGCACCACGCAGGAATTGTGGTATCAAGCCAGCGTTCAATTGGTGACATGTTGCGTCGACTGATGCATCTGGCTAACACCCTGAATGCGGAAGCACTCTGGGATCGATTGGAATTCTTGGGGGATTGGTAATCTCGCAAGAAGTCTTAGAACCAACGCCAGCCCCGCTGTCGCGTGCGGCGGCGGGCTTCACTTACGGCGTCAGTGTTGCTAATCGCAGGTTCTTGTACTCAACCCACATCGGAGCCCCGGCATGCAGCTGCAGCGCTAAGATGCCTTCGCTGAGTGCCTTCTGCGGTTCGCGGTCGGTGAAATCGACGATCAACTGACCGTTCAGATAATGCCGAATGTGGTGGCCCTGAGCGATGATGGCGACGTCATTCCAGTCGTCCAGGCGAAACAGTTTTTCAAACGCAGCCTGATCCAAAAAGTTCGCTTCCACTTTCTTACCGTCCGGCTGCCAGGTCACCTTTTCACCGACCATGCAGATCCGGCCGCGCGAGCCACCTTCGTCGTAGATGAAGCCAGCGACACTGGGCAGTTTCAGCTCATTGCGAATCTCATGCTGATAGCCACGCACCACCCAGTTGTTCCCCACCTTACCGTCGGTGATGTGCTTGGAACGATACTGGATCCCCGAGTTATTCGTGGCATTGCAGCGGAACGAGAGACGCAAATCGAAGTCCTTCAGCGTGCCACCTTTCCAAATGATGAAGGTGTTGCCCTTAGCCACTTTCTCCGGCGTCGTTTCCCCTCGAATTACCCCGTCGCGCACCGACCACAGCCGCTCATCGCCATTCCAGTCCGTGAGGTCTTTGCCGTTGAAAATGGGCTTCATTCCAGCCGGCTCGGCTGGCACCTTCTGCTGGTCATCCGCGGCCTGCAAAGCAACCGTCATCAACATCAAACCGGCAACCCACACCAGAGAACCAAGACGAACACAAACCGACATGACTGAACTCCAACAAGTAACGTTTATGAATGATCCCGCCCAACAAGTTCCGAATAAAAAACGACCGCCCACGTTCCCTGCATCCCAGCCACTTACGGCTTGATGCGATACAAAAATCCTTCGGTGCGAATGATCAGCGATTGCCCCGTCACCGCATACGAAGCGAATGTCCGCTCAGGCAAGGTATTCTTCGCGACCGTGACAAACTCGCGGCCCGCTTGCACCACTGTCGACTCGCCACCTTCCGCCGGAAAATAGATTTTGCCGTCGGCGTAAAGCGGCGAGGCGGAATAGTTGCCACCGATCCGTTCTTGCCAGATCTCCTTGCCGGTCTGGGCTTCCACACAGGTGGCCACACCACGGTCCGAGACCATATAGAGTTCGTCGCCCACCAGCAGCAGGGACGGCGTATGCGGAGCAGCTTTCTTGATCGTCCAAGCGACGTGCGTTTCCGTCACATCACCCGTGCCCGTCGGCCGGATCGCCAGCACCGACGGCGTATCGTAGCCCGTGCCGATAAAGACTAAACCACCGCCGTAAACCGGCCGTGGAATCACCGAATAGCCTTCATACTTCACTCGCCAAATCTCACTCCCATCCGCCGGCGCCAACGCACTGACCGAATTGGACCCCGGCGAGATGATCTGCTTTTGCCCCGCGACATCGATCACCAGCGGAGTGCTGAACGAGAATTTTCGGGGAGCGTCGCCGGTGCGGTTCACCTTCCAAACAACACGCCCGGTCTGTTGATCCAAGGCGACAATAAACGGATCGGCCGCTCCATCACAGCTAAATACCAGCTTTCCATCGACGAGTGCCGGAGTGCCGCCATTGCCGTGGACGGGAGCGTACGCCAAGTCCTGATTACGCCAGAGGATTTTGCCGTCCAAGTCGAGACAGGCGGTACCTTGATGCCCGAAATGGACGAAAAGTCGTCCCTCGTGAACGACCGGCGTGGGACTGGCATGACTGTTTTTGCCGTGAATCTTCGGTGCCTTCGCTTCCGATTGCACAAACACCTCGACGTTCCACACCGGCTTTCCGCTGGCCGCATCAAAGGCGAGCGCCCGGAGGGATAGCACGCGATTGGCGGCATCCGCGGCCGGGTTTTCAGCGTTCGGCTTCTCGGCCGCGGGCGCCGAATCGGCAGCTGGTGGATTCATACCAGGAACCGCCGAAGTCACAAAAATGCGACCACCAAATACGACCGGCGACGACCAGCCATGCCCCGGCACCGCTTGCCTCCAGACCACATTCTCGGCATCGCTCCACTTCGTCGGCAGCCCCTTGGAACTGGCATGCCCCTGGCCGTCCGGCCCACGAAAATCGGGCCAATTATCCTGAGCGGAGGTAGAACGAAGCCCAACCCAGCCGGCCATCAAAACTGCCGCCCAAAGGCCTAATCGACACGATTTCATCATCATCACACGACTCCGTTGCATTCCAGAATGACTGCTGCCTGAGGCCTGTCAGACCATTCGATGTGAGCGATAAAGGGGGGAAACGGAAGGAGGGAACAACGACCAGGGCCAAGGTTGGAGCGATAGTTGTAGCGGACCGGGAGAGCGTCGCCAAGCTTTTTTACCACTCCACCTTCCGCTCACCGGAATCCAGACCACGGTAAATCAGTCGTCGCCGCAAAATTTACAAAAAAATTTTGCGAAAGAATCATTGCCAAAAATCGGCGAATCGGCATAATCACAACCTCTGAACGACCTCGCGTGACTTTGTGCAGCAACGGACGCTGACGAAGACCACATCTCCCCGCCAGATGCTGGGTACTTGCACGCTAGTAGTGTCGTCAGTGGTCCAATCAAGGTTACTCAGGGTATGGAATTCGCATTCACCGGTGTGTTCGCCTTCATTCTCCTGCTGGCACTTGACCTTTTCACGGATCTCCCCCACGGCTAGTGGCTGGGCCTATCGTTCTTGATGATTGGTAAGAACTTTCAGGGGCTCAGGTGTAGGAATTTAAAACACAGAGGCACAGAGGTCACAGAGTTCTCTGTTTCCTGTGTGTTCTCTGTGCCCTCTGTGCCTCTGTGTTTCAAAAAAACCGGTATTCAGTATGCCCGGCACATCAGCACTTCCTATTCCCGCCCCCCCGCGTCGCTGCCGCCTCCGAGCCGATAGGTGAAGAGTCGGTCGGCGGGCATCTGTTCCCGAGCAAGCTCCTGCTGGCACTTGACCTTTTCACGGATCTCCCCCACGGCTAGTGGCTGGGCCTATCGTTCTTGATGATTGGGAAAAACTTTCAGGGGCTCAGGTGTAGGAATTTAAAACACAGAGGCACAGAGTTCACAGAGGTCTCTGATTCCTGTGAGGTCTCTGTTTCCTGTGTGTTCTCTGTGCCCTCTGTGCCTCTGTGTTTCAAAAAAAACCGGTATTCACTACGCCCGGCACATCAGCACTTCCCATTCCCACCTACCCCGCGTCGCTGCCGCCTCCGAGCCGATAGGTGAAGAGTCGGTCGGCGGGCATCTGTTCCCGAGCGATCTCCAGTAAGTGTTCGTGGTGAGTGAACACGATCACCTGCGTGCGACTGGAGAAATCGGCTAACACGCCGAGGGTCGCGGCCGCTCGACGATCATCAAATTTGATCAGCACATCGTCAAACACCACTGGCAGCGGTTCTTTGCGATCGAGCCAGTCCGCCAGGTAAGCAAGGCGCAGAGCCAAAAACATTTGGTCGGCCGTCCCTTCACTCATCCCTGCCACACCGACCGCTCCGCCACCGCTGCGAATCCCCACCAAAAACGGCTGCCCCTCGTCGCTGTAATCCACGTCCATCCGCGCAAACGCCTCCACCGTAAGTCGCGCAAAATATTCGCTCGCTCGTTGCAACATGGGCCCCTGATGGCGCCGACTAAACTCCTCGACCGCCCGTCGCAAAATCACCGTGGCGAGTCGTGCGCGGGCATATTCGGTCGCCGCTTGCTCGATACTTCCGAGTTTGGCCTGCAGCTGGACGCTACTGGCGATCGCCGCCGTGCCCTCCGACATCCGCTGCAGTTCGCTGTTCAGTTGCCCCACTTCTTCGTGCAGCGGTTGGCGCTGCGCGTCCAGTTGCTCGAAGCGTAGTCGCTCCTGCTCGAGCCGCTGCGTCAGTTCCCCGTGGTGAATCGCCCGGGCCTCCTCCTCCAGCTCGCCAATCGATTGCCCCAGTGACATTTCGTAGAGTGCCTTATCGATCGCTTCTCGCTTTTGCTGACACTGCCGCTTCGCCTGCGACCGGCCCCAGGCAAGCTCCCAATCATCGACCCCGTCGACTCGCGCCTCTTCCAGCAGCGATCGCAGCGAAACACGTGCTCCCTCCAATTCCGAGCGTCGTTTTTCACGCTGCTTTTCCAGCTTCTTGAGCTGCGTTTGGAAATCATCCCGTTGATCACGTTCCCGTTCCGAGCGTCGCAGCTCATCGCTGACTCGTCGAGCGGTCAGTTCCACCTGCGGATCGGGGGGCATTTTTAATTCACCCGCCAGCCTCTTCACTAGTTCCTCAAACTTGGCGCCATCCAGTTCGATCGCTTGAATGCGGACCGCTAGCGCCGCCGCCTCCTGAACCTTGACCTGCAGCCGCTCCGCCTCGCGCAGATACTCATCGACCTGCCGGGGAGTGGTGTCGGTTGGTAGTCCCAGGGGCAGCAGTGCCTGAGTCCAATTGGTACGCCAAGCGTTCAATCGCTGCTGCTGCTCTTGCTGACGTCGCTGCAGCTCACCTTGCTGCTGCTGCAATCGCGCACTGGTCCGTTCGAGCGAACTTCGTTGCTCCGCAAGCCGATGCTGACGAACGACCCAGTCTTCCGCCCGCTGCAAACCGGACTTGAGCGACTCATTTTCGGCCAGTTCGTCTAAGCCAACTTGGCTCAGCACTTGCGATAGACGCTCACGTCCAGCCTGCACCTCTGCCGCCGACTCAACCTGTTCGGCTTGCCGCAGTCGCCAAGCTTGCTCGGCCGTTTGTAACTGCTCCAGTTCGCTGCGCCATTCCTGCATTTCCGCCGGCGTGCCACCGGTAATCTGCAAAGCGGACCAGATCGCTAGCCAAGCTTCTTCTTGTTCCTGCCAGCGCTGCTGCCGCTGAGCCAACTTCTCACGCCGCTCGGCGACTTGTCCCTCTAGCGAAGCGCTTAAACTACTCAGCCGCTCAAACTCCACGATGCGCTGCTGTTCTAATCGCAGTTGGTCCGCAATCTGATCTGCCTGCAGGACGGCTGCTTCATAGGGAGCGGTTAACTCCCGCAAAGTGGCTGGCTGCAGGGGCTCCCGCCGCATATTCACCACCAGCTCGATCCACAACTGATTACGCTGATTGCGAGCTGCCTGCAGGTCCGCGAGCGTGGGGAGCTGGCCGGAACTACTTTTCAGTTCCGCCAACTTCAACGCATTCTGCCGCAGCTCTTCCTCGGCTCGACGCAGTTCGCCGGCCAGCTCATCCAGTTCCCGTTCCGCCTTGTCCCGCCGCCGCTGTTCCTGCTGAATCGTCGCCGCTGCCGGTATCCCCAGGTCGGATAACTCTTCTAGTTTTCCCGGCCAGCGTCCCAGCTTCGTGAGTCGTTTGGCTAACTGAGTGCGTTCGGTGGCGAGCGATTTCGTCGTGCCGACAAGCTGCGATTCGACCACTGCCAGAGCGTGCAGTTCACCCACTAGTTGGCGAACAGCCGACTCGTCGGCCGGTGCCGCCAACTGCGCAAGTAGCTGCTGATCATCACGCAGCTGCGTCTGCAGTTTATCGAGATCCTCCTGCATGCGTTCGGCCAGTCCTTCGAACTGCTGGCCCTCCTCCTGCAACCGGCGCAGGGAATTCTCCTGCAGCAGCGGCAGTCGCACCTCCGCCACTCGATCCCAAGAAAGATCCGGTCGCAGTCGCTGTAATTGCTCTTCGCAACCGGCGCGCAGCTGTGCATGTTTAGCGCGCAGCGCTGGCAAATCTTGCTGAGCCTTGCGGTAACCGCCCAGTTGATCGGATAAAGAGGTGAGTTCTTGGATGAGTTCGGGGGACCAGGATGGCGGCGCGATCGCGGCAATCTGCGTTTGCAAACGTTCCCACTCAGCATCGTCCTGACGTTGCTGGAGATCGCCCCGATCGACGGTCTGTTTAGCCCGCCGCATCTCGCCTTCAAACTCCGCGCGCAACTCCACGGTGTCCGCAAATTCAGCCAGTTCCGCGAGACACTCGCGGCGCTGCGCCAGCAGCGGCAGAGCATTTTTTAGTCGCTCCAAACGACTCAGCTCCACTCGACTTGCCCGCTGCTGCTCTTCGATTTGCAGCAACTGCTGTCGGCGTTCATCGCGTCGCTGCAGTCGTTCCGCATAATCCTTGCTCGCCACGCGCTCGCTTGCCTTGCGCAGTTCGTTGTGTTCGCGCAGCAATACATTCAGACGTGGGCGACTACCGGACGATTTGAACAGCTCCTCGGCCTCTTTGGCGAACTGCGTCGTCACACTCCGCAGACGCGAGACACCACCAGCAGCCGCGAAGAGTGATTCGCCTAAGTTACCCTGCAGTTCAGCCAGCTCTCGCCCTCCAGCCACGAGTGCGTCGTAGGTGAGCCCGAACATGTTGCTGAACAGTTTGCGATCCACACCACTCAGCCATGTTTCGAGCAGCTGATCATTGAGCGGCTGTTCGGTGCCGGGTTGGCGCAGCGTCTTGGCGGTGCCTTTGCGGCGTTCGAACGACACCTGCTCACCATTTTTTCGTCGCAGCGACAGCCCCACGCGCAATTCGCTGTTGGCATGTTTGAAGTTGTCCGTGGTGCGCGTGTCGAAGCCAAACAAGGCGTCGCGTAAAGCACGCAGCGCCGAGCTCTTGCCCGCTTCATTCGGGCCCATCACCAGATGCACGCCATACTCACCACCGGAGAGATCCAGAGTCTGCTCGGTGAATGGTCCGCAGCGAATCAATTCCAAACGATCGATTCTCATCGTCCACTCCTTTCCGACTCGTCGCCAGCCGCATTCAGCCGCAATTGCAGCAGCGGTTCGATCTCAGCCAACAATTGCCGCACGCCACTGACTTGCATCAGCTCCCAAGCATCCTGCCCCTCCCGTAAATCGCGCGGCAGTTTGTCGCGGACCTCGCTGAGTTCCTCTTGGATGGCCGCCAGTTGCTGCTCGTCGCTGAGCAGCGTTTCGATTATGCGCGACACTTCAGCCAGCGGTCCATCAAGCTCGCTGCTGGCGGTCGTGGTACGGCGAGGCTGAGTGGCGAATTTGATTTTTTCTACCCACAGTTCGTCGCGTCCCACATCCTGAGCGATCGCGCGCAAATTACTCTCCCAGGTGCTCTGCTGGCCCACGAGTGCCACGTGATAATCGCACGTGCCCTGCAACACCGCGCGCACTGCTAAAGGCATTTCCGCATGCTGTCGCCGTAGCTCGATCAGTTTCTCGCGCCACTGTTCCTGCAAGGCCTCGGGAGTTGCCACGGCAGCGGCATCCAGCGGCACGCGTTCCCAGCGTACGACGTCGACCGGCCGAAACTCGACCGTCACCCGACCAGCCGCCGGCCGCGAATCGTCGACGGTAACCAGCATCACGCCGCGTTCACCCGTCTCGCGAACATTTCGCCCCTGGATGTTGCCGGGAAAAACAATCCACGGATTCTTCGCCACGATTTCGCGGGTGTGAATGTGCCCCAAAGCCCAGTAGTCATAGCCGCGTTCCGTTAAGTCAGCCACCGAACAAGGGGCATACGTGGCATGCCCCTCGCGGCCATCCAAACTCGTGTGCAACAGACCGATGTTAAAACAATTTGCCACCGGCTCCGGATAGCCACTCGCTAGATTCTCCCGCACCGTCTGCCGTGAAAAACTTTGTCCATGAATCGCGACGTCCAAATGTTCCAGTCGATGAGTGGCTGGTTTTTGATGACCAAAAAACGTCACGTTGAAAGGCAACGTGACGTTATAGGTCATCTTGGTAATCGCATCATGGTTCCCAGCAATCACGAAGACCGGAATTTGAGCTTCGCGCAGCCGAGCGTACTGCTGCACCATGAATAACCCGGTGCGCACATCGTCCCAGTCACCGTCATAGATGTCACCGGAAATCAGCACGAACGCCACCCGCTCGGCAATCGCCACATCCACCAGCCGCGTGACGGCCTGTCGAGTGGCGGTGCGCAGCAACTCCGCGGGCGCATCGTCGTACTGCCCCAGACGTAACATCGGACTGTCCAGGTGCAGATCGGCCGCATGCAGAAACTTAAACACGGGGGCCTCGTTTTACGGGTTTGCCAAAACTACTGATTTCCAATGGCATACAGAGCGTTGAAGGTGCGGAGATAGATGCGACCACCGGAAATCGCCGGTGACGCGGAAATCTCTTCCCCAAGATCATTCTGAGCGACAATCTGAAATTCCCGACCAGCTTTGACAACCGTGACGATGCCGCGGCGTGCGGTGAGGTACAGATGGCCGCCCGCCAGCACGGGCGACGCGCGATGACGATCCGCCACCGTACGCTGCTCATAAACCTGCTCGCCCGTTTTCTCCTCGACGACTACCAAGTTGCCATTTTCACGGCATAAGTAGACGAGTCCTTGATGGACGAGCGGCGACGGCACATCGGGCGTACCCGACGGCCGCTTCCACAGGAACGAATCGGGCTTTTCTGTGATATCACCTTGGACATCGGGACGGATCGCAAAAACCGGTCCATTCTTGGCCGACGGGACCACGATCAGTCCCGGCACGGCGACGGGCGAAGCGACAAAACGCAGCGTGTTGTTGTAGCGTCCCGGGGGATTCAAATCGCCACACCGCCACAGCTCCTGGCCATCCGTCAAGCGATGCGCGATCACGAAATCGGCTCCATGCGTAAGCAAAAACTCACGCTGCGCATCGCGATAGATGACCGGCGAGGCGTAGGAATGCTCGCATTCGTCTCGCGCGTCACTGTCGCGATTCTGCTTCCAGATTTCTTTTCCAGTTTTTTTGTCGAGTGCCACGACGACCGCCTCGCGCGTCTTCGGGTTCCCCTCGCCATGAATCAGTTGCAGGTAGAGTCGATCACCATCCAGGACCGGGGAGGAAGTCATCCCGAAAGCGATGTTGAATTTGCCATATCGCTGCTGCAAATTCGCACTCCAGACGGGCGTGCCCGTCACCGTGAAACAGGCCAATTCTCCGTTCGCCATCATCGCCCACACATGCTCGCCATCCGTACAGGGCGAAGGGGACGCGGAATTGCCCTCGTCACCGCGCACATCTTGATTTCCCGAACCGATCTTCTGCCGCCACAACTCTTCACCCTTCGTGCTGGCAGCAATCAAGATTAGATCGTTTCCCGCAGTGCTCGTCACAAACACGCGCTCACCCCAGACCACCGGGGAGGCCCCCGCCGCCCCTGGCAACGGCAGCCGCCAGAGCACTCCCTGCTTCTTATCCCACTTGGTCGGCACCGCCGACTCACCGCTGATCCCGTCCAGCTTCGCTCCCCGCCACTGCGACCAATTCTCCGCGCCCACCATCCCCGCTGGCACTGACAAAGCCAGCCCGATCAAGATCGAGCGATAAGAGTGCTTGAAGCTCATCCCGCGACGCCGCTTTAGGTTTTGCATGTAAAGGGATTCCTGGAAAAAAATAAGTGTTAGTTTGTCGACGTAGTGTCACGAGGAACCGAGCGCCGGTCAAGTGTCAAGCCGGCTGTCGGTGGCGGGTGGCGCGTGGCGCGTGGCGCGTGGCGCGTGGCGCGTGGCGCGTGGCGCGTGGCGCGTGGCGCGTGGCGCGTGGCG